>JBKPRI010000299.1:0-14369 GCA_046734515.1 Candidatus Methylomirabilota bacterium | reverse complement strand
TCAGCGTGGCGGGATCGAGATCCGTCAGATCGGTCGCCTGGGCCAGCAGACCGCCGAGCACGCTGCGGTACTCCGGCAGCCGCGCCGGCAGCCCCGCGCGATCGCACGGCACCTCGAAGACGCGGCATTTCTTCTTCGTCCGCCGCAGCTCCTCCAGCGCGTCGGGCGCGTAGGCGGGAGCGAACAGGATCTCGACGAAGATGCCGGCCAGCGCCTGGACGACGGCCATGTCGAGCGTGCGGTTGACGCCGACGATGCCGCCGTAGATCGAGACCGGATCGCACGCCTTGGCGCGCGCCATCGCCTCGCCCACCGAGACACCCAGCGCCACCCCGCAGGGATTCGTGTGCTTGATCACCACGGCCCCGGGCGCCTCGAACTCGAGCAGCAGGCCGAGCGCCGCCGAGAAGTCGAGCACGTTGTTGTAACCGAGCTCCGGCCCGTGCAGCTGCTTCATCCCCGCCAGCCCGACCGGCGGCCCGCCGACGATCCGGTAGAACGCCGCCGTCTGGTGCGGGTTCTCGCCGTACTTGAGACTGAGCTCACGCTGCAGCTCGAGCGACTGCTGCGGAGGGTAGTCCGCAGCGGGAACCGTTGAGGGGGGTGCGTCGGCAGAGCGTAGCCAGGCCGCGATGGCCGCGTCGTACTGCGCCGTCCGCCGGAACGCCTCCTGGGCAAGCCGGAAACGCGTGGCGTCCCCGAGCTCGCCGCTCGCCGCGAGCTCGTCGAGGACCGCGCGGTATTGCGAGGCGTCGGTGACGACGCCGACGCTGCCGTGGTTCTTGGCCGCGGCGCGAATCATGGTGGGGCCGCCCACGTCGATCTGCTCGATGGCCTCGGCCAGTGTCACGCCCGGCTTGGTCACCGTGGCCTCGAACGGGTAGAGCGCCACCACCACGAGGTCGATGGGCGGGATGCCGTGGCGCTCGAGCGCCTCCTGGTGCGCGGGCAGATCGCGGCGGGCCAGGATGCCCCCGTGGATCTTCGGATGGAGCGTCTTCACGCGGCCGTCGAGCATCTCGGGGAAGCCGGTGACGTCGGCCACGTCGCGCACGGCCACGCCGGAGTCGCGCAGAAGCTTGGCCGTCCCGCCCGTCGACAGGATCTCGATGCCGAGGCGCGTCAGCTCGCGGGCGAACTCCACCACACCCGTCTTGTCGTGTACCGAGACCAGCGCGCGCCGGACCTTCATCCTCGGCCCTCCGGGTTGACGACGACCTTGCGGCCCACGATGGTCAGTCGGCCCTCGGCGAACAGGCGAATCGCCTCCGGGTAGAGGCGGTGCTCCACGGTCAGGATGCGTGCCGCCAGGGTGTCCTCGGTATCACCCGGCTCCACCGGAACAGCAGCCTGCACGATGATCGGGCCCGTGTCCACTCCCTCGTCGGTGAAGTGCACCGTCGCGCCGGACATCTTCACGCCGTGCTCGAGCGCCTGGCGCTGTGCGTGCAGGCCCGGGAACGCCGGCAGCAGCGACGGATGGATATTGAGCGCGCGGCCCCTGAACGCCCGGATGTACACGGGCGAGAGGATGCGCATCCAGCCGGCCTGGCACACGAGCCCGACACCGCGTGCGTCCAGCTCGCGCACGATCGCGGCATCGTAGGCCTCGCGGTCGCCGAAGTCCTTGGGGTTCAGCCACACGGCCTCGACGCCGGCCGCCCGCGCGCGCTCGAGGGCGACGGCGCGCTCCCGATCGGAGATCACCACCGCCACGCGGGCCGGGAAGCCGGGCCGCGCGCACGCGTCGAGGATGGCCTGGAGGTTGGAGCCGCGCCCGGAGGCGAGGACGCCGAGCGCCAGCGTCACGCGGCGTCCCGCCGGGCGGGCGGCGTGTGGACGCACACGGCGCAGCGCGGCGGCTCGCGCATGATCGCGGAGTCGCGTGGGAACCAGCCCGCCAGCCCCCAGTCGAGTGCGACCTGCAGCTGCTTGCGCAAGCCGACGAGCTTGTAGAGGTGCACCGCGTTCCAGAACAGCCAGGCGAGATAGCCCGAGAAGCGGATGCCCATCACCTCGACCACGGCCGACTTCTCGCCGAGCGACACGAGCATCCCCCGGGGGGCGAACTCGATCGTCTGCGGCGGGCGGCCCGCGAGATCGGCGACGATGTTCTCGGCAGCCAGCCGCGCGTGAGCGAGCGCGGCCGGGATGATCGGGATGGACGCCTGCGGGCGCCCCTCGATCGTGATCGCGTCGCCGACGCCGTACACCTCCGGATGGCCGGGCAGCCGCATGTGGGCGTTGACGATGACGCGGCCGAGCCGGTCGCGCTCGACCGGCAGCCCCGCGAGTGTGGGATGGCCCTTCACGCCCGCCGCCCACACCGTCAAGCCGACGGGAATGGTCTCGCCGCCCTGGACTTCCACGGCGCCGGCGGACACACGCGTCACCCGCGTCTGCGTGCGGACCTCGATGCCCTCGCGCCGGAGGCTCAGCTGCGCCTTCGCGGCCAGCGTGGGATGGACACCGCGCAGAATGTCGGCCGAGCCCTCGAGCAGCAGGAGCCGGTAGTCGCCGGGGCTGATGCCACGGTAGCGCGGGACGATGTAGGACCCGAAGAAGTCCTGCAGCTCCGCGATCAGCTCGACGCCGGTGTACCCGCCGCCCACCACGGCCACCGTCAGCATGCGCCGGCGCATGGCGGGGTCCCGCTCGTGGTCGGCGTGCTCGGCCAGGTCGATGACGTGGTCGCGCAGGAGGATCGCGTCCTCCAGCGTCTTGTACTCGAGCGCGTGGCGCTCCACGCCGGGGATGTTGAAGGTCGGCGTCACCCCGCCCAGCGCGATGACCAGCCGGTCGTAGTCGACCACGCCCTCGGTCAGGTACACGCGGCGGGCCGCCAGGTCGATACGCTCCACCCGGTCACGCCGAAACCGGAAGCGCCAGGCACCCCGGATGTCCCGGATGGGCTGCACGATGTGACGGGGCTCCACCAGCGAGGAGGCCACCTGCGGCAGCAGCGGCGTGAACAGCACGTAGTTCTTCTCGCTGATCAGCAGCAGCTCCACGTCCTTGCGGCGGCCGAGCCGCCTCTCCAGGACGCGGATCGCTTCCATGCCGCCGAAGCCGCCGCCCAGCACGACGATGCGCGTCATGACGTGAGCTCCACGCCACGCTCGCCCGCGACGATCTCGCCGAGCGCGTGGACGCGCTCCCCGGCGGCGGTGAGGGCGGCCGTCACCCGGTCGGCGCGGTCGGCCGGCACGACGAGCACGTAGCCGATGCCCATGTTGAACGTCCGAAACATCTCTGGATCCTCGATGCGCCCGTACGACTGGAGCGCCTGGAATACCGGCAGCACGTCCCATGCCCGCCGCTGCACGAGGGCGCGGCAGCCCTCCGGCAGCACCCGGGGGACGTTGCCGGTCAGCCCGCCACCGGTGATGTGCGCCATGGCGTGCACGTGCTCGCGCACCGGGAGCACCGAGCGAACGTAGATGCGGGTGGGCTCCAGCAGCACGTCGCCGACCGTCCGCGAGGTGCCCGGGAAGGCCGCCGCCAGGTCGAGCTTCATGACGTCGAACACGATGCGGCGCGCCAGGCTGTAGCCGTTGGAGTGCAGCCCGGAGGACGCCAGGCCGAGGATCACATCGCCCGGCCGCACGGCCGCCCCGTCGAGGATCTTGGCCTGCTCGACCACCCCCACCGCGAAGCCGGCCAGATCGTACTCGCCGGGCGCGTACAGGTCGGGCAGCTCCGCCGTCTCACCGCCGATCAGCGCGCAGTTGGCCTGGCGGCAGCCCTCGGCCACGCCCCGCACGAGCGCCTCGATGCGGCCCGGCTCGAGCTTCGGGGTGCCGATGTAGTCGAGGAAGTAGAGCGGCTCGGCGCCGTGGACGAGCAGGTCGTTGACGCTCATGGCCACCAGGTCGATGCCCACCGTGTCGTGCCGATCGGCCAGGAACGCCACCTTGAGCTTGGTGCCGACGCCGTCGGTAGACGAGACGAGCACGGGCTCCATGTAGCCGGCCGGGACCTTCACGAACCCGGCGAAGGCGCCGATGCCGCCCAGCACCTCGGGCCGGAACGTCCCGCGGGCCAGCGGCGCGATACGGCGAACCGCCTCGTCGCCGGCCTCGATGTCGACGCCCGCGGCGCGATACGTCAACCGCTCCATGGCGCTCAGGAATCGAAGAGACGGAGCTGCGGCGTCGGCTCCGGCTCGATGCCGACGCGGTAGGCCCCGGTGAAGCAGGCGTGGCAGAAGTGAGCCGGGTCGGAGCCGGTCGCCTTCAGCATGCCGTCGAGCGAGAGATAGCCGAGCGAATCGGCGCCGAGATAGCGGCAGATCTCGTCCACCGAGTGGCTGGAGCCGATGAGCTCCTTCCGGGTCGGCGTGTCGATGCCGTAGTAGCAGGGCCACTGGATCGGCGGCGACGAGATGCGCACGTGCACCGAGCGCGCCCCGGCGCTCCGGATCATCTTGACGATCTTGCGGCTGGTGGTGCCCCGCACGATCGAGTCGTCCACCACCACGATGCGCCGCCCTTCCAGCATCTCGCGCATCGGGTTGAGCTTGACCTTCACGCCGAAGTGCCGGATGCCCTGCTTGGGCTCGATGAACGTGCGGCCGACGTAATGGTTGCGGATGAGGCCCAGCTCGAACGGCGTGCCCGACTCCTCCGAGTAGCCCAGCGCGGCGCTGGTGCCGGAATCCGGCACCGGGATGACGATGTCGGCCTCGGCCGGATGCTCGCGCGCGAGCTGGCGGCCCAGCTCCTTGCGCGCGGTGTGGACGTTGCGCCCCCACAGCACCGAGTCGGGCCGCGCGAAGTAGACGTACTCGAACACGCACTGGAGCTTCTCGCCCATGGGAAACGCGCGGATCGAGCGCAGGCCCGCGTCGTTGATCACCACCAGCTCGCCCGGCTCGACGTCGCGCTCCGGCTTGGCCTCCATGAGGTCGAGGGCGCACGTCTCGGAGGCGACGATCCACGAGTCGTTCAGCCGCCCCAGGGTCAGCGGCCGGAAGCCGTGAGGGTCGCGCACGGCATAGAGCGCGTCCGGCGTGAGGATCAGCACGGCGTAGGCGCCCTTGACCTTGGCGAGGGCGTACGGGATCTGCTCGTCCAGCGGGCCGGCGGGCGCCCGTGCCAGCAGGTGCAGGATCACCTCGGTGTCGGAGTTCGACTGGAAGATGGCGCCGTCGGCTTCCATCTCCTTGCGAAGCGCGTCGGCATTGGTCAGGTTGCCGTTGTGCGCGATGGCGATCGGGCCGCGCGCCGTGTTGGCCGTGATCGGCTGGGCGTTGCGGAGGCTGGAGGAGCCGGCCGTCGAGTAGCGCACGTGGCCCATGGCCCGATGGCCCGGCAGCCGGCGCAGGCGCTCGGGGTGGAACACGTCGGCGACCCAGCCCATCGCCTTCTCGGTGTGGAAGTTGTGGCCGTCGGTGGCCGCGATGCCGGCCGACTCCTGGCCACGGTGCTGAAGCGCATAGAGGCCCAGATAGGTGACGTTCGCGGCCTCGGCATGATTCCAGATGCCGAACAGCCCGCACTCGTCGTGGAACTTGTCGTCACGCCATGTGGCGTTCAAAGCCGTTCCTCCACGCGTGCTCGATGTGGTCGACCGCCACGTCCACCAGCGTCTCGCCTCCGACTCGCAGGCGCACCCGCTCGCCTCCCGTCGTCCCGATCCACCGCCACGCGATTGCCGACTCCGCCATCAGCGCCTCGAACGCCCGCGCGCGTCCCGTCTCGACGGCTACCACCACGCGCGAAGGCCCTTCGCCGAACAGCGTGAGGTCGGCGCGGGCCGCCGCGGGCAGCGTCGCCTCGCAGCCGATCGCGCCCTTGCCGGTCACGCAGGCCTCGGCCAGCGCCACCGCCGCCCCGCCCTCGGCGCAGTCGTGGGCGGCCGTCACCAGACCGCTGCCGATCGCCGCCCGCACCGCGGCCTGGACCCGCCGCTCCATCTCGAGATCGAGGGGCGCCAGCGCGCCGGCCTGCTTGCCATGGCGCGTCCACAGATACTCGGAGCCGCCCAGGCTCACCGCGTCCGGGCCCAGCAGTGCGATGCGATGCCCGGCGCCCTTGAACCACTGCGTCGCCAGCTGACCGGCGTCCTCCAGCAGGCCCACCACACCCACGATGGGCGTCGGCAGGATTGCGAGGGAGTTGGTCTCATTGTAGAGGGAAACGTTGCCGCCGACCACCGGGAGCTCCAGCGCGCGGCACGCCTCGGCGATACCCTCGACCGCCTCGGCCAGCTGCCACAGGATCTCCGGCCGCTCGGGCGAGCCGAAGTTCAGGCAATCGGTGACGCCGAGCGGCAGACCGCCGGCGCAGGAGACGTTGCGGGCGGCCTCGCACACCGCCATGGCGGCCCCGCGCCGCGGGTCCAGGAACACCTGGCGGCCGTTGCCGTCGGTGGACACGGCGATAGCCCGGCGCGTGCCCTTCACGCGCAGGACGCTGGCGTCGGAGCCCGGCAGCACGAGGGTGTTCACGCCGACCTGCTGGTCGTACTGCCGATACGCCCACTCCTTGGACGCGATCGCCGGCGCGCCCATCAGCGCCACCAGCGCCTCGCCGTAGTCGGCCGGCGCCGGCAGTGTGAGCGGATCGAAGGCCACGAGCTCTTTCAGCCACGCCGGCGCCGCGTAGGGCTTCTCGTACTTCGGCGCCTCGGCCAGCGCCTCCACCGGTACCCGCGCGACTTCCTCTCCGCGATGGCGGACGGCCAGGTCGGCGTCCGCCGTCACCTCGCCGATCTGCACGGCGTCGAGCTCCCACTTGGCGAACACACGCCGCACCTCGTCCTCACGCCCACGCGCGGCGACGAGCAGCATGCGCTCCTGGGACTCGGACAGCAGGAGCTCGTACGCGCTCATGTTCTCCTCGCGCTGCGGCACCGAGGCGAGCTCCACGGCCATGCCGGTGCCACTGCGCGCGGGCATCTCCGACGTGCAGCAGGCCAGCCCCGCCGCGCCCATGTCCTGGATGCCGACGACCGCCCCGGTGGCCATCGCCTCCAGGCAGGCCTCGAGCAGCAGCTTCTCGGTGAACGGATCGCCGACCTGCACGGTGGGCCGCTTGGTCTCGGCCTGATCGTCGAACGTGGCCGACGCCATGGTGGCGCCGTGGATCCCGTCGCGCCCGGTCTTGTTCCCGACGTAGAACACGGGATTGCCGACGCCCTCGGCCCGCGCGCGGAAGATGCGATCCGCGCGCACGAGCCCCACGCACATGACGTTCACCAGCGGGTTGCCGGCGTACTCCGGCGCGAAGGCGATCTCTCCGCCCACCGTCGGGCAGCCGAAGCAGTTGCCGTACCACGAGATGCCGGAGACCACGCCGCTGATGAGGTGGCGGGTCTTGGGATCGCCGGGGTCGCCGAAGCGCAGCGAGTCGAGGATGGCGATCGGGCGCGCGCCCATCGTGAAGATGTCGCGCAGGATCCCGCCGACGCCCGTGGCCGCGCCCTGGAACGGCTCGATGAACGAGGGATGGTTGTGGCTCTCGATTTTGAAAACGACCGCCCAGCCGTCGCCGATGTCCAGCGCGCCCGCGTTCTCGCCCGGCCCCTGCAGCACGCGCGGGCCGGCCTGGGGCAGGCGCCTGAGAAAGACCTTGGAGTGCTTGTAGGCACAGTGCTCGGACCACAGCGCGGAGAAGAGGCCGAGCTCGGTGTAGCGCGGCTCGCGGCCGAGCCGCTGGATGATCCGATCGTACTCCTCGGCCGTCAACCCCAGGCCGCGCGCCAGGTCGAGCGTGACCTTCGGCTCAGCCGAGGTAATTATGGCCTACCGCTTGGTGAAGGTTCCGTCCTCGACCAGGCTGCCGAGGAGCGAGTGGAAGATCTGCAGCCCGTCGGTGCCGCCCATCGCCGACTCGGCGGCGCGCTCGGGATGCGGCATCAGCCCCAGCACGGTCCCCTCTTCGTTCACGATACCGGCGATGTTCTCGGCGGAGCCGTTCGGATTCGCCGCGCGCGTGACCTGGCCCTCGGCGGTCGCGTAGCGGAACACGACCTGGTGGCGCTGATTCAGCGCGCGCAGGGTCTCGGGGTCGGCGTGGTACTTGCCCTCGCCGTGAGAGATCGGCATCGTCAGCACCTGGCCCGCGCGCAGCGCGCGCGTGAACGTCGTCTCGGCATTCTCCACGAGCAGGTGCGTGGACTGGCAACGGTACTGCAAGCACTCGTTGCGCATCAGCGCGCCCGGCAACAGGCCCGCCTCGCACAGGATCTGAAAGCCGTTGCAGGAACCGAGCACCACGCCGCCGCCAGCCACGAACTCCGGCAGCGCCTCCACCACCGGGGAGCGGCCGGCCACCGCGCCGGCGCGCAGGTAGTCGCCGTACGAGAACCCGCCGGGCAGCACCACGCAGTCGAGATCGGCGAGATTGCGGTCCCGGTGCCACACGTACTTGACCGGCTGCTTGACCACTTCCGAGATCACGTAGTGGAAGTCGCAGTCGCTCCATGTGCCCGGAAACACGACGACGCCGAATCTCATGAAGTCGGCTCTCTCCTCTCGCGGTGCGGCGTTCGCGGCGTGGGAACGGAGGTCATCTTACCGGACGGCCCCGGGCGGGGCAAGGCGCTCGCTCCCGTCCGTCTCGATCGTGTAGTCCTCGAGGATCGTGTTGGCCAGCAGCTTGCGGCACATCTCGTCCACGCGGGCGCGCGCGCGCTCCGGCGTGGGAGCGTCCACGTCGACCTCGATCAGCTTGCCCACGCGCAGCCCACGCACGTCGGCGAAGCCCAGGCCGCCGAGCGCGCGTTGCACGGCAGCGCCCTGCACGTCGAGGATGCCGGATTTGAGGCGGACGAGGACGCGGACCTTCACGCCAGGCCCGCCCGCCGGAAGATCGTCTCGACGTGGCGCACGTACCACGCGGGATCGAAGCACGCCTTCAGCTCGGCCGGGCCCAGCCGCTCGGTGACGGCGGGATCGGCGGCCAGCAGCTCGAGGAGCGGCCGGCGCTCCTTCCATGCGCGCATCGCGTGCTTCTGCACGAGCTCGTAGGCGACCTGCCGGGCCAGCCCCGACTCGGTGAGCTTGAGCAGGACGCGCTGCGAGTAGATGTTGCCGTGGGCGGCCTCGAGGTTCTCGGCCATCCGCGCGGGGTCGACGTCGAGCTTGTCGACGATGAAGGTTGTGGTGTCGAGCATGTAGTCGAGCAGGATGGTGGAATCCGGGAAGATCACGCGCTCGACCGACGAGTGGCTGATGTCGCGCTCGTGCCACAGCGCCACGTTCTCGGCCGCCGCGTGGGCGTTGCTGCGCAGCAGCCGGGCGAGCCCGCAGATGCGCTCGGCCAGCTCGGGATTGCGCTTGTGGGGCATCGCGCTCGAGCCCTTCTGCCCCTCGCCGAAGGGCTCCTGCGCCTCCAGCACCTCGGTGCGCTGCAGACTGCGCACCTCCAGCGCGATCTTCTCGAGCGAGGCCCCGGCCACCGCCAGCGCGGCCGCGAACTCCGCGTGCCGGTCACGCTGCACGATCTGCGTGGATACCGGCTCGACGGCCAGGCCGAGGTCGCGGCAGACGTCTTCCTCGATCTCGGGCTCGATGTGCGCGAAGTTCCCGACCGCGCCCGACAGCTTGCCCACCGCCACCGTCTCGCGCGCGCGACGCAGCCGCTCGAGGTTGCGTCCCGCCTCGACGTACCACATGGCCGCCTTCAGGCCGAAGGTCGTGGGCTCGGCATGCACGCCGTGCGTGCGGCCGATCGTGAGCGTGTCGCGGTGCTTCAGCGCGAGCGCGCGCAGCGCCTGGCGCAGCCGCTCCTGACCCTCCAGCAGCAGGTCCATGGCGTCGCGCAGCTGCAAGGCGGTGGCGGTGTCCCACACGTCGCTGGTGGTGAGGCCGATGTGGACGAAGCGCGACTCGGCGCCGAGCTGCTCCTCCAGGCTGGTGAGCAGGGAGATCATCTCGTGCTTCACGCGGCGCTGGATCTCGAGGATACGGTCGATGTCGACACGGGTGGCCCGGATACGGGCCATGGCCTCGGCGGGGATACGCCCGCGGCGCGCGTAGGCCTCGCACACCGCGATCTCGACCCGGAGCCACGCCTGGTACTTGGCGGCCTCGCTCCAGATACGTCCCATGGCGGGCCGGGTGTACCGCTCGATCACGCACCCACCATAAAGCAAAACCGGCACGAATGGTAGGGGTCGCGCCGGCGACCACCATACGACGTGGCAGCATGCCGCGGCCGATCGCGGGCGCGTGGGCCCGCGACCGGCCGCGGCGCTCAGTCAGCGACGGCGATCGTCGTCGTCGCGGTCGTCGTGATCGTCGTCATCGGTGCGGCAGGCGGCGTTGCCGATGGCGGGGTCCACGAACATCGCCAGGAGCTGCCCGCCCTCCACGAGATCGGCGTCGGCGGCGCCGGCGAGCTTGTGGGCCTGCACGTCGAGCAGGAACCAGCCGTCGCCGAGGATGTCGGCGGCGTCGATGATGCCGGAGGATTCCTCGTCGAGGGTGATGAAGTCGGGGCTGGCGGCCGCGCCGTCGAAGAAGCGCGGGTTATGCGCGGCCACCTGGATCAGCTCGCGCGTGTCGATCGAGTACAGCCAGATCTTCGAGATGCGGTCGCTGTTGCCGGGGTCCTCGTCCATCAGGATCCGGCCGAACCGGTCGATGGTGACGTTGTCGAGCATCTTGTGGCCCTCGTCGCCGCGCAGCAGGATCTCGATGGTGCCGCCCGCCTCGGGGTGCTCGACATCGTCGAAGCGCAGCCGCCAGAGCCGGCAGTTGTTGGTGAGGCTCGCGGTGGTGACGAAGTAGAAGTCGTTCTGCCGCTTCGCCCGCGGGTCCCAGGCGCCGTCCTCGCAACGCTGCAAGCGCGCGACACCGGCGGCGATCGAGGCCTGCTCCAGCTCGAGCGCGCTCCTGCTCGACACGTCACCGAGGTTGGCCAGGCCGAACCGCCCCTTGCCGACGTAGCCGGTGGCGGCGGTGCCGAGCCCGAAGACATCGCTCTCCTCGGTCACGGCCAGGCCGTTGACGGTGATCGTCGTGCCGAACAGCGAGCCGTTGGTGAGCCCGGCCTGCTCGATGGTGGTGCCGCGCCGCTGCTTGGTCCCGACGTAGACGTAGACCTCACTCGGAAAGGCGGCGGCGTTGGGCGCCGTGCTCAGCGCGCCGTCGTCCGTGCACACCACCACCGTCTTCTCCTGCGGGTACGGGCTGGCGACCGCGTTCTCGAACGACAGCCGGCCGAGCCGGGGCAGCTGCCAGGCCTCGCCCGCGTGGGGGCCGGACGCGATGCGCGCCCACGCACGCCCCTCGCTGACCTCCTCGCCGTTGAGGAAGATCCGATCGCGCGTGCCGAGACCGCGGGCGAAGTACGCGCTCTCCGCCGCCAGGTCGGCCGAGCAGAGCCGCTGCCACTGCGTGGTGCCGCGCGTGTACTGGTTGACCGCGGGGTCCCAGAGGAACACGTGGTCCGCCGACGGCGTGAGGTCCGCGCCTCGCTTCACCTCGAGGGTCTCGGCGTCGATGATCCATTTCGAGACGAAGGCGCCGCTGCTGCCGTGCGCGCGCACCACGCCCGGGCGGGCGGCGGTGATCTCGTGGTTCATCAGCAGGGTGAACTCCTTGTCCCCGCTGCGGAAGGCGCCGAGGCCGTCCGGGATGCCGACCATGCGGTAGCCGCCGACGGCGTTGCCGGCCGTGAGCATCGCGACCGTCCGCACGTGGGCGACGCTCGGCAGCAGGTACGGCGCGGTGGGCGTGCTGGGGCCGATCATCTGGGCCGCGGCCTTCCCCGGCGCGAACAGCGCCGGGCTCAGGAGCGCGAGCGGGACGGTGGCCAGGGCTCCCTTCAGGAACGTGCGGCGGGCAAGATCCGGCGAGAGACTCTCCACGGGGTTTCCTCCTCGGGGCCTCCGCCCCGATCGAACGTGCACGGCGCGTGAGACGTGGTCTCGATCGCGTCGTGACGGTAGTCCCCGAGGATTGCGCGTCCGTGGCCGGTCGATGACATTTCGACGACGCGGCCGTCAGCGGATGTCGCGGATCGCCTGCCGGTATTTCTCGAGGGCGGTGCCCGTGCCCGAAGGGCCGTGGCCGCCCTCACCGTGGATCGGCGCCAGCGCGAACAGCAGCACGAGGACGGCCGCCGCCACGGACAGCGTCGTGGAGCGGCTGAGGAGCGAAGCCAGGAGCCACCACACGACGGCCCACACGAGCGCCTGGGCGCCGACGAACACCAGGAAGCCGTGGACGTGCCGGCCCTGGCCGGCGGTCAGATACAGCAGCATCGCGCCCAGCGGTCCGATCTCCATGAGCTGGACCTCGTAGAAGATCGCGGGCGCGAGCAGGACGAAGTGCAGCCAGAGCGAGAAACGCGTGAGCGACCGGGCCACCGGCGCCCGCCGGGCGATGGCTAGTTGCGCAGCTCCGCGGGCAGGTTGCGGCGGTCGAGCGGGCCCAGCGTGGTGAGGGCGAGCTGCTCCTCGTCGATCACCTGGGTGACGAGCGCCTGGACCTCCTCGTGCTTCACGCCGTCGATGGAGGCCAGCATCTCGTCCATGGTGAGGAACGATCCCAGGTGCATCTCGTGCTTGGCCAGCCGGTTCATGCGGCTGGACGTCGACTCCAGCGAGAGCATCAGGCTGCCCTTGAGGTGATCCTTGGCGCGCTTGAGCTCGTCGGCGGTGATCCCGTCCTTCTTGAGATCACGCAGCTCCTTGAGCACCGACTTGAGCACCTTGGAGAAGTTCTGCGCGTCGGTGGCCGCCTGCACGTAGAGCACGCCGGTGTCGGCATAGGCCTGGGCGCCGGTGTGGATCGAGTACACCAGCCCCTGCCGCTCGCGGATCTCCTGGAACAGGCGCGAGGACATGCTGCCGCCGATCACGTCATTGAGCAGGAACATCGCGTACCGCTCGGGCGCAGCGTGGCGCAGGCCGGGGAAGCCCATCACCAGGTGGACCTGCTCGAGCGGCTTGTGCACGATGTTCACGCCGGGATTGAGCCGCGGCGTGCTGCCGGCGCGCGGCCGGGCGTCGCGCGCGAAGCCATTGAAGCCGCGCCCGAACAGCTCGACCACCTGCTCGTGGGTCACGTTGCCGGCCACCGCGATGATGATCTGCGGCGGCACGTACTCCTCGCCGAAGTGCTCGGCGATGCCGTCGCGGCCGAAGCCCGTCACCAGCTCGCGCGTGCCCAGGATCGGGCGGCCGAGCGGATGATCGCTCCACACCTGGGCGGCGAACAGATCGTGGATCACGTCGTCCGGGGTGTCCTCCACCATCCGGATCTCCTGCAGCACCACCGACTTCTCGCGCTCGAGCTCCTCGGCGTCGAAGAGCGGGTGCAGCAGAATGTCGGTGAGGAGGTCCACGGCCAGCGGCAGGTGCTCGTCGAGCACCTGCACGTAGAAGCACGTGTTCTCCTTGGTGGTGAAGGCGTCCATCTGGCCGCCCACCGAGTCCATCGTGCGCGCGATATCCTGCGCCGTCCGGGTGGCCGTGCCCTTGAAGACGAGGTGCTCGATCAGGTGCGAGACCCCGCCGCGCGCCTCGGGCTCGTGGCGGGACCCCGTCTCGACCCAGACTCCGACGGCGACCGACCGAACGTGGGGCATCCGCTCCGTCAGGATGCGGATGCCGTTCGGCAGGACGCTCTTGCGGTAGCCTTCAGTCACGTCGAAGGGTCACTCCCGCGGGGGGTTCGCCGCCGCCGGGTTCTTCAGCCGTTCCTTGTCGGCGAGCGCGGGCTGATCGCGCAGCGCCATCTTGCGACTGAGCCGCATCTTGCCGTTGCCGTCCACCTCGATGACCTTCACCAGCACCTCATCGCCCTCGGTGAGCACGTCCTGCACCGAGCGGATCCGGCTCTCGGCGATCTGCGAGATGTGCAGCAGCCCTTCCGTGTTGGGGATGACCTCCACGAAGGCGCCGAACTCGACGATCTTCTTCACCTTGCCCAGGTAGATGCGGTCCAGCTCCACCTCGCGGCAGATGTCCTGAATCATGCCCACGGCCTTCTGCACCGAGGCCTGATCCGGCGAGAACACCGTCACGCGGCCGTCGTCCTCGATGTCGATCTTGGCGCCGGTGGCGTCCTGGATGCCGCGCACCACCTTGCCGCCGGGGCCGATGATCTCGCGGATCTTTTCCTGGCGGATCTTGATGGTGACGAAGCGCGGCGCGTAGGGGGACAGCTCGGCGCGCGGCTTCTCGAGCGTCTCGCGCATCTTGCCGAGCACGACCATCCGGGCCTCGCGGGCCTGGCGCAGCGCGTCCCGCATGATGTCGATCGACACGCTGTCGATCTTGATGTCCATCTGGAGCGCGGTGATGCCCTTCTCGGTGCCGGCCACCTTGAAGTCCATGTCGCCGTAGTGGTCCTCGGTGCCCATGATGTCGGTGAGGATGCCGACCTTGTCGCCTTCCTTCACCAGGCCCAT
>JBKPRI010000298.1:0-4887 GCA_046734515.1 Candidatus Methylomirabilota bacterium | reverse complement strand
CCGCGGGCCAGTCACCGTGAGCGCCGCCGGCGCGCGTCAGCGCTGGCCGGTCCAGCTCGCGTCGGCGACCGCGCGCCAGCGCGCGTCGATCGCGTCCCGCTCGCGCGCGGGCAGCGGGCCGGCGGACAGGAGCGCGGCGTTCTCGCGCCAGCGGCCGGGCTTCGTGGTGCCGACGATCAGCGTGTGAACGCCGGGAATCGACGCGCTGAACCGGAGCGCGATCCCGATCGCCTCCGGCACCGGACGCTCGAGGAAGTCGTAGCGCAGCTGCTGCAGGCGATCCCAGTAGACGTGGTGATAGGCGTTCGCCGGGCGCGCGCCGGTGCGCCAGGCCGCGTTGGCGATCGGGCGCTTGGCGATCACGCCGAGATCGGCGGCCCGCGCCGCCGGCAGCGTGAGTGACCGCGCCTCGTGGTCGGCCACGTTGATCGACGTCTGCAGCACGTCGAAGCGGCCGGTGGACACGGCGTAGCGGGCGGCGGCGTTATCGCCGCTGTAGCCGAGGAAGCGCACCTGGCCGCGCTCGCGGGCGCGCTCCAGCACCGCGATCACGTCACCCCGGCGCAGCTCGTCCTCGGGACAGCTGTGGAGCTGCAGGAGGTCGACGTGGTCGGTGCGTAGTCGCGCGAGGCTGCGGGCGAGACTCTGCTCGAGCGAGACGGGGCGCCAGTCGTCACGACCGGTGCCCTCGTAATGCCCGCACTTGGTGAAGAGGTGGTAGTCACGCCGCCGGCCGGCGACGGCCGCGCCGATCAGCGCCTCGGACTCGCCGTAGCACTCCGCCGTGTCGATCACGTTGAGGCCGGCGTCGAGCGCCGCCTCCAGCATGCGGCGGACGGTGCCGGCGTCGGTCTGCTCGAAGCCGATCTCGGAGCCGCCGAAGCCGAGCACGCTCACGTCGAGGCCGGTGCGGCCGAGCCGCCGCCGCTCCATCGACGCTAGGCGCGCGGGATCACGCCGCGCGCGGCAGCGGCGGCTGGTGCGCGACGAGGCCCGCGGCCGCCGGCACCGGCTTCACGATCAGCTCCCACTCGGCCGGCGCCTGCTCCATCACCGCGGACCACGCGGGCTCGAGCAGGAAGCGCCAGTCGCTCGGCGCGCTGAGCTCGATCCGCCCCGGTCCCCACAGCGCGGGCTTCACGTTGACTGCTACGAAGGACTCGCCGCCCAGCGCGCGCACCACGGTCGCGTGGATCTGGGCGCGCACGGCGAGCGCACGCTCGGTCCGCCGGTCCTGCCACACACGCCAGGCGAGCGGAGCCAGTACCAGCGCTCCCACGAACGCCGCCCCGACAATCGCCGAGATCATGGTCTGTTCCTCCCGCCCCTTGAGACGTCCGGGCGGCGGCGGAAGATTCCACGGGGCGGATCAGTCGGAGCGGCCGCGCGCGGCGATTTCCCAGACCGCCTCGACGGCGGTCCCGCGCACGACCCAGACGCGGTCGTAGAGATTGAAGGTGGGATCGCAGTGCGGCGGGAAGAACTCGATGCGCTCGCCGAGCCGCGGGGAGCGCGAGGGATCGGTCGGCGTCAGCCGGCCGTGCTCGTCGCCGGCGAAGCCGTACTCGATGCCCGGCCGCTCGACGGCCTCCGGCGGAAACGGCTTGTCGGTGGAGAACGCCTTGAGACCGCCGTCGACCATCGCGCGGTCGGCGGCCACGCTGACCACGGTGGTCACCACGGTCAGCGCCATCTCGAACTCGATGAGCGCATCGCCCTTGCGGCCGCCGATCCGCCGGTAGTCGAGATCCATCACGCAGTACGAGCCCGACTGCAGCTCGGTGAGGCCCGCGAGCTCGACGTCGATGTCGTGGGTGCCGGTGGAGCCGCCCGCCACGATCTCGACCGGAAGACCGGCCGCCTCGAAGCGCTTCCGCGTGTCCATGAGCGGCGCCATGGCCGCGTGCGAGGCCGCGCGCCGCGCCTCCCAGCCGATGACGTGCGCGCAGTGCCCGGCGTACCCCTGCAGTCCGCGCAGCCGCAGCGCGCGCTGCTCGCTCACCAGCCGCCCGAGCGCCAGCGCCGGCTCGCCGGGCTCGAGCCCCGTGCGCCGCCCGCCGACGTTGACGTCCACGACGACGTTCAGCGTGACCCCGTCCTCGGCCGCGGCCTGGTTGAGCGCACGCACGTTGTCGGGATGATCCACGACGACCATCGTGTCCGGCGCCTCGCCGGCCAGCCGCGTGAGCCGGCGGATGGACGCCGGCGGCACCACCTCCGTCGTGATGAGGAGCCCGCGCACGCCGGCCCGCGCCATCACCTCGGCCTCGCCGAGCTTGGCGCAGGCGACGCCGAGCGCGCCGGCGGCCACCTGGAGCTTGGCGATCTCGGGACAGCGATGGGTCTTGGCGTGCGGCCGGAGCGCCTTGCCGGCGGCCTTCACGTGGGTCGCCATGCGCGCCAGGTTGCGCTCGAAGCGGTCGAGGTCGAGAAGCAGCGCGGGGGTCGGGATCTCGTCGCGTCGCATGGGGCTCGACTATACTCCTTGCCATGCCTGGACGGCCGTTCCTCCAGATTCCCGGACCGACGCTGGTGCCGGAGCGCATCGTGCGCGCGATGTCGCAGCCGGTCATCGATCATCGCGGGCCGAAGTTCAGTGCGCTCGTGCAGGAGTGTCTCGGCGGGCTGCGCGAGATCTTCAAGGCGCCCAACGGCCACATCGTGCTCTATCCCGGCTCGGGGACCGGCGCGTGGGAAGCGGCCATCGTCAACACGCTGTCGCCGGGCGACCGCGTGCTCGCGTGCGTCAACGGCCACTTCGCGGCCGGCTTCGCGCGCACCGCGCAGGCGTACGGCATCGAGGTGGAGCGCCTGGAGGTGCCGTACGGCGAGGGCGCGCCGATCGCGCACCTGGAGGCGCGGCTGGCCGCCGACACCGGCCACGACATCCGCGCCGTGCTGGTCGTGCACAACGAGACGTCCACCGGCGTCACGACGAACGTCGGCACCGTGCGCGCGGCGCTCGATCGCGCCCGCCATCCGGCCCTGCTGCTCGTGGACACGGTCTC
This sequence comes from Candidatus Methylomirabilota bacterium, assembly GCA_046734515.1. Lineage (GTDB taxonomy): Bacteria > Methylomirabilota > Methylomirabilia > Rokubacteriales > CSP1-6 > AR5. Next base: position 1,879 of record JBKPRI010000298.1, on the reverse strand, counting down.
CTCGCTGGCGTCGATCGACGTCCAGCACGACGCGTGGGGCGTGGACGTCACGCTGACCGGGCCGCAGAAGGGCCTGATGCTTCCGCCTGGCATGGCGATCCTGGCCGTCAGCGAGCGGGCGGTGAGCGCCGGCGACAAGGCGCGCTGCCCGCGCTCGTTCTGGGACTGGCGGCCGGTGCTCGAGCGCAACCGCCGCGGCGAGTTTCCCTACACGCCCGCCACCACGCTGCTGTTCGGCCTGCGCGAGGCGATCGCGATGATCCGCGAGGAGGGCCTGGAGAACGTGTTCGCGCGCCACGCGCGGCTGGCCGAGGCGTGCCGCCGCGCCGTGCGCGGGCTGGGCCTGGAGATCCTCTGCAAGGACCCGCGCCAGTACTCCAATACGCTGACCGCGGTCGTGATGCCGGCCGGCTTCGACTCCGACGCGTTCATCCGGCAGGCGTACGCCGACCTCGATCTCTCACTCGGAATCGGGCTCGGCGACGTGAAGGGCAAGGTGTTCCGCATCGGCCATCTCGGCAGCCTCAACGAGCTCGAGCTGCTCGGCGGGCTGGCCGGCGTGGAGATGGCGCTCCGCGCGTTCGGCGTGCCGCTGCGCCTGGGCGCCGGCATCGCCGCCGCCCAGGAATTCCTGCTGAGCGGCGCCTAGCGGCCCGGCGCGCGCGGCGCGCTGCGCGGCACGTTGCGCGCCTGGATCGCGTTCGTCACGTCGTAGTCCAGCTGCGGGTGCCGGCGCACGGGATCGTTGGCCTCGCGCGTCAGCTCGGCAGCGCTGGTCTCGGCGGACACCTGATCGGCGTCCCGCACGGCAGCGGCCACCGGCGGCTCCGGACGAACGACCACCCGGCGGCGCTTGGCCTCGGCCCCCAGCTGGGTGTCGACGGCGGCACTCTGGGCGGGCGCGACGGAGGGCAGCAGCAGCACGGCGACGATGGCGGCCAGGAAGAGTCGATGCACCATCGAAGGGGACCTCCTGCGTTCAGCGTACACCCGGCCTATCCGCCCAGACTGACCTCGTCGCTGAGCTCGTTCCGGTCGTCCGGACGGCGGGGGAAAAACTTTTGCAGCACCAGCCCGACGTCGACGACCGCCTGGACCAGCGCCTCCCGCGAGGCGCCTGCGCGCAGGCGAGCCACCATGGCGTCGCGGACTTGCTGCCAGTACTCGTCCCCCACCCGCGCGTGCACACCGCGATCGCCCACGATGGCCAGCGAGCGGCTCTCCACCGCGAGATAGAGGAGCACGCCGTTGCGCTCGGCGGTGGCGTCCATCTTCAGGCGCGTGAACACCTGCGCCGCGCGGGCGAGCGCGTCCGTCGCGCGCGGCAGGCGGCGCTCGAGGTGCACGCGGATCTCGCCCGAGGTGTGGCGCTCCGCCTCGGCCACGGTGGCCGCGATGGCCTCGAGGTCGGCGTCGCTGAAGAGCGCGCGCGTCCAGCGTGGATGCGTCATCGGGCGTGGCCCATGCTTCCCATTCTTGTTCTCAGGCTCGCCTCGCCTGCGGCTGCGGCTCGCACTACCCATCTCAGGCTCGCCTCGCCTGCGGCTGCGGCTCGCACTACCCATCTCAGGCTCGCCTCGCCTGCGGCTGCGGCTCGCACTACCATTCCCCACTCGCGCCGCCGCCGCCGAACGATCCCCCGCCGGCGGAGAAGCCGCCGCCGCCACCGCTGCTGCTTCCGCCCCCGCCCCAGCCGCCGCCGCCCCAGAAGATCGGGGGGAAGCCGCTGCCGCGGGAGGTCCAGCCGCGGCGGCCGCCGGCGGTATAGCCGTGGCCGCGGCCGGCGCCCATCGCCTCGCGGAGCAGGTAGACGGCGATGATGCCGAAGAGGGCCAGCAGTCCCAGCGTGCGCGGCGAGACGCCGAAGGTGCCCTGCGGC
>JBKPRI010000297.1:0-8569 GCA_046734515.1 Candidatus Methylomirabilota bacterium | reverse complement strand
ACAGGTCGCGGCCGGCCTCGGCAATCCTCCGGCGCGCACGGAGATGATCACCGGCCGCCAGGGCCGCCAGCGCGGCTTCCGATGACGCGGTGGGCCCGGCTGTCGCCTCGATGGCCTCGGCCGCCGCGGCGAAATCCCCGGTCAGCCATCCCACGCGAGCCAGGAGGAGATACGCGTCGTCACGCGTGACCGCGCGGATCCCCGGTGAGCGCAGCAACGCGCGAGCCTTGGCGGCCTCCGACACGGCCCCCTCGAAATCGCCGACCCAGAGCTGATACGTCAGGACACCGAGGAGCAACCGGAGACGCGGCTCCGGCTCAGGCGTGGACTCGGCGCACTCCAGCGCACGCCGCACCCAGAGGGCCATGTCGCGATGCTGCGGCTGCCGATAAACAAGCGCGAGCAGCATGCTCGAGACCACGGCGGGGTCCGTGAGGGGCGACGCCGCGCCCGGGAACTCGGCGGTCAGCGCCTCGAACGTCGCGATCCACGTATCGAGCGCGTGAAAGTCGTCCTGCTCCACGAAACAGGTCTCGACGGCCATCGCCCACGAGGTGAACGCGCCGGCAGCGTCCCCACCCCGACGAAACAGCTCGAGGGCGGTCTCGAGATCCGTGCGGGCGGCGGCGGGCTCCGTGACGACGCGGGCGGCCGCCCGGCGGAGCAGCAGACCGGGCCGCTGCTGCGTCGTCTCCGGTGGAATGGCGGCGATCCACGCCCCGAGCGTCTCCGCATCGCCATCCTCGACGAGAGCCGTGCCGCGCGTCTCGACGAGGCGCGCCAGACCGGTCCAGTCGCCCGCGTCCCGCAATAACGCGCCGGCCGCGCCCACCTGCCCGTCCTCCTCGAGGAGCATCGCCGCGCGGCGCTGGAGATCGGCGCGCTGATCGACGGTGAGCACGGCGTACGCGCGGCGCAGCAGGAACGCGCGGAACAGCGGGTGGTATTCGTACATCGCCGATGCCGCCGCGTGCTCGACGGTGAAGGCGTTCTGGCGATGCAAGCGCGCCAGGATCTCTCCGGCCTGCGGTCGCCCGGTCAGGGCCGTCGCCATGGCCGGCGTCAGCCGCGGCAGGAAGGCGGTCTGCAGGAGCACGGCCTGCGTGTCGGCATCGACCCTGGCGAACACCTCGAAGGTGAAATAATCCACGATGCCGTCGGGCGCGCGGCGGCGCTCGTCGGCCAGTCCTCGCCGCTCCTGCAGCATCAGCACGAGGCCCGCCGCCCAACCCGCGGCACGCTCGTGCAGCGTGGCCAGCAGCCGCGCCGGGAACCCCGGCTCGTGCCGACGCACCAGCGCGCGCGACTCGCGCGGCGTCAGTCGAAGGTCCGCCCAGCCGATCTCCGTGACGGCGCAGCTGGCCCGGAGCCGCGCGAACACGCCGGGCGACTCGGCCCGACTCGTGACGACGACCTTCGCGCTCGGCGGCAACTCCTCCACCATGATCCGCACGGCCTCGTGGACGGCCGAGTCGGCGGGAATCTCCTGGTAGCCGTCGAGGACGACGACGAACGACGCCCGCATGCGCTCGAAGAACGCCCGCACGGTCTCGCGAATCGCCGCGCCGGGGCGGACGAGCGGGCTCGAGGCGGCGCCGCGCGCGGCGCGGCCGAGGTACTCGACGAACGCCTCGGCGCTCGTGTCGGCGGCGTCGCACTGGATCCCCAGGACGCGCCGGCCGCGCGCGTCTGCCCAGCTCCCGACCAGGGCGGTCTTCCCGGCGCCGGGCGGTCCCCATATCCACGCGAGCGCACGGCGCGCGTCGAGGAGCCGGAACAGTCGCGGACGCTCCAGCAGGCGCCCGAGGCGCGGCCGGGTCAGCTTCGCAAGCGCCATGTGGAGCTCAGGGCTTGGGGGGACTCGTGGCCGAACGGGGGTCGCGGGCGATGACCGATCCCACGTAGCGGAGCAGCGTGGGCACATCGAACGGCTTGGCGAAGATGCCTACCACGCCGAGCTCCTCGGCGGCGCGGGCATCGATGGCGCGGAGCAGCTCGTCGCCGAGGCCCGAGACGATGATCACCGGGATCGCCTTGGCGGCCGGCTTGCGGCGAAGCAGGTTGAGGAACTTGAAGCCGTCCATGCGGGGCATGCGCATGTCGAGCAGGATCAGGTCGGGCACCGCACGATCGACCTCGTCGAGAGCAAGCTGGCCGTCGCCGAACTCCCGCACGTCGTGACCCGCCGAGCCGAGCGCCTCCACCAGCACGGTGCGCACGGCCACCTCGTCCTCGAGCACGTAGATGCGTCCCTGCCCCACGCTCAGCCCTCGCGCGGAGCCGGAGCGTCGGCCACGCGCAGCAGCTCATCGTATGCCACGGTGCCACTCAGCACCTTGCGCAGGCCGTCGTGGAAAAGCGGCGTGCTGCCGGCGGCGTGGGCACACGCACGCAGCTCTGCCTCGCTGGCCCGGCTGGTGATCAGGTGCCGCAGCGTCGGCGTCACCGTCACCAGCTCGAAGATGCCGGTACGGCCGGCCGCGCCGAGGCCGCGGCAGAAGTCGCAGCCCCCGCTCTGATAGAACCTTGCGTCGGGCGCCAGGCCGAGCTGGGCGATCACGGTGGCCTCGGGCGCCGCGGCCGTCTTGCACACCGGGCACAGCACGCGCACGAGGCGCTGGGCCAGCACGGCGAGCAGCGAGGAGCCGATGAGGTACGGCGGAATCTCCATGTCGATCAGCCGGGTGATGGCGCCCACCGCGTCGTTCGTGTGCAGCGTGGCGAACACGAGGTGACCGGTCAACGAGGCCTGCATGGCGATGCGGGCAGTCTCCAGGTCGCGCACCTCGCCGACGAGGATCACGTCGGGATCCTGCCGCAGCACCGAGCGCAGACAGGAGGCGAAGGTCAACCCCACGCGGTCGTTGACGCCGATCTGGGTGACGCCGGTCATCTCGTACTCGATCGGGTCCTCGATCGTGACGATGTTGATCGTCTCCGAGATGATGTCGTTGAGACAGGCGTACAGCGTGGACGTCTTGCCGCTGCCCGTGGGGCCCGTGACGAAGATCAGTCCCTGGGGCCGCCGGATGAGCCGTGACATCTCCTTCAGGTAGTCCGGCGGCAGGCCGGTGCCGGCCAGCGGGAGCGCGGCGTTCTGGAGGTCGAGGATCCGCATGACGACCTTCTCGCCGTAGAGCGAGGGCATCGTGGAGACCCGGATGTCGACCGACTGGTTCTTGTTGCGCAGCCGGATGCGGCCGTCCTGCGGCAGCCGGTGCTCGCTGATGTCCATGCTCCCGAGGATCTTGACCCGCGAGATCACGGCCGCCCGCGCCTCCAGCGGTACGAACTCGGCCGTCTGCAGCAGGCCGTCCACGCGGAAGCGAACGTTCAGGCCCAGCTCGGTCGGCTCGAGGTGGATGTCGCTGGCCCGCCGCGCCACCCCCTGCTGAATGATGCTGTCCACGACGTCGGGGGCCGACAGGGTCTTGCCCCGCATGCGGAGGGCAGGGTCCTCCGCCGGCTTGGGGACCTCGTGCAGCGGCATGTTGAGGCGTCGTGGAGCTGTCATGAGAGCCCAAAGAGCTTAGCAAAAACAGCCGTGTCGGCGACAGTCGCTCAGACTCACCCCCAGGGAGGGGGCACACGCCGTCCCCGACACGGCCGCGCTAGCGGTCGACCCAGACCTGACGGCCTAGGGCTCGGCGAAGATCTTGAGCTTGTCGGTCCGGGACGGGTGCCGCATCCGCTTGAGGGCCTTGGCCTCGATCTGGCGGATGCGCTCGCGCGTCACCCGGAACTCCTGGCCCACTTCCTCGAGCGTCCAGTCGTAGCCGTCGGCCAGGCCGTAGCGCAGACGCAGCACCCGGGCCTCGCGGGGCTTGAGGGTGTCGAGCAGGGCGATGGTCCGCTGCCGCCGCTCGCTCCCCAGCGCGGTGTCGAACGGCGACTGGGTCTGGCGATCCTCGATGAAGTCGCCGATGGCGCAGTCGTCATCGTCACCCACCGGGGTCTCGAGCGAGATCGGCTCGACGATCACCCCCAGCGCTGCCCGCACCATCTCGGCGGGCATGGAGACCCGCGTCGAGATCTCCTCGGCGGACGGCTCGCGGCCGAGCTCCTGAACGAGCTGACGTGAGGTGCGCGTGAGCTTGTTGATGCGCTCGATCATGTGCACGGGCAGGCGGATCGTGCGTGCCTGATCCGCGATGGCGCGGCTGATCGACTGCCGCACCCACCACGTCGCGTACGTCGAGAACTTGTAGCCGCGCCGGTACTCGAACTTGTCGACCGCGCGCATCAGGCCGATGTTGCCTTCCTGGATGAGGTCGAGCAGCGGCAGGCCGCGGTTGCCATGCTTCTTGGCGATCGAGACCACCAGGCGCAGGTTCGCCTCGGCCATCTGGTTCTTGGCCTGGGCGGCGTCCGTGCGGGCCCGCTGGATGCGCTCCATCACCGGGCGCAGGCGCGCGGCGTGGCCGTTGGTGGCGGCAGCGGCCAGCGTCTGGGCCAGGCCCAGCCGGTCGCCGTCGCAATCGAAGACCTCGTAGCGCGTGCGCAGCTCGCGAAGGCGCGCGAGGATCTTCTGCTCACGTCGCTTGGCCTCGGACTCCAGGCGCGCGCGCCCGCGGGCCCCAGGACGCCTGGCACGCCGCCGGAGCGCGTCACGCTGGTCGACGAGGGCCGCGATGGTGGCGAAGCCCCGCGACACCCGGCGCGCCAGGGCCACTCGCTCGGCCTCGGTCGTCTCGGGATCGGTCAGGTCCACCACGGCATCGACCGGCATCTCGCGGCCAACCTGGGTCCCCAGGGTCCGGAACCCCGCCCTGCCGACGTCGGTGCCGAGCACCGACAGGATGACTTCCTCGCGCCCCGTCTCGATGCGCTTGGCCAGCTCGACCTCGCGCGCCGGGGTCAGCAAAGGGACCGCGCCCATCTGGCGCAGGTACACCCGAACCGAGTCTTCGATGCCGTTGACGGAGGTCTCTTCAATCACCGCGTGTCACCTCGGCGGGGTGAGATGGCAAGTGATGCGCCAAATGTCACGTGCGCGCAAAATGCCGAACTGCAACGGCGTGGAATTTCTACGCTTGGGAAGTTGTGACGGCGTGCCGACACTATCCGTGACAGTCTGACGCGAGCGGGGTTTGACGCCGGGGTGAATTTGGGCGTAGTACTAGACGTCGGAGCCTCGATGAAAGCCACCGGAATCTGGCCGCTGGTCGCGCTTTTCGCCGTCACCGTGCTGCCCGCCACGGCTGCGGCCGATGCGCGGGACTACCCCGGCCGCCTGGGCGATGGGCCGCGGCTACGCAACTCCGGCCGCGCCGACTTCGGGCATGGCCACAATCACCGCCCGCAGCGCGTTCCGGTGTTCATCGTCCCGAGCACGGTCATTGTCGGCCCATCCGAGTCGTACGCTCCCCCGCCGGTCGTGTACTCACCGCCCCCGGTCATCTACGCGCCGCCGGCCTCGTACTCGTTTTCGCCCACGTACGGCCCGTCACCGGTCAGCTCTGCGCCGCCGCCGCCTCCCCCTGCGCCGGCCGCACCGCCGGGGCCCCAGGTGGTGGAATTCGACTCCGGGCGTTACGAGCTCCGCGGGGACGGTCTCCGGGAGCCGTACGTGTGGGTGTGGGTCCCCAGGGCGCCGACCGCGCCGCCCGGCATGACGAGTGCGCCGCGCCCGCCGGCGACCGTGTACCGCTGGACCGACGAGCAGGGCGTGGTCATCCTGACGGACGACCCCAACAAGGTTCCGCTGCAGTTCCGAGCGACCGACATCCGCTGAGGCGGGGGGCGTCCCCCCGGACGTCAGCGCGCGGCGCGGAGGTCGGCCACCAGCGTGCGGCTCCCTACCAGCAGCACGATACCCGCCACCGCCAACAGGCAGCCGGTCGCCAGCACCGGCAGCTGCAGTCCCACGCGATCGGACACCTCCCCGATGATCCACGGCGAGGCGGCATCCCCGAGCAGGTGAATGAGCATCGTCGTCACCGCGAAGCCTCGCGAGCGCAGCTCGGCGGGCAGCACGTTGGCCATGGCGGCGTTGAGCGGGCCGACGTTGACGAAGAGCAGCACCAGCGTGACGAACATGGCCGGCCAGAACACGATCGGCTGCGGGGCCAGGATGGCCAGGCACGTGAAGACGATGGAGGCCAGCAGCGCCCAGCCCGATACCGTGAAGTCGGCGCCAGGGCGGCGCTCGGCGACAAGGCTGGCAATGCGGCCGCCGGCCAGCGTCCCGACGAAGCCGGCGACGACGAGAATCAACCCGAAGATGGTGCTCGCGGTGGCCAGGCCGAGCCCGCGCTCGCGCACGAAGTACGTCGGCATCCAGGTCGCGAGCCCGCCCATCGCGAACGTATAGATGATCTGCGCCGCGGTGTTCACGACGTAGCTGCGCCGCCGGCGGAGGGCGCTGAGCGAGGAGCGCAGGTCGAGCGGTACCGGCGCCGCGGCGCCCGGCGGATCCATCGCGCCGCGCCGCGGCTCGGTCAGCAGGAGCAGCACGAAGGCCAGGGCGGCGCCGGGCGCTCCCGCCACGAAGAACGCCTCGCGCCAGCCGTACGCCTCGCCGATCTTGCCGCCCACGATGTAGCCCAGCGCGCTGCCGATCGGCAGCGCCGCGTAGAAGACGCTGAGCTTGCGGGCGCGCCGCTCGGGCGGATAGCAATCGGCCAGGAGCGACGGCGTGACCACGGCATAGCTGGCCTCGCCGGCGCCGATCACCGCGCGCGCCAGCAGCAGCCAGGCATAGGTCGGCGCCAGCCCCGAGGCGAACGTGGCCGCGCTCCACACGAAGACCCCGATGGCGGCGAGCTTGAGACGCGGCTGCCGGTCACCGAACCAGCCGGCCAGCGGACACACCAGCGCGTACACCGTGATGAAGAGCGACTGCAGCAGCCCACCCTGGGCGTCGCTGATCGAGAGCCCGGCCAGGATCAGCGGCAGCGTGGCGGCCGCGACGTAGCGGTCGAGATAGTTGAGGCCGTTGAGGGCGGTGAGGGCGCCGAGGATCGCGCCGGGCGAGCGTGACCACACGCGCGCCGATGCGATCAGGGGGTCTGCCGGCGAAGGCCCTGCAGGTCCGCGTCGACCATCATCTCGACCAGCTCCTTGAACTTGACCTTCTGATGCCAGCCGAGCTCCCGGTGCGCCTTGGCGGCGTCACCGATGAGCAGGTCCACCTCGGCCGGCCGGACGTGGGAGGGATCGACGACCACGTGCTTGCGCCAGTCGAGGCCCACGCGCGCGAAGGCCACCTCGCACAGATCGCGAACGGTGTGGGTCTCGCCGGTCGCGATGACGAAGTCCTCGGCGGTCCGATGCTGCATCATCATCCACATCGCTTCGACGTAGTCCCCGGCAAAGCCCCAGTCGCGCTTGGCGTCGAGGTTCCCGAGCCGCAGCTCCGTGGCGAGCCCCAGCTTGATCCGCGCCGCGCCGTGCGTGATCTTGCGCGTTACGAACTGCTTTCCGCGCCGGGGCGACTCGTGGTTGAAGAGGATTCCCGACACGGCGAAGAGCCCGTAGGACTCCCGGTAGTTCACGGTGATGTAGTGGCCGTAGACCTTCGCCACGCCGTAGGGGCTGCGAGGGTAGAACGGCGTGCGCTCGTTCTGCGGGCTCTCGCGCACCTTGCCGAACATCTCGGAGGACGACGCCTGATAGAACCGGATGCTGCGATCCACCACGCGGATGGCCTCGAGCATCCGCGTCACCCCGAGGGCGGTCGCCTCGCTGGTGAGGATGGGCTGCTCCCAGGACGTCGGGACGAACGACTGCGCGGCCAGGTTGTAGATCTCGTGGGGCTCGATCGAGTGCAGCAGCGTGATGATCGAGAGCTGGTCGAGGAGATCGCCTTCGCGCAGTTCGATGCGATCTTCCAGATGCGCGAGCCGCTCGAACTGATCGGAGGACGAACGCCGCACCATGCCGTAGACCTTGTAGCCCTTCTCGAGAAGGAACTCCGCAAGGTACGAGCCGTCCTGGCCGGTGATGCCGGTGATGAGCGCCGTTCGCTGCGTCACGACACGTCGATTCTAGCGAACGTGTCTGCGGAATTGGTCATTCTTTTACCTGCACCGCGACCTTGATGGAGTCCGCCCGCTCGTGCGCGGCGAATGCCGCGCCGATCGCGTCGAGGGCGAAGCGGTGCGTGATGAGCGCGCGCGTCCGCACGATGCCGGTGGCGATCAGGCGCATAGCCTCCGGGAACTCGTCCTGATAGATCATCGAGCCGGTCAGCGTCACCTCGCGGCGCACCACCGAGAAGAACGCCACCGGCGTCGGCTCGTGCGGCAACCCGGTCAGCACCACCCGCCCGCCCGGCCGCACCAGCGCCAAGGCATGCGCGACGGCCTCCGCGGTGCCGGCCGTCTCGATCACCACGTCCACGCCCTCGCGTCCCGAAAACGTCCGCGCCGTCGCCTCGAGCGGCGCGTCCGCCACCGCGTGCGTCGCCTCCGCGCCGAGCTCGCGCGCCAGCGAGAAGCGGCGGGACGTGCGGCTCACCACCAGCACGCGGGCGCCGCGGCCGCGCAGCACCTGCAGCGCCAGCAGTCCCAGCGAGCCGGCGCCCACGACGGCGGCGCTCTCGCCGGCGGTGACGGCGGCGCGGGAC
>JBKPRI010000296.1:0-12922 GCA_046734515.1 Candidatus Methylomirabilota bacterium | reverse complement strand
GCCTCGCCTCTGGGCCCTTCTCGCCGCCCGTCCTCACGCGTACGGCTTCGCGACTTCTGCGCGAAAGGCGAAAGGGGCCAGCCCGGTGGGCTGGCCCCTTTCTGTTTCGCTTCGCGCGCGGTTTGGCGCGCCAGGGGCGGGCGCTTACGAGAAAATCCTGTCGTATCTGCCGTATTCGTGGGCGGCGTCCATGAACCACTTCACGATTTCGGGGTCGGATTTGGGGGGGATTTCGCAGGACGTCGAGAGGATGAAGGCGGAATCTTTGGCGGCGGTGTCGATGCAGCGTTTGACGTCGGCGTACATGGCGTCCTTGGACGTCTTTTCGAACTTGGTGGCATCGACGTTGCCGATGGCGACGGCGCGGCCCTTGGCGACTTCCATGAATCGGGCGAGCTGGTCGACGTGGAGCTTGGGGTCGGACTGCTGGTCGAGGTCGAAGGAGATGGTGCTGAAGCCCACCTGCAGCAGGTCCTCGAAGATCGGGTAGGTGGTGCCACAGATGTGGGTGGTGACACCCACCTTCTTGGCCTTGAAGTGGTCCACCAGCTCCTTGTGGTACGGGGCGATGAACTCGCGGTAGTTGTCGGGCGAGATCAGGCTGATCGAGGCGGTCGGCTCCGAGAAGGAGAGCCCGATGCCGGTCTTGACGATGGCATCACCCCAGAGCTGGCAGAAGTCCGTGCAGACGCGCATGACGTCGTGGATGAACTGCGGGTCCTCGAAGGTGTCGAGCAGCATGGTCTCGGGATTCCGCAGCAGCATCGCGATCGTCCACGGGCCGACGGCAACGGCACCGATCGCCGTCGGCGGCTTGGCCTTCACCAGCGCCTCGCACTGCTCGAGGAAGCCCGGCAGCCGCGCGGTCTTGTAGGGATCGGGCATGGCCAGCCGGGCCAGCGCGCTCTTGTCGTCGTTCAGCACGTGCGCGTCGATCGAGGGGACGACATAGTCGGAATACTTCACGTGGCAGCCGAACGCCTCGGCTTCCTTCGCCAGATCGTTGTACGCCAGCATCACGTCCGGCTGATAGCGCTCGTAGTAGTTCATCATCGCGGCGATCGCGCGCGTCGGGTTCGTGCAGTACTCCTCGATCGTGAGCCCGTCCAGCGTGCCGGCGAACGACGCCACGATCGGGTACACCGGCATCCGGTCCGCGAACGAGCGCTTGTAGGCGGCCACCACGCGGTCGCGCGGGGTGTACGTCGCCTTGCCCTTCTCCGCGTCCCACACGCGGTTGGCTTCCATGTACTTGGGCGGCAGCTTGGCCTCGTACTCCATGAACTGCGTGATCGGGTAGCGGATGCCGCCGTTGTGCGTGCCGCGCAGACCCTCGAGGACCTCGTCGATGCGTCCCCACGGGATGGTGAACGCCATCTCGTGATCCTGCGTCTGGCCGAAAATGCGATCGCCCGAGCACGGCATGATGACCTGCGGCTCGCCGGTCAGTAGCGTGGTGACGATGATGTCGGAGCAGACGATGCGCGCGCTGAAGCCGGAGGGCATCTTGCCGCCCTTCTTCCACAGCGAGCCCTGGATCAGCCGCATCACCTGGGCCGGGTTGCCGTACACGCAGACCAGGTGCGGCTCGAAGGTGGCGCGGTCCAGCGGCGCCACCAGGAGCGTTTCGTACCGGCCGACCTCGAACCGGTCGGAGGCGGCTTCCGAGCGCTGACCGGCCTCCTTCGTCTCCGTGTACATGCCCTCGCAGAGGGTGCCGGAGTCGTGGAGATGGGTGGGCTTCTCGAAGCCGAGCGCCGCGATGCCCAGCGAGCAGATGTGGTCCTCGCGGGTCAGGGCGATGGTCCAGCCGTAGCGCCGCGCCATGTCGATGACCTGGCAGTTCATCGACAGCTTCTTGAAGTCGCGCGCCGGCCGCTTGGCCCGCTCGGGGATCGGCTCCCCGGGCTTCAGCATCCGGATGGCGACCGGAAAGGTCTGTGGCCGGATGTAAGTCTGAAGCTCGCGGTCCGCGGTCTTGACGTCGGTCATTCGTCCTCCTGTCGGTCGAACGTCGCGGCCCAGCGTACTACGCAGGGATAAAAGGCCGCAATGCGCTGCACAACCGGGGATACCGCGGCGACGCGGTCGCTGCGCCTGGGCGGGTTTGCAGTCGGTACGGCGTTTGCCTGATCAGGCAGGCATGAGACGTGTGTTGACCTTCGTCCTGGGCGTGATCATCGGGCAGTGGCTGGTCTTCGGCGCCCAGGCGTCGCCGGCGGAGTACCACATCCGGGCGCAGCGGGCCATGCAGGCCCATGACTACCTGGAGGCGATGCAGCTCTGGAGTCAGGCGGCGGCGCTGCAGCCGGCGGAGCCGCTCTTCCACTACCATCGGGGCGTCGCGCTGCTCCGCCTGGGGCTGAAGCTCTCGGCCATCGACTCCTTCCAGATGGCGCTGCTGCTGGAGCCCGCGCCCCAGCTCGCCCGCCAGGTGCTCCAGGAGATCGCCCGGCTCAACCAGCCGGCCGTCATCACGGCGCACGAGACCACCGTGCCGCTCGAGCACGGGCTCGGCGTGTGGATCGCCCGCGTGACCCTGAACGACAGCCGCAGCGGCCGCTTCCTGGTCGACACCGGCTCCAGCGTGACCGTGCTCTCGCCCACGCTCGCCGCCGACCTCGGCATTGCGGGCGGCGCCGACGGCGTCCCCGTCGAGCTGCAGACGCTGGGCGGTCGCACCGCCGGCGCCCCGGCCATCGTGGGCTCGCTGCGGGTGGGCACCCTCGAGCTGCGGGACGCGCCCGTCGTGCTGCACGATCCGGGACCGGGCCTCGACGGCATCCTCGGCAACACGTTCCTGAGCCGCTACCAGGTCACGGTCGACGCCGACCGCCGCCAGCTGCACCTGCGCCCGCTGGTCAGCGAAGCGCCCGCCGCGCTGGTTCGCGAATAGCCCTCGGCCGTCCCCCGGGCGGGAGTAGAATACCGCCCACTTTTGGTCGCACCTGGGGGAGGCAGTCCATGGCGAACGCTCCGACGGCCAGTCACAGTCTCACGGTCCGTCTTCAGATCATCAACCGGCCCGGCATGCTCGGCAAGATCACCTCGGCGATTGGCAAGGGCGGCGGCGACATCGGCGCCATCGACGTCATCGAGGTCGGCAAGACGACGATCACGCGCGACATCACCTTCAAGGCCAGCGACGAGAAGCACGGCCAGCAGGTGGTGGAGCGTCTGAAGGCGGTCGAGGGCGTGGAGGTCGTCAACGTCTCTGACCGCACGTTCCTCATGCACATCGGCGGCAAGATCGAGGTGAAGGGCAAGATGCCGGTCAAGACCCGCGATGACCTTTCGATGGCTTACACGCCGGGCGTCGCGCGCGTCTGCATGGCGATCCACCACGACCCCGAGAAGGCCTACACGCTGACGATCAAGCAGAACACGGTGGCCGTGGTGACCGACGGCACCGCGGTGCTCGGCCTCGGCGACATCGGTCCGAACGGCGCCCAGCCGGTGATGGAGGGCAAGGCGCTCATCTTCAAGGAGTTCGCCGGCGTCGACGCCTTCCCCATCTGCCTGGCCACCAAGGACGTCGACGAGATCGTGATGATCGTGAAAGCCCTCTCGCCGGTGTTCGGTGGAATCAATCTCGAAGACATCTCAGCGCCACGGTGTTTCGAAATCGAGGAGCGGCTGCAGCGCGACCTCGATATTCCCGTCTTCCACGACGACCAGCACGGCACCGCGGTGGTGGTGCTGGCCGCCATCCTCAACGCGCTCAAGGTCGTGAAGAAGAAGCTGCCGGAGGCGCGCATCGTGTTCACGGGCGCCGGCGCCTCGGGCATCGCCACCGCCAAGCTCCTCATGAAGGCCGGCGCCAAGCACATCATCGGCTGCGACCGGGCGGGGGCGATCTACAAGGGCCGCAAGGAGAACATGAACTCGATGAAGGAGTGGTTCGCCGAGCACACCAACCCGCGGCGGGTGAAGGGCTCGGCGGGCGACGCGCTCGAGGGCGCCGACATCTTCATCGGCCTCTCCGGCCCCGGCGTGGTGTCCCTCAAGGACGTCAAGACGATGAACAAGGACTCCATCGTCTTCGCCATGGCCAACCCGATCCCGGAGATTCTTCCCGAAGAAGCGGGGCCGTTCGTCAAGGTCATGGCCACCGGCCGCTCGGACTATCCCAACCAGATCAACAACTCCTGCTGCTTCCCCGGCTTCTTCCGCGGGATGCTCGACGTGCGCGCCCGCCGCGTGAACGACGAGATGAAGCTCGCCGCCGCCCACGCGATCGCCAACATCGTGGGCAAGTCCGAACTGAGCGAGGACTACATCACCCCGACCATGTTCGACGCGCGCCTGGTCCCGGCCGTCTCGGCGGCCGTGGCCGAGGCCGCCGTCCGTACCGGCGTGGCGCGCAAGAAGCGCGTGCGCGCCTAGACACCCCGCCTTTCCCCGGCGTTGCGCGCCGCGTCACGCCTTGCGCGCGCGACGCCGGGAAATGATGACGTTTCGCGCGTTTGAGGTTAGGATGCGCGAAATCTCGGGCCAGCCCCCGCCGAGCGGCGGGGGTAATGGCGGCTTCGCATCAGCCACCAACAGAACGATCTGGGAGGGCTCGATGAGCACAGTCTCGGCTGGGTACGCGGCGACGGGTCAGGCAGTCGTGAGCAAGGCCGAGGAGCGGCGGGTCATCGTCGCGTCGTCGGTCGGCACGGTCTTCGAATGGTACGACTTCTACCTCTACGCGATCCTCGCCCCGTTCTTTGCCGGCCTGTTCTTTCCGCCCGGTAACCAGACGGCCGCGCTCCTCGGCGCCTTCGGCGCCTACGCGGCGGGCTTCCTGATCCGGCCCTTCGGCGCCGTCATCTTCGGCCGCATCGGCGACATCGTCGGCCGCAAGTACACCTTCCTGGTGACGATCGTCGTCATGGGTATCTCCACCGTCCTCGTCGGCTTCTTACCGACGTACTCCACGCTGGGTTTCTCGGCGGCGCTCATCCTGGTGGCGCTCCGGCTCGCCCAGGGCCTGGCCCTCGGTGGTGAGTACGGCGGCGCGGCGACCTACGTGGCCGAACACGCGGCCGACAACAAGCGCGGCTACGCCACCGCGTGGATCCAGACGACCGCGACGGTCGGCATGCTGATGGCGCTGATCGTCATCGGCCTCTGCCGCTACGTGATGGATGCCAAGGAGTTCTCCTCCTGGGGCTGGCGAATTCCGTTCTGGTTCTCCATTCCGCTGCTCCTGATGTCCATCTACATCCGGCTGAAGCTCAACGAGTCGCCGGTGTTCCGGAACATGAAGTCCTCGGGCAAGGCCTCCAAGTCGCCCATCAAGGACAGCTTCTTCAAGTATCCGAACAACAAGTACGTGGCGCTGGCGCTGCTGGGCGCCACCGCCGGTCAGGGCGTGGTCTGGTACACGGGCCAGTTCTACGCGCTGTTCTTCATCCTCATCTACCTGAAGCTCGACTTCATCCCGACCTACGTGCTGATCGGATTGTCGCTGCTCATCGGCACCCCGTTCTTCCTGGTGTTCGGCGCGCTGTCGGACAAGATCGGCCGCAAGAAGATCATCCTGGCCGGCTGTCTCATCGCCGCCATCACGTACTTCCCCCTGTTCAAGGGCCTCACGCACTACATCAACCCGGACCTCGAGGCCTACCAGAACAAGACCCCGATCGTCGTGGCCGCGACCGACTGCAACTTCCACATCTTCATCGGCCCCTGGTCGCGGCAGACGGCCTGTGACCGGGCCAAGGACTACCTCGGTAAGCAGGGGCTGTCGTTCAAGTCGGTGCCGGGCGAGTCCGGCAAGGACCTCGTCACCACGATCGGCACGACGAAGATCGAGGGCTGGGACCAGGCGAAGTTCGCGGCCGTGCTGAAGGAGACCGGGTACCCGGCCAAGGCCGACTCGGCCAAGGTGAACTGGGTGATGGCCGAGCTGATCCTCATCGTGATGGTCATCTACGTGACCATGGTCTACGGCCCCATCGCGGCGTTCCTGGTCGAGCTGTTCCCGACGCGCATCCGCTACACCTCGATGTCGCTGCCGTACCACATCGGCAACGGCTGGTTCGGCGGCATGCTACCGCTGCTGGCCACCGCGCTGGTGGCCTGGTCGGGCGACATCTATTACGGCCTCTGGTACCCCATCATCGTGGCCGTCATGACGCTGATCATCGGCGCCCTGTTCGTCCACGAGACGAAGCACCACACGATCCACTCGTGAGTGTTCCCGGGGGCCCTCGGGCCCCCGGGCCGATCGCAGCGCCTGCGCCCCGGCTCCCGCCGGGGCGCTCGCATGTTCGGGCGTCGCCGTGTTGATCGCCGCCAGCCGCTGAGCGAGAATACGGCGCGCGGCCGCAGGCCCACACTCCACTCACCGGCGAGGTCCAGGCATGGCGAAGGCACCGCAGGGCGACGCGATCCAGGCGCTCCTCAAGGAAGACCGCAAGTTCCGGCCGCCGAAGGCGTTCACCAAGCGCGCGCTGGTCCGGAGCGAGGCGATCTATCGCGAGGCGGCGCGCAATCCGGTGCGCTTCTGGGAGCAGCGCGCGCGCGAGCTGGCCTGGTTCAAGCCGTGGAAGAAGGCGCTCGAGTGGAAGCCGCCGTACGCCAAGTGGTTCGTGGGCGGCAAGCTCAACGTCTCCTACAACTGTCTCGACCGCCACGTGGCCACGGCCCGCCGCACCAAGGCCGCGCTCATCTGGGAAGGGGAGCCGGGCGACACCCGCACGCTGACGTACTGGGACCTCTACCGCGAGGTGCAGCGCTTCGCCGCGGCGCTCAAGCGCCACGGCGTGCGCAAGGGCGACCGGATCACCATCTACATGCCGATGGTGCCCGAGGTCGCGATCGCCATGCTGGCGTGCACGCGCATCGGCGCCGCCCACTCCGTGATCTTCGGCGGCTTCTCACCCGAGTCCGTCCGCGACCGCATCCACGACGCCGATTCCAAGCTCGTGATCACCGCCGACGGCGGCTGGCGGCGGGGAACCACCGTGCCGCTCAAGAAGAACACCGACGACGCGCTGAAGGAATGCCCGGGCGTCACCACCGTGATCGTGCTCAAGCGCACCGGCCAGGCCGTGGACATGCAGCAGGGCCGTGACATCTGGTGGGACGACTTCGTCAAGGGCGTGGAGCCGAAGTGCCCGGCCGAGCCGATGGACTCGGAGGATCTGCTCTACCTGCTCTACACGTCGGGCTCGACCGGCAAGCCGAAGGGCATCATCCACACGACCGGTGGCTACCTCACCGGCGTCGCTGCCACCCACAAGTGGGTCTTCGACATCCAGGACGACGACGTGTACTGGTGCACCGCCGACGTCGGCTGGGTCACCGGGCACTCGTACGTGCTCTACGGCCCGCTGGCCAACGGCGCCACCACGGTGATGTACGAGGGCACGCCCGATTTCCCCGACAAGGACCGCTTCTGGCGCATCGTCGAGAAGCACGGCATCACGATCTGCTACACGGCGCCGACGGCCATCCGCACGTTCATGCGCTGGGGCGACGAGTTTCCGAACCGCTGCGACCTCTCGAGTCTGCGGCTGCTCGGCTCCGTCGGCGAGCCGATCAACCCGGAGGCGTGGGTCTGGTACTGGAAGGTCATCGGCCGCGGAAACTGCCCCGTCGTGGACACGTGGTGGCAGACGGAGACCGGCCACATCCTCATCACGCCGCTGCCCGGCGTGACCGTGCTGAAGCCGGGCTCCGCGACGCGGCCGTTCCCCGGCATCGACGCCGAGGTCCTGGACGAGCAGGGCCGTCCGGCCAAGGCCGGCTACCTCGTGCTTCGCAAGCCCTGGCCCGGCATGCTCCGCGGCATCTGGGGCGATCCCGACCGCTTCGTGAAGCAGTACTGGTCGAAGTACGCCGACATCTATTTCACCGGCGACGGCGCCAAGCGGGACAAGGACGGCTACTTCTGGCTGCTGGGCCGCGTGGACGACGTCATGAACGTCTCCGGACATCGCGTCTCGACCATGGAGGTGGAATCCGCCCTCGTCGACCACAAGCAGGTTGCGGAGGCCGCCGTGATCGGCAAGAACCACGAGATCAAGGGCCAGGCCATCGCGGCGTTCGTCACCGTCAAGGCCGGCGTGGCCAGCACCAAGGAGCTGCAGGACGAGCTCAAGCAGCACGTCGCCAAGAAGATCGGCGCGCTGGCGCGTCCCGACGACATCATCTTTTCCGCGGAGCTGCCGAAGACCCGCTCGGGCAAGATCATGCGCCGCCTGCTGCGGGACATCGCCGAGGGGCGCGCGCTGGGCGACACGACCACGCTCGCCGATCCCGCCGTCGTCGCTGCGCTCAAGAAGCAGTACGCGGAGGAGTGACGGTCAGCGTTCAGCGGAAGAAGACGAGGGTCACGGCGGCGAACAGCGGGAGCAGGATGGCGCCGCTGTAGACCATGTAGCCGCCGAAGCTGGGCATCCTGACGCCGGCCTCCTCGGCGATGGCCTTGACCATGAAGTTCGGCGCGTTGCCGATGTAGCTGTTCGCGCCCATCGCGACCGAGCCGACGCTGATCGCGGCCAGGATCGCGTGCGG
Source organism: Candidatus Methylomirabilota bacterium (assembly GCA_046734515.1). Classification (GTDB taxonomy): domain Bacteria; phylum Methylomirabilota; class Methylomirabilia; order Rokubacteriales; family CSP1-6; genus AR5. The sequence goes on along the minus strand of JBKPRI010000296.1, from coordinate 4,411 downwards.
GATGCCGGCGACCTCCGGCGCCAGGCGAAGGCCCTGTGCCAGCGCCAGGAATGTCAGGTAGGTCGGCGCGTTGTCGAGAAACGACGAGAGCACGCCCGAGGCCCAGAAGAACTGCCACGGCTCGCGTACCCCGAATTCGTGGCCCCGCAGGCGCAGCAGCTCCAGGGCCGGGACCATGGTGAGGAAGATCCCGACGAACAGCACGGCGACCTCCACGATGGGATACGTCGTGAAGCCGTTGCTGCGACGGATTGCCGGCGCGGTGCGCCAGTAGGACAGGGCGGCGAGGGCGACGATGGCGGCCTCGCGCCACGGCGCGTCCAGGAACGCGACGGCGACAACGACGCCGGCGAGGGGGAGCGCGTTGCCGGCGCCCTGGATCCGCAGCGGTGTCTGCTCGGCCCGATCGCGGCGCAGGGCGGCCAGCGGCTCGTGGGTGTATGCCCTCGTGTCCCAGACGAAGTACACGGCCAGGAGCGCCGCGAGCATCGCGGCCCACGGCAGCCACAGCCGGAACGTCCATGCGAACGGCACGCCCTGCAGATAGCCGAGGAACAGCGGCGGGTCCCCCAGCGGTGTGAGCATGCCACCGATGTTCGACACGACGAAGATGAAGAAGATCACGGTGTGTGTCACCCGCGTCCGCTCCCGGTTGGTCATCAGCAGCGGGCGGATCAGCAGCATCGAGGCGCCGGTGGTTCCCACGAACGAGGCGAGCAGGGCGCCGAGAGCCAGGAACGTGGTGTTCACCAGCGGCGTCGCGGCCAGGTCGCCTCGGAGCAGGATTCCCCCCGAGATCACGTACAGGCCGGCCAGGAGCACGATGAAGGACACGTAGTCGTGCGCGGCATGGACCAGGGTGTTCGGCGCCCGGACGGCGTAGACCGCCAGGACCGGGGCCCCCAGAACCCCACCGACGATGAGCTTGTTGGCGTTGGACTCCCACCAGCGCGGGGCCTGTAGCGGCAGGATCGCGATCGAGAGCAGCATGGCCACAAACGGTAGGACCATGTACACGGCTGGCGGCGTCTCGGTCACTCGCAGAGTGTATCCGACGCGACCCGGTGGCCCTCGCTAACCCGCGCCGCAGCGACGAATTTTGACGGAGAGTGTCAAGCTGTCGTCCAACAAGCGACCGATCCCAGGCAGATTGCCCATCGAATGACCAGGGAGCGAGTTGACTCCCGCGCTTCCAACGCGAGTTTCCCAATGAATTAGCATGGTGGGTGCTCCGTCTATGGTGCGGCACGCCCGTTGCACTAGGTGGCGCGCCAGTTACGAGGAGGGACGACACCATGGACGGCATCCGGAAGCGGCTGGAGCAGGATCTGAGGGCTGCAGTGGCCCGGCTTCGGCAGTTGGGTGGCGCCACGGCTCTGGAGGATCTGCTCGGCCCTCGCGGCGAGCATTGGTCATTCGCCGATGAGGTGGACGAGATCCAGGCCAACGAGCGCCGGGAGATCGGCTTCGCCACGCGCGAGCTGCTGGTCGACCGCGTGAACCGCATCACGGCCGCGCTCGAGCGGCTGGACGCGGGTGAGTACGGCGTCTGCACGGAGTGCGGTGAGGAGATCGCGCCCGCCCGCCTGCGCGTGATGCCGGAGGTCCTGACGTGCGTGCGCTGCCAGGATCGGCTGGAGCGGGCGAGCCGCTACTCGCCGGTGGAAGTCGAAGTCGGCGCCGAGGACGAGTAGCACCTAGCGCAGCAAGTACTGACGGGGCCGGGAGTCATCCCGGCCCCGTTTTTTGTTCGTGTAGGCTACGGGGGTGCCGTCGCGGACCCCGATCATCGACCTGTACCGCCCCGCCGTCCACGCCGCCTGCCGCGCCTATTTCCGGCTGGCCCTGCGGGGCACGGAGCACATTCCCGCCGAGGGCCCGGTCATCATCGCGCCGAATCACCAGACGTACGCGGATCCGCCGCTGGTCACCATCCCGGTGCGGCGGCCGGTCTATTACATGGCGTGGAGCCGGCTGTTTGACATCCCGGTCTTCAGCCGTCTGATCCGCCTGCTGCGCGCCTTTCCCGTCGACATCGAGTCCCGCGACGCACGCGCCACGCGTGAGGCCGTGCGGCTGCTCCAGGGCGGCGAGGCCTTGATGATGTTCCCGGAAGGGGAGCGCACGACGGACGGCCACGTGCGGCGCTTCAAGCCGGGCGCCTTCCGCCTGGCCGTCTCGCTGGGGGTGCCGGTGCTGCCGGTGACCATCGACGGCGGCTTCCGCGCGTGGCCGCCCGGCCGCGTGCTGCCGCGCCCGGTGCCGATCACGATCACGTACCACGCGCCACTCTCGGCCGACGCCGCCCTGGAGCCGCGCGCCGCCGCGCGCGACTTGGCCACCCGCACGCGCGAGGCGATCGTCAGCACCCTGACCGAGCGTCAGCTCCCGCGCTCCTCCACGCTGTAGCCGGCCGACTCGAGGCGCTGCTTGATGGCGTCGATGTGCTTGCGCCCGGACGTTTCCAGGGTGAGCTCGACCTCCGTGGACCCGATCGGCTGGCCGGCGAAGGCGCGGTCGTGCTCGATCTGCAAGATGTTGGCGCGCTCCTCGGCGAGCTGCGCGGTGAGGCGGGCCAGCGCGCCCGGGCGATCCTGGAGCACGACCCCCAGCCGCACGAGCCGGCCGTCCTTCACGAGACCGCGCTCGATGATGCGCGCCAGCATCGTCACGTCGATGTTGCCGCCCGAGAGCACGAGCACGACACGGCCGCCGGTGAGGCCGAGCGAACGATTCAGCAGCGCGGCCAGCGGCGCGGCGCCGGCGCCCTCGACCACGGTCTTCTCGATCTCGAGCAGCAGCAGGACCGCGTTGGCCAGCTCTTCCTCGTCCACCGTCACCACGTTGTCGACGAGGCGCGCGGCGAGCGCGTAGGTGAGCGCGCCGACCCTCCGCACGGCGATGCCGTCGGCGATGGTCGCGCCGGCCGGCACGCGCACGCGCTCGGCCGCGGCCAGCGCGCGCTCCATGCCCGGCACGGCGGCGGACTGTACGCCGATCACCCGCACGTCCGGACGCCGGCTCTTGATGGCCAGCGCCACGCCGGCGATGAGACCGCCGCCGCCCACCGGCACCACCACCGCATCGAGCCCCTCCACCTGCTCCACGAGCTCGAGGCCCAGCGTGCCCTGGCCCGCCACCACGCGCGCGTCGTCGAACGGGTGGACGAAGACGGCGTCGCGCTCGGCGACCACCGCCTGGGCCCGCTCGTACGCCTCGTCGTAGTTGGCGCCGTGCAGGATGACCTCGGCGCCGTAGCGGCGCGCGGAGGTGACCTTGATCAGCGGCGCGTACGTCGGCATGACGATGGTGGCGGGGATGCCCAGGCGCGCGGCGTGAAAGGCCACGGCCAGGCCGTGGTTGCCCGCGCTGGCCGCCGTCACGCCGCGACGGCGCTCGGCGGCGGTGAGCTGGAGCAGGAGGTTGGCGGCGCCGCGCTCCTTGAAGGAGCCGGTCATCTGCAGATTCTCGAGCTTCACGTAGCACTGCGCGCCCGAAAGCTCGGACAGCGTCTGCGAGTAGGCGCAGGGCGTCTCGTAAATCGCGCCCTGGAGCCGGACGCGGGCGGCTTCGACGGCGGCGGCGTCGGGCGGGGCGGCCGCCGTCACGTCAGAAGGGCACGTCGGGGACGTCGAGCCCGGACGACATCCACGCCACCGGCATCAGCGGCGTGGAGTAGGCGTAACCGACGCGGCCGCGCGCATCGAGCAGGATCAAACCGCCGTCGCCGCGTCCCTCCTTCACCAGGAGGTCGACGGCGGCGCGCGCGGCGGCGTGGGGATCGTCCTTCTCGGCCAGGCGATCGAGCGTGCGGCGCGCCAGCACGACGCGGATGATCGCCTCGCCGGCGCCCGTGCACGACACGCCGCCCAGGGCGCTGTCGGCGTAGGTGCCGCAGCCGATGAGCGCGCTGTCGCCGACGCGGCCGGGACGCTTGCCGAGCGTGCCGCCGGTGGACGTCGCCGCCGCGATCGTGCCATGGCGGTCGATGGCGACGGCGCCGACGGTGCCGCGGCTGTCGGTCTCCAGCTTCGCCAGACGCATCCGCTGGCGGTCGGTGATCAGCAGCGCGGGGTCGCAGTCGGGAAGGCCCACCGCGCGCGCGAAGGCGTGGGCGCCGTCGGCGACGAGCAGTACGTGGCGCTCGTCCTCCATCACGCGGCGGGCGAGCGTGACCGGATTCGCTACCCGGCTGACCGCGGCGACGGCGCCGCAGGCGAGGCGGTCACCCTCCATGATCGAGGCGTCCATCTCGATGGTTCCGGCCGAGGTGAGCACGGAGCCGCGGCCGGCGTTGAAGCGCGGATGATCCTCGAGCACGCGCACGGCGGCCTCCACGGCGTCGAGCGCGCGTCCGTCCGCCGCGAGGATGCGCCAGCCCGCGGCGACGGCGGCGCGGACACCCTCGCGA
>JBKPRI010000295.1:0-4850 GCA_046734515.1 Candidatus Methylomirabilota bacterium | reverse complement strand
GACCTTCTATAAGGGCAAGGGCTGTCAGACTTGTAACTTCACCGGCATGAAGGGCCGGGTGGCGCTCTACGAAGTCATGGTCGTCACGGAGGAGCTGCGGAACGTGATCCTCAAGAACGGCACCACGGCGGAGATTCGCGAAATGGCCCAGAGCCAGGGGATGAAGACGCTCCGCCAGGCCGGCCTGCTGAAGGTGCTCGAGGGGACCACCACGATCGAGGAAGTGCTGCGCGTCACGCTGGCGGTCTAGGGAGGACCTATGGCGGTCTTCGCGTACAAGGGACGCTCGGGAGCGTCGGCGGTCAACGGCGAGATCGAGGCGGACAGCCGTCCGGCGGCCGTTGCCGCGCTGCGGGCCAAGGGCGTGGTCGCCACGCAGGTGGAGGAGCGGAAGGCCAAGAGCGCGGCCGCGGCCGCCCCCAAGCTGGGCGGTTCGGTCAAGGCCAAGGACCTGGCCATCTACACGCGCCAGTTCTCCACGATGGTCGACGCCGGCTTGCCGATCGCCCAGTGCCTGCAGATCCTCTCCGAGCAGAGCGAGTCCAAGGTCCTGCGCGACGTGACGGCCAAGATTGCCAGCGACGTGCAGGGCGGCGCCACGCTCGCCGAGTCCTTCGGCAAGTACCCCAAGACCTTCGACAACCTCTTCGTCAACATGCTGGCCGTCGGCGAGTCCGGCGGCGTGCTCGACGTCTGCTTGCAGCGGCTGTCGACCTACATCGAGAAGGCGGCCAAGCTCAAGGGCCAGGTCAAGAGCGCCATGGTGTACCCGGTCACGATCATCAGCGTGGCCGCCCTCGTCATCATCTTCATGATGGTCTTCGTGCTGCCGACGTTCGCGAACATGTTCAAGAACATGGGCGCCGAGCTGCCGTTGCCGACCAAGATCGTCATCTTCATGTCGGACATGACGCGCCGCTACATCATCTTCATCCTGGCCGGCATCGGCGCCGCCATCTACGCCATCAAGCGTTACTACGGCACCGACAACGGCAGCATGGTGATCGACACCTTCATGCTGAAGGTGCCCGTCGTCGGCATGCTGATCCGCAAGATCGCCGTCGCGCGCTTCACTCGTACGCTCGGCACGCTCATCTCGTCGGGCGTGCCCATCCTGGAAGGCCTCCTCATCACAGCCCGCGCCTCCGGCAATCGCGTGGTGGAGAAGTCGGTGATGCAGGCCCGCACGCACGTCACCGCCGGCGGCACCCTCGCCGAGCCGCTCAAGACCACGCCGGTGTTCCCGGCCATGGTCGTCCACATGATCTCGGTCGGTGAGAACACGGGCGCACTCGACGCCATGCTGAACAAGATCGCCGACTTCTACGACGACGAGGTCGACGCGGCGGTGGCCGCCCTCACCTCGCTGCTGGAGCCGATGATGATCGTCTTCCTGGGCGTCTCCGTCGGCGGCATCGTCATCGCCATGTACCTGCCGATCTTCAAGATGGTCACCCTGATCAAGTAGCGGCCGGCCCGGCCGCGGGGATGAAGCTGGGCGACTCGAATCGATTGCTGCGTGGCTTCGGCCTGGCCCGCCTCGGCGTGGCCGCGCTGCTGCTGGCCCTCGGGCCGATGCTCCCCGAGGAGCTCATGCCCGGCGCCAACCGCAACGTTCTCGCGCTGGCGCTGCTCACGGTGGTCGTCACGTCAGGCGTCCTCACCGCGTTCACGCCGGTCGTCCGGTCGCTGCGCGTCGCCTGGCTGATCTGCCTGCTCGACAGCGCGCTCGTCACCGCGGTGGTGGCCGCCACCGGCGGCGCACGCTCGATCTTCGCGTTCCTGTACGTCCTGTCGGTGACCGCCGCCTGCGTCCTGCTCTCGCGCACCGGGGGGCTGACCATCGCGGCCGCCAGCACCGTCTTCTACACCGGCCTCGTGTTCGGCCGCACCGTGCTGCCGATCACGTTCTTCGAGGCGCCGAAGGAGTCGACCGCGCTGGAGATCATTACGATCTTCCTCAACGCCGGCACCTTCATGATCGTGGCGATCGTGGCCGGCGGGCTCGCGGAGCGTTTCCGCTCGACGCGCGAGGAGCTCGAGACCAAGCAGGCCGACCTCAAGGACCTGGAGGCCTTCACCGACCTCGTCTTCCACTCGGTCGGCACCGGACTCATCGCCCTCGACGAAGCGCAGCGCGTGACGGCGCTCAATCAGGCCGCCGAGCGCATCACCGGCGTCGGCGCGCACGCGGCCGTCGGCCGGCCGTGGTCGGTGTTCGGCGCGGGCCTGGCGCTGGAGTCGATCGAGCCGGAGATCGACACGCCCGATGCGCGGCCGGCCTGGCGCGAGGTGGTGCTGCACCGGCCCGCCGGAGACGACGTGCCGGTGCGCATGACGTTCTCCGCGCTGCGCGCCGGTGACGGCCGCCGGATCGGACTCATCGCCGCGTGCGAGGATCTCTCCGCGATCCGTGCGATGGAAGCGCGCATGCGCGCGGCCGACCGGCTGGCCAGCCTGGGCCGGATGGCCGCCAACATCGCGCACGAGATCCGCAATCCGCTGGCGTCGCTGTCGGGCGCCGTGGAGGTCCTGGCCGCGGGCGCACCCGACGAGACGCGCGAGCGGCTGGGCCAGATCGTGATCAAGGAGACCGATCGACTGAACGTGATCATCCGCGAGTTCCTCGAGTACGCGCGGCCGGCGCCCCTGAACCGTGTCGCCGTCAACGTGGCGGAGATCGTCGATGAGGTCCTCGTCCTGCTGGAGCACCGCACCACGCCCGGCACCCTGAAGGTCGTGCGCGAGTTCCCGCCGGCGCTGCCGTGGAGCGTGGACCGCCAGCAGTTCCGGCAGGTCGTCTGGAATCTCTGCCTCAATGCGCTGCAGGCGATGCCCGACGGCGGCGAGCTGCGCGTCTCGATGGCGACGCCCGGCGAGCGCCTGCTCCTGCGGGTCGCCGACACCGGCGAGGGCATCGCCGACGACGACCTCGGGCACATCTTCGAGCCTTTCTACTCGACCAAGGCCGCCGGGACCGGCCTCGGGCTCGCCCTCGTGCACCGGGTCGTGCAGGACCACGGCGGCGAGATCGACGTGCAGAGCCGCCTCGATGGCGGCGCGGTCTTCACCCTCACCCTGCCCGCGCATGCCTGACATCCGCGTGCTCGTCGTCGATGACGAGCAGAGCATGCGCGAGCTGCTCGCCATCATGCTGCGGCAGGCCGGCTACGACGTGACGCTGGCCGACGGCGGCGAGGCGGCGGTGGAGCGGCTGAGCAAGGGCGAGACCTTCGACCTCGTCGTCACGGACCTCAGGATGCGCAAGGTCGACGGCCTGGCCGTCCTCAAGGCCACCAAGGAGTTCTCGCCGCGCACGGTCGTGCTGGTGGTGACGGCGTTCGCCTCCACCGAGACCGCCGTCGAGGCGATGAAGCTCGGCGCCTACGATTACGTGACCAAGCCGTTCAAGCTCGACGAGCTGAAGCTGGTGGTCAGCAACGCCCTGGAGCGGCGGCGCCTGCAGGACGAGAATCAGGCGCTCAAGCGTCAGCTGCGGCGCGAGCGCGGCTTCGAGAACTTCGTGGGGCGCAGCCCGAGGATGCTCGAGGTCTTCGAGACGATTCGCAAGACCGCCGACAGCGGCTCCACCGTCATGATCACGGGCGAGAGCGGCACCGGCAAGGAGCTGGTTGCGCAGGCGCTGCACTGGGAGTCGGGCCGGCGCGGCGGCCCGTTCGTGTCCGTCAACTGCGGGGCAGTGCCGGAGACGCTGATGGAGTCCGAGCTCTTCGGTCACATGAAGGGCGCCTTCACCGGCGCCGTGGCCAGCACCGAGGGCCTGTTCGCGGCGGCCACGGCCGGCACGCTCTTCCTCGACGAGATCACCGAGATCCCGCAAACCGTCCAGGTCAAGCTGCTGCGCGCGATCCAGGAGCGGCAGATCCGGCGTGTCGGTGACACCAAGGACGTGAAGATCGACGTGCGCCTGATCGCCGCCTCCAACCGCGATCTCGGCAAGGCCGTCGCCGATGGCGTGCTGCGCGAGGATCTCTTCTACCGCCTGAACGTCATCCCGGTTCACCTGCCGCCCTTGCGCGACCGCCGCGAGGACATCCCGCTCCTGGTCGCCTACTTCATCAAGAAGCTCGCGCGCGAGGTGGGCCGCCCGGTGCGCGGCGTCACGCCGGAGGCGGTGGCGATCCTGGAGCAGTACCACTGGCCGGGCAACATCCGCGAGCTGGAGAACGTGGTGGAGCGCGCGATGGTGCTGGGCCGCGGCGAGATGCTCGACGTCGAGGCGCTGCCCACGAGCGTGCGCCAGCCCACCACCCGCGACGAGCTCCCGGTGGAGCTGCCGGCCGACGGCATCGATCTCGAAGCCACCCTCGATCGCATCGAGCGCCGCTACATGCAGCTGGCCCTCGATCGTGTGGGGGGCGTGCAGACGCGCGCGGCCGAGCTGCTTCGCGTCAGCTTCCGGCAGTTTCGCTACAAGCTCCAGAAGCTCCAGCCTAAGGCCCCTCAGCGCCGTGATGGCGGAGGCTGACAAATCCCGTCACCCGCAGTGCCGGGCGGCGTCAGTTCGCAGCCGCAATGGCATGTCCGGCCCAGCGCAAGTTGCCGAAATCTCGACCCCGCGATCGGCACCCGGGGTCTGGCACTCCCTCTGCAATACGCGACCCCCCAGACGCATAGCAGTACACAACATCGCTCAGGGGGACACGTTCATGATGCAGCTCCTCTCTCGCCGCCGCGGTCAGCGTGGTTTCACGCTGATCGAGCTCCTCATCGTCGTGGCGATCATCGGCATCCTGGCCGCGATCGCCGTGCCGCTCTACGCCAACGTGCAGGCGCGGGCGCGCATCGCCAAGGCGCAGGCCGATACGCGGGCCATCGCCTCGGCCGTC
>JBKPRI010000294.1:0-8403 GCA_046734515.1 Candidatus Methylomirabilota bacterium | reverse complement strand
GCCGGTGCCGGTGCCGCCGGATCCGGCGACGCATCGGCGGGCCCGGGCGGCGAGTCGGGGCCGGGTGATGGGCGCGGCGGCGCACAATCCGGATACTCCTGGGATCGCGATCGGTACAACAGCCCGGCGGGCGCGCCGCCGTCGAGCATCTACGGCTATCCCGCGGCGAGCCCGCGCGGCGTCAGCAATGAGCCGGCCGTCGTGGTGACGCCTCCGGCGACGGGTGTCGTGGTGACGCCAGCGCCGGCCGTCGTCGTGACGCCGGGAACCGTCGTCGTGCCGGCGACGCCGCTGATCTGCCCGAACGTCAATCCGAACGATCCGCGCAAGTGCTGAAGCCGCGTCACGGGAGGCGCGCCGCGCGCCTCCCGTGACGTCGGGCAGCGCGCCCCCGAAGATGTTTTTGACGGGGCCGCCATGATACGGTCGAGGCCATGAGATGGCCATCGGCGCTCGTCAGCGCGCTCGGGGTCGCGCTCGCGGCCGGCCCGGCGCTCGCCCTGACGCCGCAGGAGGCCATCCTTCTCGCCAAGCCGGCGGTCGCGCTGATCACCGCCCGCGTCGACGCCGAGGTCACGATGGACTGCGGCCGGGGGCCCGTGACGGTGAAGCCGTCGCCCTTCATCGAGACCGGCACGGGCTGGTTCATCGACGGCCGCGGCTGGCTCATCACGAACGCCCATGTCGTGGATCCCACGCACCGCCTGCCCTCGTGGATCATCCACGATCTCAAGAAGAAGGCGATCGACCAGGCCTGCGTGGACCCGGTGCTGAAGGCGCAGGGCGTGATGAAGGGGCAGCGGCCCGAGCTCGAGGACCAGATCCGCCGTGACGCGAGCGCCCGCGCGCTCGACAGCGCGCAGGTGGATACGTTCCCCCAGCTCACCGTCCTGCTCTCGAGTGGCGCCAGCCTCAAGGCCGAGGTCAAGAAGTTCAGCCCGCCGCCGGCCCTCGACGTCAACGGCAAGCCCACGCCGGACTATGGACGCGATCTGGCACTGCTGCGCGTGCCGGAGGGCAACTATCCGGCGATCGCGCTCTCCACCCGGGACGCGCAGATCGGCGACCCCGTGCACATCCTTGGGTTCCCCGGCGTCGTGATCTCCCACGAGCTGTTGAATGCCTCCGCCACGCTGGAGGCCTCCGCCACCAACGGCACGGTGTCGGGCTTCAAGATGGACGCCATCGGCCAGGACCTCGTGCAGACCGACGCGCCCGCCTCGCACGGCAACAGCGGCGGCCCGGCCATCGGCGACGAGGCGCAGCTCATCGGCGTCATGGACTTCGTCTCGCTGTCCTCCGGTGGCGGCGCCCAGATCCAGGGCTTCAACTTCCTCATCCCCGCGCGCGACGTGAAGACGTTCCTGCAGGGCACCGGCGTCCGCCAGGGCGAGAGCAAGTTCAATCCGGTGTGGCGCGCCGGCGTGGAGCTGTTCCTGGACGGCCGCTTCTCGGCGGCGCTGGCGAAGGTCGACGAGGCCAACGCGCTGCTGCCGAACCTGGCCGACGTCAAGCGCATGCGCATGGACGCCGACCGGTTCGTGAAGAACCCGCCGCCGCGGCCGTTTCCGTGGGCGATGGCCACCCTGGGCGTCTCCCTCCTGAGCGTGGGCGTCTACGGCGGCATGTTCGGGCGGCGCTGGTGGAAGAATCGCTACCGCATCGTGCCGGCCCAGGTCATCGCCGCCATCGAGTCGGGCGACACGCCGATCCTGCTCGACGTGCGCACCCCCACCGACTTCGAGACGAGCCCGCTGCGTCTGCCCGGGGCCGTGCGGGCGGAGCCGGACACTGTCGACAAGCCTGATTTCACGCTCGATGTGGCGCCCGAGCAGATGGTGGTGGCGTACTGCACGAGCCCGGAGGAGGCCACCAGCGCGGCGGTGGCCCAGAAGCTGCGCGAGCGCGGCTTCAAGCGCGTGCGCATTCTCAAGGGCGGCCTGGGCGGCTGGACGAACGCGCGGCTGCCCGTCGAGTCGAAGTCGAGCCTGCCCTCGATCGGGCTCGAGATCTACAAGAACCTCACGCTCGGCGACCTCGAGCGGCGAAAGTTCAAGGCCGGCGAGCTCATCATGAAGGAAGGCGGCGACGCCCACGGCGAGGCCTTCGTGATCCACTCCGGCGTGGTGGAGATCCGCCGCATGTTCGACGGCGACCACCGGCTGCTCAGCACGATGGGCGAGGGCGAGCTGCTCGGCGAGATGGCCCTGTTCCGGCACGGCGCGCGCTCGGCCGACGCCATCGCCCAGACCGACGTCGAGCTGCTGGTGCTCAAGAACGAGCGGCTCGACTGGCTCATCCGCAATCGCCCGCAGCTCACGATCGAGATCATCCGCCGCCTCTCCAACTGGATCGTGCAGTCGGATCGGGAGCGCACCCTCACGCCCCGATGAGCCTGCGCGTCCCCGTCCAGCAGATGGACGCGGCGCTGCCCCTGCCCGCCTATGCGCGCGACGGTGACGCCGGGCTCGACCTCTATGCGGCCGAGACCGTGACGCTGGCGCCGGGGGCGCGGGCCCTCGTGCCGACCGGCATCGCGCTGGCCATCCCGCCCGGCTTCGCCGGCCTCGTCCTGCCGCGGTCCGGCCTGGCCCTGCGCCACGGTGTGACGATTCTCAACACCCCGGGCCTGATCGACGCGGGCTACCGCGGCGAGGTCAAGGCGCTGCTGATCAATCATGGCCAGGAGCCGGTGACGCTGAGCCGCGGCGATCGCATCGCCCAGCTCGTCGTCCAGCGCGTGGAGCACGTGACGCTGGCGCCCGTCGACACGCTGGCGCCGAGCGCGCGCGGCGGCGGCGGCTTCGGCTCCACCGGCGGAGTGAGCGCGGGGTAAATTCGACACGCTCCCGGGTCTGGAACCCGGGCTTCCGCAACCGCCGTTACCTGCCCTCCGTTCGCGCGCATCCCCGCACGCTGCTTCACATTCCGCCGTCCAGACTTTCGATCGCCTCGTGAATTGAATCACGTGCGACTAATCGGCACGCCAAATGCTCTTTCTACCATCCGAAAAGAAGAGCAGCGGAGACGTGTGATGGATGTCTCGCGGCGCGGATTTTTGAAGGTCTCCTCCGGAGTCGCGGCGGGCACCGCGCTCGGCGGGCTGGCCGGGCTCGGCGCCAACCTCGCGCCCACGCTGGCGCGGGCGCAAGAGCTCCGCATCAAGGATGCGAAGACGACGCCGAGCGTGTGCCCCTACTGCTCGGTCGGCTGCGCCACGCTCGTGCACACCGTCGCCGGCAGGATCGTCAACATCGAGGGCGATCCGCGCAGCCCGCACAACGAGGGCACGCTCTGCCCGAAGGGCGCCGCCACCTACCAGCTCCACGTCAACCCCAACCGCCCGATGAAGGTCCTGCACCGCGCGCCCGGCGCGGCCGACTGGGAGGAGTGGGACCTCGAGCGTGCGATGGCGCGCGTGACCGAGCTGGTGAAGAAGACGCGCGACGAGACGTTCATCGAGCGCCTCGACGACGGCAAGCTGGTGAACATGACGCCGGCGATCTTCTCGCTCGGCGGCGCCACGCTCGACAACGAGTGGAACCACATCCACCAGAAGCTGATGCGCGGGCTCGGCATCGTCGCCATCGAGAACCAGGCGCGTATCTGACATAGCTCCAGCGTCCCCGGGTTGGGGACACGGCTCGGACGGGGCGCCGCCACGATGTACCCGCGCAGCATGGCCGACTCCGACTGCGTCATGGTGATGGGCTCCAACATGGCCGAGAACCATCCGGTCGCCTTCCGGTGGCCCATGAAGGCCAAGGTCAACGGCGCCACGCTCATCCACGTGGACCCGCGCTTCACGCGCACCAGCGCGATGGCGGACATCTACGCGCCGGTGCGCGCGGGCAGCGACATCGCGTTCCTGGGCGGGCTCGTCAACCACGTCGTCAACGATCCGCGCTGGAACCGCGACCCGTTCTTCAAGACCTTCCTCCTCCACTACACGAACGCGGCGACGTTGGTCGCGGATGACTACAAGGACGCCGAGGAGGCCGATGGCGTCTTCTCCGGCCTCATGGAGTACAAGGGCGGCGCGCCCGTCTGGCCCTATAACGGCTTCGTCGGGCAGTACGACCCGAAATCCTGGCAGTACAAGCGGCCGGGTGGCGGCGGCGCCCAGGGCGAGTCGGCGGCGAACACCGCGCGCTCGGGCGAGGTGCCGGGCCACACCGGCGACGGCGCAAAGGCGTCCACGCGCGCCACGCCGGACGGGCCGCCCTTCGACCCGCTGGTGACGTCGCTGGTGAAGCCGCCGGCCGAGAAGGACGAGACGCTGCAGAGCCCGCACTGCGTGTTCCAGCTCGTCAAGCGCCACTTCGCCCGCTACACGCCGGAGATGGTCGAGCGCGTCACCGGCTGTCCGAAGGAGACCTTTCTCAAGGTGGCCCGGGCGCTGCTCGATCACTCGGGGCCGGACAAGACCTGCTCGATCGCCTACGCGGTGGCGTGGACCCAGCACACCAACGGGCCGCAAGTGATCGGCTGCGCGGCGCTGCTGCAGCTGCTGCTCGGCAACTTCGGCCGGCCGGGCGCGGGAATCATGGCGCTGCGCGGGCACGCCTCCATCCAGGGCTCCACCGACATCCCGACGCTCTATCATTCGATCCACGGCTACATGTCGGCGCCGACCGCGCTCAAGAAGCACGACACCCTGCGCGACTATCTCGCCGACGAGACCCTGGCCACCGGCTACTGGGCCAACATGCCGAAGTTCATGGTGTCCTACCTCAAGTCGATGTACGGCGAGGCGGCCACGCGCGACAACCAGTTCGGCTATGACTGGCACCCCAAGATCCTCGGCGACCACTCGCACCTGCCGATGTTCGTGGCCATGAACGACGGCCGCGTGAAGGGCATGCTGCTCATCGGCCAGAACCCCGCCACCTCGCTCAACGCGCGCCTGGAGCGGGCCGGCCTGCGCAAGCTCGAGTGGCTGGTGGTCAAGGACAACTGGGTGCACGAGAGCGCGACCTTCTGGAGGAACGCCCCCGAGGTCAAGAGCGGCGAGGTGAAGACGGCGGACATCAAGACCGAGGTGTTCTTCTTCCCCTCCTCGCAGGTCGCCGAGGTCGAGGGCAGCTTCACGAACACCCAGCGCATGCTGCAGTGGCACTACAAGGCGACCGAGGCGCCGGGCGACTGCCGCTCGGACTCCTGGTTCACCTATCAGCTCGGCCGGCGGCTGAAGAAGCTCTACGCCGACAGCACGGCCCCCCGCGACGCCGGCTTCCAGCACCTCGTCTTCGACTACGAGCACGACGACGCGGCCGAGCGCCAGCGCGGCGAGCCTGACGCCAGAAAGCTGTTGAAGGAGATCAACGGCTTCATGACCGACGATCCCGCCCGGCACCTCGCCTCCTTCGGCGACCTCAAGGACGACGGCTCCACCACCTGCGCCTCGTGGATCTACTGCGGTGTCTTTCCGGCGCCGGACCAGAACCGGGCGGCGAGCAAGCAGCCCGATCCTCCCGGGCAGCCCGGCGCGCACCTCAACTGGGGCTACGCGTGGCCGGCCAACCGCCGCATCATGTACAACCGCTGCTCGGCCGATCTCACTGGGCGGCCGTGGAGCGAGCGCAAGAAGTGGGTGTGGTGGGACGAGGCCCAGAAGAAGTGGGTCGGCTATGACGTCCCCGACTTCGCCACGACGAAGGCGCCGAATACACCTGCCAGGCCCGGCGCGCCCGGCATGGATGCGCTGTCGGGCACCGAGCCGTTCATCATGAAGCCCGACGGCCGGGGCTGGCTCTACGTGCCGAGCGGTCTCGTGGACGGCCCGCTGCCGACGCACTACGAGCCGGCCGAGTCCCCCGTGCGCAACCCGATCTACAAGCAGCAGGCGAGCCCGGTGCTGAAGTACTGGAAGCGCGACGACAACGCGCTGGTGGCGCCGGGCGATCCGCGCTTCCCGCACGTCATCACCACCTACCGGCTCACCGAGCACTACCTGGCCGGCGCCATGAGCCGGTGGAATCCGTGGCTGGCCGAGCTGCAGCCGGAGCTGTTCATCGAGCTCAGTCCGGAGCTGGCCGCCGAGAAGGGCATCAAGAACCTCGACTGGGTGCGCATCAGTACGCCGCGCAGTCACGTGCGCGCCAAGGCGCTCGTCACGCGCCGCCTGCGGCCGTTCACGATCGACGGCAAGACCGTCCACCAGGTCGGCATGCCGTGGCATTGGGGCTACGAGGGCGTCGTCACCGGCGACGTCGTCAACGAGCTGACGGCGCTGGTCGGTGATCCCAACGTGACGATCCACGAGGGGAAGGCGTTCGTCTGCAACGTGGAGAAGGGGTAGCCATGGCGCAGGCGATGGGATTCTTCACCGACACCACGGTCTGCATCGGCTGCAAGGCCTGCGAGGTGGCGTGCAAGGAGTGGAACCAGCTGCCGGCGGCCAACGGCGGCGCCAACACCCTGTCCGGTGACAGCTACGACAACACGCGGCGGCTCGACGGCATCCACTGGCGCCACGTGCGGTTCGTCGAGCAGTTCACGCCGGACCGCAGCGAAGGCCGCTGGCTGCTGATGTCGGATGTGTGCAAGCACTGCGTGCGGGCCGGATGCCTGGAAGTGTGCCCGACCGGGGCCATCATCCGCACGGAGTTCGACACCGTCGTCATCCAGTCCGACGCCTGCAACGGCTGTCGCGATTGCATCGGGGCCTGCCCCTTCGGCGTGATCGACATCAACCCGGCCTCGGGCACCGCGCAGAAGTGCACGCTCTGCTACGACCGCCTGCAGGTCGGTTTGGAGCCGGCGTGCTCGAAGGCGTGCCCGACCGATTCGATCGTCTTCGGGCCGGTGGCCGACCTGCGCAAGCTGGCCGAGGCGCGCGTGGGCAAGCTGCACAGCCAGGGCGAGAAGCGCGCGTACCTCTATGGCGCCGACGACAAGATCCTGGGCGGCCTCAACTCGTTCTTCCTGCTGGTCGACCGCCCCGAGGTCTACAACCTGCCGCCGGATCCCCAGCTGCCCTCGCGGCGCCTGCGGCCGAGCACGCTGCTGTCCGTGCTCGGCGGCGTGATGGTCGGCCTGGCCGGTCTCGTCAGCTTCCGCACGCGCGGGAGACGCCCATGAACCCGCCGCCGAGCACGCTGTTCACGGCCGCGCCCGAGTGGCAGTGGCTCATCGTCTTCTACTTCTTCCTGGGCGGCATCGCGGGCGGCGCGTACTTCCTGGCCGTGCTCATCGATGTCTTCGGCGATGCGGCCGACCGCCCGCTGGCGCGCCTGGGCTACCTGGTGGCGTTTCCGCTCACCGTCGTGTGCGGCGTGCTGCTGATCGTCGACCTGCGCCGTCCGGCGCGCTTCTGGCACATGATGCTGCAGTCGGAGACGCTGCGGCCGATGCTCAAGCCCTGGTCGCCGATGTCGCTCGGCTCGTGGGCGCTGCTGCTCTTCGGCGGCATCGCCTTCCTCTCCTTCCTTGCCGCCCTCGCCGACGACGGACGCGGCCGCTGGCCTCGTCTCGCGGCGCTGCGCCCGCCGGGAGCGCTCGGCACGCTGGTGGCGCTGGTCGGTGGCCTTCTCGGGTTCTTCGTCGCCGGCTACACCGGCGTGCTGCTGACCGCCACCAATCGCCCGATCTGGGCCGACACCAGCATGCTCGGCCTGGTCTTCCTCGTGTCGGCCGCCTCGACCTCAGCCGCCACGCTGGCCCTGCTCGGACGTCGGCGGCCGGCGGCCCGCCGCGGGCTGCATGCCCTCGAGCGGTTCGACAGCGTGATGCTGGTGCTGGAGCTGATCGCGCTCATCGCCCTCGTCGTCTCGCTCGGCGGCATGGCGCGCGCCTGGCTCGGTGTGTGGGGCGCGCTGCTCCTGATCGGTGTCGTGGGCCTCGGCATCATCGTGCCGTTCGTGCTCTACCGCCGCTCCCTGCAGACGGCAGGGCTGAGCGGCGCGGGGGCGGCCGCCGCCGTGCTCGTCCTCCTCGGCGGCTTTCTGCTGCGCGTGGTCATCATCCTGTCGTCGGAGCACATATGAAAGCGCGCGTGCGATCGCTGGCCATCGTGCTCGCGCTCGGCCTGGCGGCCGCGGCGTGCACCAGCCCCGAGGCGACGCGCCAGCGTGCCGGCGGGCCCGGCGCCGATCCCGGCAACCGCCGCGGCGTGGTGCAAATGCACGAGGGCTCGGATCCCTACTGGAAGACGCCCAGGCGTCTGCCCGAACGACAGCAGGCGCCGACCGCCACCGCACGCCAGGCCGATCGACTCAGCCGCGGGCAGGCGGATCCAGCCGCCTCACCGGACGAGAAGCCGAAGTGAGCGTCGCAGCCGCCCGTCCCAGCAGCTTCTCGGACGTCGCGCGCAGCCGCGCGGAGTGGCGTCCGTGGCTGGCCGTGCTGGACGCCGTCGCCGAGGCCGCGGGCGATCGCTCGTGGCGGCTCGCGGTGCGGGAC
>JBKPRI010000293.1:0-11319 GCA_046734515.1 Candidatus Methylomirabilota bacterium | reverse complement strand
ACCATGGCCGGCATCGCGCGCGCAGCGCAGGCGACGCCGCGCCAGCTGGCCCTCGCGCTTGCCGCCGACCCGCCCCGCGCCTCCCGCACCGCGTGAGCCCGCGCCCGGCGCCGGTGGCCCCGATGCTGGCCACCCTGGTGGACGCGCCGTTCCACCGGCCGGGCTGGATCTGGGAGGAGAAGTACGACGGCATCCGCCTGATCGCCGTCAAGGACGGCCGCACGGTGCGGCTGATCACGCGCAACGCCAAGGACCGCACGGCGGATTTCCCCGAGGTCGCCGCCGCGCTGGCGGCGCTGCCGGCGCCCGCCCTCGTGCTCGACGGCGAGGTCGTCGTCTACGACGCCGCCGGTATCTCGCGCTTTCAGCTCCTGCAGCAGCGCGGGGCCGGCGGCGCGCCGCCGATCTACGTGGCGTTCGATTGCCTGCACGCGCGCGGCCGCGATCTGCTGCGCGAGCCGCTGACCGCGCGGCGCGCCGTGCTCGAGCAGGAGGTTCGCGAGGGCCCGCGCGTGCAGCTGGCCCGCCGCGTGGCCGAGGACGGCCTCGCGGCGTTCGCCGAGGCGAAGCGGCGCGGGCTCGAAGGCGTCATCGGCAAGGACCCTGCGTCGCGCTACGAGCCCGGCATGCGCTCGCCGGCGTGGTGCAAGGTCAAGGTGCGCGCCGAGGAAGAGTTCGTGATCGGCGGCTTCTCGGCGCCGCGCGGGAGCCGCTCGCACCTGGGCGCGCTGCTGGTCGGCGCCTGGGACGGCGGCGGGCTGCGCTACGCCGGCAAGGTGGGCACCGGCTTCAACGACAAGACGCTCGCCGACCTGCACCGGCGTCTCGCGCCGCTGATCCGCCCCACGTCACCCTTCCTCGACGCGCCCCGCATGCGCGACGCGACCTGGGTCGAGCCCGCCCTCGTGGCCCAGCTCGGCTTCACCGAGTTCACCGGCGACGGCAAGCTCCGCCACCCCGTCTTCCTCGGATTACGCGAAGACAAGAACCCCCGCGACGTCCGTCGCCGCGACACGAGCAGTGCTCAGGAGGCCGCGATCAGCGGTGAGACACGCTCGCCGCGGGAGAATGCGGACGCCTCCGAGCGCCGGCTTCGCCGGCGCAATCCTGCTCTCGGGGGAGGCAGGGAGGAGCGCGCCGCCAGGCGCGCGACGACCGCCGGAAGGGGGGCGAAGCCCCCCTCCGGGCCTAGACCGCGTACTTCGCCCGCACGCGCTCCAGCACCTGACGGCGCGACTCGGCCACGCCGAGCCCCAGGCGCTCGAGGTTCACGATCTCGGCGGCGAGCTCCGGGTCCTTGATCATGTCGCGGAGCCAGCGCGAGTAGTCGCCCTGCTGGAAGTGGTGCAGCCACGTCGCCTCGTCCACACCGTCGGCCAGCTCGACGAAGCGTGCGAGGTTGGCGGCGCGCAGGTTGAGGCTGCCGGTGGGCCCGCGGAAGAAGAACGACCGGTCGGGCGGTAGCTCGCCCTCGGTGTACTTGCGCACGTGGCGGCGGTGCTGCACGCGCCGCTTGCCCACGCGGAAGCGGGCCACGCGCGCGCCGCCGTTCAGCCACGCGATGGCCGCCTCGCCGCGCTCGAGCGGGCGGTCGTCGTCCGACGCGCGGGTGGACATCAGGCCGCGCGCGCCCCGCGCGCTGAGCACGCCCTCGTGGAGCGCGCCGATCTCGGTGGAGGCGATCACGGTCGGGAGCCGGCGCACGACCGGCGCCAGGTCGCCGGCGGCCAGCGTGATCAGCGCGAGCGACTCGGCGCCCGGCTGCAGCAGCTCGGCCGCCGGCGAGCCCTCGGCGGGCAGCACGTGGTGCGCCTCGTCGATGATGAGCCAGTGCGGCAGGCCCGTGGTCGACCGCACGGTGGCGATCACGGCCAGCACCTTCGTCGCGTAGCCGACCTTCTCCGCCATCGTCATCGCGCTCAGGTCGAGCACCAGGCTCGTGCGCGGGTGGCGTAAGAGCTGATCCAGCTCCTCGGGCGCCGGGAGCGCCTGCTCGCCCTTGCCGCCGAACACGACGACGCGCTCGAGCTCGGCCAGCGTGCGGTAGTCACCCTCCGGATCGAGCAGCACGAGCGAGCGACCGCTCTCGAGCACGCGCTCGGCCAGCACGCCCGTCAGCGTGCTCTTGCCGGTCGCGGACGGCCCGACGACCAGCAGGCGCGTGCCGTGGGCCGCGATCGTCACCGGCGTGCCGTCGGCGCGCTCGCCGAGGGCCAGGTGGTGCCGGGTCAGCCGCGGCACGATGTCGACCACGTCGCGCAGCAGGTGCTCCTCGATGAACTCCACGGCGCCGCGTGGTCCCGGCGCCCGCGTGACGTAGTCGGCGCGCTCGCGCAGCGCCGGCACGGCGTCGGCCACCGCCACCGCGAACTCGGACATCGCCAGGAACGCGTGATCGTTCTCGGCGTCGCCGATCCCGACCATGTTGTGGGGCGACAGCTCGAGCGTCGCCAGCACCGCGGCCAGGCCCGTGCCCTTGGTGACACCGCCGGGCAGCAGCATCAGCGCGTCCTTGTTGAAGACGAGCGTGCGCTCCACGCCCGTCTCGCGGATGGCGGCCAGGGCCGCCTCGGCGAAGGGCGCATCGGTGGCGATGATGGCGCTGCCGACGTCGAGGCGCACACCGCGGCGCCGCAGCGCCTCGATCAGGGCCGGCTCCGGGGCGTCGCCGAGCCGGCGAACCTCGCGGCGCTCGGGGAAATACACGAGCGCGCCGTTCTCGGCGACCACGGCATCGAACATGCGCTCGACATCCGGGCACACCCGCTGGAGGTCGGGGAGCATCCGGCCGGTGACCAGGAGCACCTTGCGCCCGGTGGCCCGCACCCGCTCCAGCGCCCGCGCCGTCCCCGCCGACACGCTGTTCCGCTCGGCGATCGTGCCGTCGTAGTCGGTGGCGAAGATGTGGACGTTCACGGGGTGGGCCTACGCTCTCTTTGCATTCACGGTACCAGCGCGGCTGGGGGCCCCTCCGAGCAGCTCCTCGTACACCGCGGTCGTCCGGGCCATGGCGGCGTCGAGGGAATGGCGCTCCCGGACCACGGCCTGGCCGCGGCGCGCCTGCGCCCGGGCGGCCTCGGGGTCGGCGAGCGTCGCGAGAATCGCGGCGGCCAGGGCGGGGGCGTCGCCGGGCGGGATGAGCCGGCCCGTCTCCCCCTCGCGGATGAGCTCGCGGCTGCCGCCGACGGTCGTGGCGATCACCGGCGTCCCGACGGCGAGCGCCTGGGGGATGACCTGGGAGGCTGCTTCCGAACGGATCGACGGCAGAACCAGGACGTCGAGCGCCGCCATGACCTCGGGGATGTCGCGGCGGAATCCCGTCATCCGCACCGCGGGGGACAGGCCCATCGCCTCCACGCGGCCTCGCACCTCGTCGAAGCCGACCCCGTCACCCACGATGAGGAAACGGGTGGCCGGCTGCGCGGCGAGCACCGCCCGCGCGGCCTCGAGGAACACGTTGTGACCCTTCGAGCCGCGGATGTTGGCGACGAGACCGACGACCGGCGAAGACGCCAGGCCCAGCTCGCGACGGACGCCGGCACCGCCCACGCCGGGATGGAAGCGAGCGGTGTCGATCCCGGGCGGGACGGCGACGATGCGCTCGGCCGGCACCCCGGCCGCGGCCACCACGCGGCCGGCGGCCTCGCCGCTGGTGATCACGCGCTGAGCGAGCCGGTAGACGAGCCCCCGGCGGCGAGGAATGGCAATCGTGACGTGCCGACTGCGCACCACGGGGCGGCCGCGCGAGCGGCCGGCGACACCCCCGAGCCAGCTGTCCACCGAGCTGTGGGTGTGCACGAGCGCCACGCTGCGCTCGGCGATCAGACGGCGCAGAGCGAGCAGGGCAGGGAGGTCGAGCGTGCTCCGCATGCGTACTGCCACTGCGGGCACACCGACGCGCTGCGTCTCGTCCCAGAGCGGACTGCCCGGCTGGGACGCGACGAGCGCGTCCCAGCCGTTCTCACGCAGCCAGCGTGATTCGGCAACGATCCGGAGCTCCTGCCCGCCGAAGCCGAGCGAGGCTTCGGTATGCAGGATGAGCCGCCCGGCCGAACTCACTCTTGGTGAGGGGGCACCCTAGAAGGGTTCTACCAGCGACCGCGGCCGCCGCCGCCGCCACCGCCGCCACGGCGCTCGCCGCCGCCGGCGCCCGGCGACTTCGCGCGCTCGACCTGAATGGTCCGGCCGTCGACCGACGTGCCGTTGAGCTTGCTGATCGCCTGCTCGGCGTCTTCGGGCGTCGCCATCTCGACGAAGCCGAAGCCGCGAGAGCGCCCGGTGTCGCGGTCGGTCACGACCGCCGCCGACTCGACATTGCCGGTCGCGGCGAAGACCTCGCGCAGACGCTCATTGGAAGTGGAGAAGGACAGCCCGCCGACGAAGAGCTTGACGGCCATGGGACGCGCTCCTTTGGGAGGGTAACCCTGAACCGCACCGACTCAGACAGGGCGAAGTATACACTGCCCTGGCAATGGGTGCCCTGGCGCAATTCCTGGAGTCGTTCACCTACGCGGGGATCTTCATCGCGCTCTTCCTCGCCGGCCTCGGTGTGCCGCTGCCCGAGGAGGTGCCGGTCCTGACCGCCGGCGTGCTGGCCCACGAGCAGGTCGTGCGCTGGTGGCTCGCGCTGCCGGTCTGCGTGCTGGGGGTGCTCTCGGGGGACACGGTCCTCTACTGGGTCGGCCGGCACTGGGGCGAGCGGGTGCTGGCCTGGCGCATGGTGCGCCGCGTGCTGTCCCGCGAGCGCGAGGAGACGCTCAAGGAGAGCTATCGGCGCCACGGGGTCAAGATCGTGTTCACCGCCCGGCACGTGATGGGACTGCGGGCCGCCGCGTTCCTCACGGCCGGCATCGCGCGCGTGCCGTTCCCGCGATTCCTCGCCGCCGACTTCGCCGCCTCGATGGTCGGCGTGCCGCTCAGCTTCGGGCTGGCGTTCTTCTTCACCGACCAGCTCGAGCGGATCATGACGGACGTGCGGCGCGTGGAGCGCTGGGCCATCCTGGTGATCGGCGGCGCGATCGCCGTGTTCATCGCCATCCGCGCGTGGCGCCGCGGCATCGCGGTCGAGCGCCAGGCGCAGGCGGAGCGGGATGCCGCGGGCGGCCCCTGAAGAACCGGCGTGCTATAGTCGGCGCCGACGGTGGTGACGACCGGCGAGCGCAAGCCGTGGCACGCGATCTTCCGGCTGCTGGAGCGGGACGAACGTGTGTTCGCCTTCCTGCTCGCCGTGGCCATGGTCGGCGGTCTGGCCACGCTCGGCCTCGTCCCGCTGCGGCCCCGCGAGCGCATCGACCTCTACTCGCTCGTCATCTGGTTCGCCCTCTACAAGGTCGGCATCTTCGCGCTGGTCACCGTGCATCCGCGCCGCACGCGCGCCATCTTTCTCGCCGCGCTCGGCATCGACCTGCTGCTGGTGTTCGTGCTGGTGTTCCTCACCGGCGGCGGCGGCAGCCTCTTCTACCTGCTGTTCTTCCCGCTCGTCTCCGTCAACGCCTACTACTTCGGCCCGTGGGTCGCGCTGGCGGCGGCCCTCACCGCCGGCGGCCTGATGGCGGCGGCCGCGGCGCTGGTGCCGCCGTGGATCGGCTGGACCGGCGTCACGCTGCTGACCGTGCTGTTCGGTCTGCCGGCCGTGGTCGTGGGCATGGTCGCCGTGCGTGAGCGCGGCGCGCGCGAGGAGATCGAGCGCCTCAACGTGGACCTCGCGGGCACGCTGAACCGGCTGCAGGCCGCGCAGCAGGAGCTGCTGGTGGCCGAGCGCATGGCCACGGTCGGGCGGCTCTCGCTCCGCGTCGCCCACGAGGTGCGTAACCCCATCGCCGCCATCGAGCTCAACGCCGAGATCCTGCAGGACATCGTGCGCGCCCATCCCGGCGCCGACATGGACGAGGCCGGCGGCCTGGTGGCCTCGATCCGCGACCAGGTGAACACGCTGGACGCGCTCACCGAGGAGTACCTGGCGTTCGCGCGCTTCCCCAAGCCGCACTTCGAGGAGGAGTCGCTCAACCAGCTCCTCGAGGAGCTGGCGGCGTTCGTGCGCCCGGTGGCCACCCGCCAGGGGCTGACGATCCACGTCAACACCGACCCCGCGGTGCCGATGATGGAGATCGACCGCGGGCTGCTGCGCCAGGCCGTGCACAACCTCGTGAAGAACAGCATGGAGGCGCTCTCGCGCGGCGGCGCGCTCACGATCGAGAGCCGCGGCGACGGCGATGCCGTGGAGGTGATCGTCTCCGACACCGGCAACGGCATCCCGCCGCACGTGGCCCAGCGCCTGTTCGAGCCGTTCTTCACCACCAAGCCGCAGGGCACGGGACTCGGGCTGTCCATCACGCGCCAGATCATCGAGGAGCACGGGGGCGAGCTGTCGTGGCGCAACGGCCCGTCGGGCGGCGCCACCTTCATCGTCCGCCTGCCGCTCAAGCGTCCGGTGAGCAATGTCTGATCCCGCCACGCTGCTGGTCGCCGACGACGATCCGGGCCTGCGCGAGAGCCTCGAGCGCACGCTGACGCGCGAGGGCTATCGCGTGCTCCTCGCCTCCGACGGACGCGCCGCCCTCGAGCGCGTGCAGGGCGGCGGCATCGACCTCATCGTCACCGACCTCAAGATGCCGGGCCTCACCGGCCTCGAGCTGCTGCGCGCGGCCAAGGCCATCGCGCCCGACCTGGACGTCATCCTGCTCACGGCGTTCGGCACCGTGGAGGAAGCGGTCAAGGCGATGAAGGACGGCGCCTACGACTTCCTCACCAAGCCCTTTCGCCGGGAGCAGCTGCTGAAGCTGATCGACAAGGCGCTCGAGCGCCGCCAGCTCATCGAGAAGAACAAGGCGCTGCAGCAGCGCCTGGACGACCTGCTGGGCCAGGGCACGATGATCGGCGCCAGCCCGGCCTTCCGCCGGATGATGACGCTGGTCGAGCAGGTGGCGGATTCCTCGGCGACCGTGCTGATCCTCGGCGAGAGCGGCGCCGGCAAGGAAGGCGTGGCGCGGGCCATCCACCAGCGCTCGGCGCGCAAGAACGGGCCGTTCGTGGCCGTCAACTGCGCCTCGCTGCCCGAGAACCTCCTGGAGTCCGAGCTGTTCGGCTACGAGAAGGGCGCGTTCACGGGCGCGGCCGGCCGCAAGGAAGGCCGCTTCGAGCTGGCCGACACCGGCACGCTCTTTCTCGACGAGATCGGCGACCTCTCGCCGATCACCCAGCCCAAGATCCTGCGCGTGCTGCAAGAAGGCGAGTTCGAGCGGCTCGGCGCCACCCGCACGATTCGCGTGGACGTTCGCATCGTCGCCGCGACCAATCAAGATCTCTCCCAGATGGTGCGGGACAAGCGGTTCCGGGAAGATCTCTTCTACCGTCTGAACGTCATCACCATCACGGTGCCGCCGCTGCGCGACCGCCCCGAGGACATCTCGGTGCTGGCCGCTCACTTCGTGCGCATCTACGCGGCCAAGAACAACCGCAAGCTCGAAGGCCTCACCGACGAGGCCGTCCGCCAGCTCGAGGCCTTCCCGTGGCCGGGCAACATCCGCCAGCTCGAGAACGTCATCGAGCGCGCCGTCGTGCTGGCCCGCGGCGCCCGCATCGAGGTCTCCGACCTGCCGCCCGAGATCGCCGGCGCCACGCCGCTGCCGGAGGGTGTGCTCACGATCCGCATCGGCACGCCGCTGGCCGAGGTCGAGGCGCGCCTGCTCGACGAGACGCTGCGGGTCACCAAGGGCAACAAGACGCTCACGGCGCGGCTGCTCGGCATCGATCCGCGCACGGTCTCGCGCAAGCTGGAGCGCCAGGAGGACGAGGGTAGCGAGGGCGCGCCGGACACGCCGGCGCCGGCCTGACTCGCCCGACACTGTATTCTGTGCCCATGAAAGCCCTCCTCGTCACCCGCGAGTATCCCCCGCACATCTACGGCGGCGCCGGCGTGGTCGCCGATCAGCTCAGCCGGGCCCTGGCCCGCCGCATGAGCGTCGAGGTCCGCTGCTTCGGTCCGCGCGAGGCGCGCACCGACGGCATCACCGTGCGCGGTTACACGCCGTGGGAGCGTCTCGGCGGCAAGGAGCCGCGCTTCGTGCCGGCGCTGGAGACGCTGTCGATCGGCCTGGCCATGGCGCGCGACCCGGTGGACGCCGACGTGGTCCACGCCCACACGTGGTACGCCGACATGGGCTCGCTGTGGATCAGCACGCTCTACCGCATCCCGCTGGTCGTCACGCTGCACAGCATGGAGCCGCTGCGCCCGTGGAAGGCCGACCAGCTCGGCAGCGGGTACCTGGTGTCCTCGTGGATCGAGAAGACGGCGGTGGAGTCGGCGCACCGGGTGATCGCGGTCTCCAACAAGATGCGCGAGGACATCATCGAGCATTTCGACGCCGATCCCGCGCGCGTGGTCACCATCCACAACGGCATCGACCCCGACCAGTTCAAGCGCACGGAGGCGCGCGAGCATCTCGCACGGCTCGGGGTCAAGCCGCCCTTCGTGCTGTTCGTCGGCCGCATCACCGATCAGAAGGGGATCTTCCACCTGCTCGAGGCGGCGCCGCGGCTGCCGGCCGGCGTGCAGGTCGTGCTGTGCGCTTCCGCGCCCGACACGCCGGAGATCGAGGAGCGGCTGCGCCGCCGCGTGGCCGAGCTGCCCAACGTGCTGTGGATCAACGAGATGGTCCCGGTGCCCGTCGTCACGCAGCTGTACAGCCACTGCGCGGTCTTCTGCTGCCCCTCGGTCTACGAGCCCTTCGGCCTCATCAACCTGGAGGCGATGGCCTGCGAGGCCCCCGTGGTCGCCTCCGCGGTGGGCGGCATCCTGGAGGTCGTCGAGGACGGCAAGACCGGCGTGCTCGTGGAGCCGGCCAAGCCGGAGGCGCTGGCGGCGTCGCTCACGCGGCTGCTCGGCACGCCGGCACTGGGGCGTGACATGGGCCGGGCCGGCCGGCGGCGGGTGGAAGAAAAGTTCTCGTGGGCGTCCGTGGCGGAGCGCACCGAGCAGGTGTACGCCGACGCCATCGCCGAGTTCAAGCGCGCGTCCGCGGACTGACGGCGACCGACGGCGTGCTCGCCGACTGCCAAGGCTTCGTCTTCGATCTCGACGGCTGTGTCTGGCAGGGCAGCACGCTGAACCCCGGCGCGGCGGCCACGCTGACCGCGCTGCACCGGGCCGGCCGCGGCGTGGCCTTCCTCACCAACAACTCACGGGCGCGCGGCCGGGACATCCGTGACAAGCTCCACGCTCTGGGGCTGCCGTGGGTGGAGCACACGCTCACACCGCTGGAGATCCTGGGGCAGGTCATCGCCGAACGCTTCGGCCGCTCGCGTGTACTCGTCATCGGCGCCCCCGAGCTCGCGGACGTCGTCAGCGAGGCCGGCCACGAGCTCGTCGGCGTGGCGGATTTTCGCAAGGCGACCGTGGTCGCGCTCGGCAACGATTTCGACCTGACCTACGAGCGGCTCGCCGCGGCCTCCCGCGCGGCCGCCGCCGGCGCGCCGCTGGTGACGCCCAACGTGGATGCGCGCCTGCCGATCGAGAACGGCGAGTTCCTGCCCGGCTGCGGCGCCATCGTGGCCGCGGTGAGCGCGGCCGCGGGCGTCAGCCCGCTCGTGGTGGGCAAACCGGAGCCGCCGCTGTTCCGCATCGCGCTGGGCCGGCTCGGCCTCGCGCCCGGCCAGGCCGCCATGGTCGGCGACAGCGTGGAGTCCGACATGGCGGGTGGCCGGCGAGCCGGCATGCGCACGGTGCTCTACGCGCCCGAGGAGGGCGCTCCGCCGGGCGCGGCCGACGTCGTCGTGCGCTCGTTCTCGGAGCTCGCCGCGCTCGCCGGGGTGCGCCTGTGAGCGCCTCGCGCGAGGCCTACCTCAGCAAGCTCTACCTCGACCGCGCGCCGCGTGAGGACACGCGTCGTGACCGATCCAACCGCAGCGCCGCCACGACGCCTCGGCGCGGCCCATGGGTTCGGGCCCTCCTAGCCCTTCTGCGCGCAGGCCGAGATCGATGAGCCGATGAGCAGCCGCCGGCTCGAGGCGAGCGCCACGCCCTGCGCCAGCGCGCGCAGGCCCTGCTTGACGAGCGACACCACGCGCTCGCGGCCCCGCGAGGCGGTATGGTAGGGATCGCCGCACGACGGCTCGCTGTTCCACATCCGCACCCCGATGAAGCCTGCCTCCTGCAGCAGCCGGCGCAGCGTGTGCGGTGACCAGACCAGCGGCTGGAAGAAGTAAGCGTCGCGCACGAGCGCGGCCAGCGGCGCCGGCCATCGCAGCACACGGCTGAGCCGCCAGGCGGCGAGCTGGAACGTCGCGTTGGGTGCCCGCACGAGCGCAGCACCGCCGGGCGCCAGGACCCGCTCGATCTGGCGCATCTGCTCGAGCGGGCGCGAGAAGAAGTCGATCACGTTCCAGAGCGTGACCATGTCGTACGCGGCGTCGGGAAGATCGTCGACGGCGGTGTGCACGACCAGCCCGCGCCGGCGCGCCATGGCGGCGCCGCGCTGCGAGACCTCGACGCCTTCCACGCTCCAGCCCCGCGAGCGGGCCAGCGTCAGGAACTCGCCGCTGCCGCACCCGATGTCGAGCAGGCGGTTCCGCCCGCGCGGGTGGAAGTCGCGTAGGAACGGCGCAAACACCGCGCGCCGGCGTTCGTCGATGTAATCGCTGGTGGAGTCGTCCTCGTAGATCGTCTCGTAGTGGCGGCGGAGGACCTCGGCCGGTGGCGGATAGCGGTAGTACAGCCCGCACGCCATGCAGCGCACGAGGCGCCATTCCACCGCGCTCACGATGTCGCGGCGGCGCGGCGCCCTGCAGAGGGGGCAGCCGGCGTCTGTCATGACGCCTGCGGCAGTGGGGCGCCGTCCGGCGCGCCCTCCCGGCCGCCGAGCGCGCCGAGCCGCAGCCGCCCGAGCAGCCGGCGGTTCACGTGATGAGCCCGAACCTCGAGCCGACGGGCGATGCGGTAGCGGAGCGGGGCGAACACCCGGTCATGGTACCCCGCGCACACGATGAGCCGCGCGCCCAGCTCCGATTTGAAGCGATAGATGCCGTAGCCAGGGTGCGTCTCAGTGGGAGGCACGTCGGTGCAGCTGCTGCCGAGGTCGAGCTCGACGCAGCCGCCCTCGCGCGCCCAGCGGATGAGCTCCCAGTGCAGGAGGTCGCCGACCGGGGTCCGCTGCGCGGCCGCCGTCGTGGCCAGATAGAGCGTGTGGGCGGTCGGGCCGAAGCGCACGCCGACCAGCATGCCGGCCAGCTCGTTCTTCACGTAGCCGGTGACGATCGCCAGTCCGTCGGCGCGTCCGAACTCGCGGTGCAGGGAGTCGAGGACGGCTCGGCCCGGTACGGGAT
>JBKPRI010000292.1:0-8385 GCA_046734515.1 Candidatus Methylomirabilota bacterium | reverse complement strand
CGCCCATGGTGTGGGGCGGCAGGCGGAAGGCGAAGTCGGCGATGCGTGCCGGCTCGGCCGCGGGCTGCAGCTCGTCGGCCAGCCGCTGCGCCGCGGCCTCGGCGTGCCGGGTGATCGTGCCGGGATCGAGCATCGCGACGGTCGCCGAGACGCCGGGCTTCATCCGCATGTGGTACGCGCCGTCGTTCATCCGCACCATGCGCCCGAACACGTCGCCCGCCGCAGTGCCCACCAGCGCCCTGGGCACCGGCTCGGCGGTGGGCCGCACGCGGCACAGCTCGCTCGTGAACACGGCCGAGACGGCCGCCGCGCTCGCCGCCACCCAGAGACCGAGCGCGTCGTCGCGGTGGAGCGGACGGTGCGCCACGAGATCGGCGTAGTACGGGTAGGGATCGGGATGCGTGACGGCGGCGAGCGCGCTGGCCGGCGAGTCCACGCCGGCTAGGCCGCGCGCTCGAGACGCCGGAAGACGCCGAGGCCCGCGACCGTCGCCGCCATCACCGCGGCGGCGACCACGATCGGCGCCGCCGGATCACCGGCGCGGTCCCGCACGAAGCCGGCGATGGGCTGCGTGAGCGCCATCATCAGATAGAAGACCGTGTAGAAGACGCCGAACGTCGAGGTTACGCGCTCCGGCGGTACCGCGCGCGGGATCAGCGCCATCACCGGGCCCGGCGGCGGTCCCACCGCGAGGCCGACGACGGCGAAGGCGAGCACGGCGTGCGACCACACGGGCAGCAGCAGCGTGGCGCCCGCCGCCACGAGGCTGCCGAGGACGATCACCAGCGTCGGCCGCGCGAGCTTGTCACTCAGCAGGCCGCCGACGGGGACGGAGATCATGGTGAGCCAGATGGCCAGGCTCACGACGCGGCCGGCGTCGCCGAGCGTCATGCCGCGCGCGATCAGCAGCCCCGGACCGAACGCGATGATCGTCACCAGGCTCGCGTTGAAGCAGCCCCACGCGAAGCCGCCGGCGATGCCGAGCCGCACGTCGCGCCCCTCGAGCGGTGCCCGCACCGGCGCCGCCGTCTGCGGCGCCTCGCGGAAGAGCAGCATCAGCACGAACCCGAGCGCGGCGGCCCCCGCGGTGGCCAGCAGCGCGGTGCGCCAGGACGTGGCCGCGGCGAGCGCGCCGAGCGTGGCCGTGGCCAGCCCGAGACCGACCGGCCACGACGTCAGCACGACGGCCATCGCGGTGGCGATCTCGCGCCCCGCGAACCAGTCGGCGACCAGCTTGGGCAGCAGGATGTTCATGAGCACGGCGCCGACGCCGCTCACGAGGCGGCCGGCCACCGCCGCGCCGAAGCCGCCGGCCAGCGCGGTGAGCGTGCTGCCGGTCACCATCAGCGCGAGGCCGATGAGAACGAGGCGGCGCTCGCCGACTCGCTGGCCGATGACGCCGCCCGGCAGTGCCAGCAGCATTCCGGGCAGCATGTAGACGCCGATCAGCCAGCCGATCTGCGCGTAGCTCAGCCCGAGGTCGGCCACCATCAGCGGCGCCACCGAGGCCAGCGCCTGGAACTGCATGCCCATGGAGCTGCGCGTGACGAACACCAGCGCGAGCGCCACCCAGCGATTCGCCATCCCGGGCATCATAACGGAGCCGCATGTTATCCTTCGCCTCAATCGAGCCGACACCAGCGTCCCCGTTCCGCGCCCAGGAGGCCGCATCATGACGACGCAGCAGCGCTACGCCATTCCCGTCGATCCGGACGAGTGGATCATCCCCAGCCGCTTCGACTCGCTCATGCGGTGGGAGTACGAGGACGGGCGCGATTCCCTGCTGAAGCTCTACGAGAAGGGCAAGGACCGGCAGTGGAACGGCAACTCGCGCATCGACTGGTCGCTCGACCTCGATCCCGAGAACCCGCAGCAGCTTCCCGACGAGCAGATCTCGATCTTCGGCTCGGACATCTGGAACAAGCTGACGCGGACCGAGCGCGCCAACCTGCGCCGCCATCTCCAGGCCCAGCAGCTCTCGCAGTTCATGCACGGCGAGCAGGGCGCGCTGCTGTGCGCGTCGAAGATCGTCCAGCAGGTGCCGTCGATCGATGCCAAGTTCTACGCGGCCACCCAGGTGATGGACGAGGCCCGTCACGTCGAGGTCTACGCCCGCCTGCTGCACCAGAAGTTCGAGCTGGCCTATCCCATCACGCCCACGCTGAAAGCGCTGCTCGACAACGTGCTGACCGACGCGCGCTGGGACATGACCTACCTGGGCATGCAGGTGCTCATCGAGGGCCTGGCGCTGGCCGCGTTCGCCTCCATCCGCGACTACGCCAAGAACCCGCTGGCCGCGGCCGTCAACGCCTACGTCATGGAGGACGAGGCGCGCCACGTGGCCTTCGGGCGCATCGCCCTGCGGGACTACTATCCGCAGCTCACCGACGCCGAGCGCGACGAGCGCGAGGAGTTCGCCGTGGAGGCCTGCTACCTCATGCGCGACCGCTTCCTCTCGGTCGAGGTGTGGGAGACGCTGGGGCTGCCGGTGGCGGACTGTGTCGCGATGGTGCAGGCCTCCGAGCGGATGAAGCAGTTCCGCACGCGCCTGTTCACGCGCATCGTGCCGACCATCAAGGACATCGGCCTCTGGGGCCCGCGCATCCGCAAGGCCTACGCAGACATGGGCGTGATGAGCTATGCGGAGGTGGATGCCGAGGGCCTGCTGGCCAAGGACGAGCAGGTGGCGGCGGAGTTCGACGCGCGCCGCTCGGCGTCGGCATGAAGTTCGGCGTCTTCTACGAGCATCAGCTGCCGCGGCCCTGGGAGGACGGGAGCGAGCTCAAGCTCTTCCAGGACGCGCTCGACCAGGTGGAGCTGGCCGACCGCCTCGGCATCGACTATGCGTGGGAGGTCGAGCACCACTTCCTCGAGGAGTACTCCCACTCGTCGGCGCCCGAGGTGTTCCTGGCCGCCGCCTCGCAGCGCACGCGGCGCATCCGTCTGGGCCACGGCATCGTGCTGATGCCGCCCGGCTACAACCAGCCGGCCCGCGTGGCCGAGCGCCTCGCCACGCTCGATCTCGTCTCGCGCGGCCGGGTGGACTGGGGGACCGGCGAGTCCGCCTCGCGCGCCGAGCTGGAAGGCTACGGCGTGAAGCCGGCCGAGCGGCGCGCCATGTGGCGCGAGACCGTCGAGCAGGTCGCCAACATGATGGTGATGGAGCCGTACCCCGGCTTCCAAGGCCAATACTTCTCGATGCCGACGCGCAACGTGCTGCCCAAGCCGGTGCAGAAGCCGCACCCGCCGATCTGGGTGGCGTGTTCCAACCGCGAGACGATCCATCTCGCCGCCCAGCTCGGCATCGGCGCGCTGACCTTCGCGTTCATCGATCCGTCCGAGGCCCGGCAGTGGGTCGACGACTACTACGAGACGTTCAAGCGCGAGTGCGTGCCGATCGGGCATGCCGTGAACCCGAACATCGCGATGGTGACCGGCTTCTCCTGCCACGCGGA
Source organism: Candidatus Methylomirabilota bacterium (assembly GCA_046734515.1). Classification (GTDB taxonomy): domain Bacteria; phylum Methylomirabilota; class Methylomirabilia; order Rokubacteriales; family CSP1-6; genus AR5. The sequence continues at coordinate 4,930 of JBKPRI010000292.1, read as the reverse complement.
CCGTGACGAGGCGCTCCGCCGCGGCGCCGACGGCTTCCGGTTCTTCCAGTTCGCGCTCGCCCATCACTACGTGTTCGGCAAGCACACGCCGGGGCGAACGAATATCTGGAACGCGTTTCTGAAGGTCCGCGAGCAGCTCGGGACCGAGGTGCTCGGCGGCGGCGTCGGCTGCATCGGCACGCCCGACGACCTGCGCCAGACGCTGCGGATCTACCAGGACTGCGGCGTGGACCAGACCATCTTCATCCAGCAGGGCGGCCGGAACCGGCACGAGCACATCTGCGAGTCCCTCGAGCTCTTCGCCGCCGAGGTCATGCCGGAGTTCCACGCCCGCGAGGCCGAGCGCGAGGCGAAGAAGGCCAAGGACCTGGCGCCCTACATCGAAGCGGCGCTGGCGCGCAAGCAGGCGATGACACCGCTGAAGGACGACGACATTCCGGTGCAGGAAGCCTACGGCAACACCGTGGCCCTGACGGACGAGGACATCAAGAAGCTGCCCGAGGGCAACCGGCGGCGGGTGCTGACGATGCGGCGGATCAAAGAGATCGCGGAAAGGGCGTGAGCCATGAGTGAGCACGAGGTGATCGCGGCGGACGACCGGCGGTTCCAGGCGATGATGAAGCAGGACTGGGCGGCGCTGGACGCGTCGCTGGCCGACGACCTGGTCTACGTGCACTCGAGCGCGCGCGTCGAGTCCAAGAGCGAGCACGTCGCCAATCTCAAGGCCGGCAAGCCGAATTACCGCGGCGCCTCGCCGCGCGAGCGCAAGGTGCGCATGAAGGGCGACATCGGGATCGTCAACGGCATCTCCGACATGCACGTGGAGAACGCCGGGAAGGACAACCGTTTCACCATCCGCTACCTGGCCGTGTACGCGAAGAGCGCCGGCCGCTGGCAGATGACGGCGTGGCAGTCGACGAAGCTGGAGGCCTAGCGAAGGTACGGCGCGAAGAACGCCGCCATCACGACGAGGCGCGCGATCAGGACGCCGAGGACGGCCAGCGCGCGGTGCACACGAAAGCCAGCGCCACCAGCGCGGGCAGCGCCTGCGTGAATAAGATCGTCGTCTTGGCGGTGAGGCCGCCGAAGACGCCTGCGATCACGACGCACGAGAGGAAGAAGACTAGGACGTCGCGCCGGCCGGCCACGAGCCCCCACACCAGCCCCGCGGCCAGAAAGCCGTTGTAGAGACCCTGGTTCCTCGCGAGCACCGCGGAGGAGGCCGAGACTTCCGGCGTCATCGCGAAGATCCGCCGGCCGACGGGATGATCCCAGAAGAACATCTCGAGCATGAGGAAACCGAGGTGGCTCAGCGCGACCAGCCCGGTGAGTACAACCGCGACCGCTTTCATGGTCAGTCGGCGGGCGCGACCACCACGCCGCGTAACCCGGCCCTCTCGATCGCGCCCTTCACGAGCCCCTCGGCCTTCGCATCTTCGATGAACTGGCGTGCGTACGCGACGCCAAGATCCCGCCCCTTCGGCATCGCCATGGCGTGCGGATCGACGCCGGGCCGACCGTCGAGAACCCGAGAACCCGGCAATTGGGTCGATGCTGCGAACAGGCTTGGCTTGATGCTGAAGATGGCGTCCGCACTCCCTGACGTCAGCATCTCCAGGGTGGCCGCGAGGCTGGAGGCGCGGACCACCACGGCATTCTTCAGGGTGCGAGACAGAAAGATCTCCGGCTGGGACTTCTCCTGCACGGCAATCCGGATTCCGGGCCGATCCACGTCAGCCATCGTGGAAAGGCTAGATCCGGCGGGGACGAGATAACCGAACTCCATTTCGAGATGCAGCGGGGTGAAGTCCCATTCCTTCGCCCGCGCAGGACTGAACCCGACGAAGGCGACGTCCCATGCCCCCGATTTCCCGTTGTCGAGAAGCGCTCCCACGGATGGGTACAGCACCGGTTCGAACGGAACCCCCATGCGCCGGGCCAGCTCCTTTCCGAGATCGAATCCCACGCCTTTCATCTCACCCGACGCGGCGTCCCGAATCACATTGTGAGGGCTGCCGAGCTGCAGCCCGACGCGAAGCGTGCCGGTTGGCGCCAGAGCCTGTCGCGCTTCCGCGGTCGGGGCGGGGCTGCTGCCCGCCCAGCCCGTGAGCGGTAGTCCAAGTAATGCAATCACCAGCCAATGAGTCGTTCGCATGGCGTTCTCCTTGAAGTCACCCGTGCACTACCCTTACACGGTTCCGACCGTCTGGGTTGCCCTGCTTTCCACGAGCACCTGCCGTTACACTAGGAGGCATGCCCCTCGACTATCCGTGGACCGATGCGCCCGCCGGCGGCACCATCCGCGAAGTCGCGCCCGGCGTGGCGTGGCTGCGCATGCCGCTGCCCTTTCAGCTCAACCACATCAACCTCTGGCTGCTCGCCGACGGCGACGGCTGGGCCATCGTGGACACCGGCGTGGGCCTCGACGACGTGCGCGCGCTGTGGGAGCGGATCTTCGCGGGGCAGCTCGCCGGCCGCCGGATCACGCGCGTGGTGCTGACGCACTTTCATCCGGATCACATCGGCAACGCGGGCTGGCTCACGGAGCGCTGGGGCGTCGATCTCTGGTGCACGCAGGCCGAGTTCCTGATCGCCCACGTGGCCGTGCAGAGCACGGGCCCGCGCCACGGCGAGGCGCGCGCGCGGCACTTCCGCCGCAACGGTTGCGACGAGGCGGCGCTGGCGTCCCTGGCCAGGCGCGGCAACCACTTTCCGCGCCTGGTGCCGACGCTGCCCGAGCAGTTCCGCGCGTTCCGCGCGGGTGACGCGCTCGAGATCGGCGGCCGGCGCTGGCAGGTGATCGTCGGCCACGGCCACTCGCCCGAGCACGCGGCGCTCTGGTGCGCGGAGGCCGGCGTGCTGATCTCGGGCGACCAGGTCCTGCCGCGCATCACGACCAACGTGAGCGTGTGGCCCGATCAGCCGTGGGGCGATCCGCTGCGCCTCTACCTCGAGTCGCTGGACCGCTTCCGCGGCATCGGGGCCGACGCGCTGGTGCTGCCGGCCCACGGGCTGCCGTTCCGCGGCCTGCCGGAGCGCCTGGCCGAGCTCCGCACGCACCACGCCGCGCGCCTGGCCGAGGCGCTCGACGCCATCACGGAGCCGCGGAGCGCGGCCGACGTGGTGCCGATCCTGTTTCGCCGCGAGCTCGACAGCCATCAGCTCGGCTTCGCGGTCGGCGAGGCGCTGTCGCATCTGCACCGGCTGGAGGCCGACGGCCGCGCCGTGCGCGTGGTGGGCGACGACGGCGTGCACCGCTTCCGCAAAGCCTAGTCGGCCCGCGCGCGCGTGGTCCGCACGAAGACCGCGAGCGCGCCGACCGCGACGCCGACCAGCGCCAGCGCGGTGACGTAGATGACCAGGTAGGACTGCGCCACGTCGTAGATCGCGCCGGAGAGCAGCGGTCCCAGCCCGGCGCCCAGGCTGTTGCCCAGCGCGAGCCAGCCGAACACGCTGCCGAACCTCGCGGGCGGGGCGATCCGTGGCACCAGCTGCGAGACGACGGTGGCGCGCGTGCCCATCGGCAGGAAGAGAAACATCACGTAGCCATACGCGAGCAGGCGGGTCGGCGAGAACTCGAGCCCGAGCAGGCACAGCACGCCCGTGAGCGTGAGCGCGTACGTGAGGACACCTGTCAGCACCGGGCCCGCGCGATCGGCCACGAGCCCGGCCAGCGCCCGGCCCGAGGCGGCCAGCACGCCGCCGATCATCAGCATCAGCGAGGCCTCCCATGCCGGATAGCCCAGCTTGGCGAAGTAGACGGCGTGCTGCATGGTGGCGAGGTTGCCGATGAAGGGCGCCAGTGAGAACAGCGTGGCCAGCGCCCAGAAGGGGGCCGTGCGCAGGAGATCGCCCATGCCGCCGCCCGCCACGGGCGTGGCCGCCACCGCCGCGGTCGCGAGCCGCGCGGGATAGAGCCGCCAGGCCAGCGGCAGCAGCGCGATCAGCGCCGCGACGTACAACCCCAGCGTGGCGCGCCAGCCGATGGCGACGATCGCCTGCTGCGCCGGCCACGCCATCGCCCAGCCCGCCATCGAGCCCGCGAACACGATGCCGGTGGCGAATCCGCGCCGGCGGCGATAGCGCGCGTTGATCACGGCGGCCTGCGTCACCATGCCCGTGCAGCCGATGCCGATGCCCACCCCGAGTCCGAACGCCAGCGTGAACGCGCGCAGCGTGGGCGCCAGCGCGCCCAGCCCGAGCCCGAGCGCGGTGGACGCGATCCCGACCGCGACGAGTGCACGCGGGCTCGCACGATCCACCAGGTGACCGGCCACCGGGCTCAGCGCGGCGCCGGCGACCCAGATCAGGGTGACAGCCAGCGCGGTGCCGGCGCGCGAGCCGCCGAACTCGGCGAGCAGCGGCGGGAAGAAGACGGGGAACGTGTTGCTGACGCCGGAGACGAACAGCATCACGGCGAAGGCGACCCACAGCCGTGCATCGCGCAGGCTCTCGCGCGGCTCGGCCACCGATCAGCGCGCCCGGTACTCGAAGGCCCTCGGGCTCGCTCCGGGCGCCGCGGCGACGGCGGCGTCGATGAGACCGTGGTGCGGTGAGAGCCCGCACACGGGGTCGGTGGCGGCGGCGTCGCCCGTCAGGTGATACGCCTGGCAGCGGCAGCCGCCGAAATCGAGCGTGCGGCGATCGCACGAGCGGCACGGCTCCGGCATCCACGCCTCGCCGCGGAAGGCATTGAGCGCCGGGGAGCCGCGCCAGATGTCGCCGAGCGAGGCTGTCTTGGCGTTGTCGAACGTGAGACCGGGCAGCGTGTGGGCGACGTGACAGGGCAGCACGAGGCCGTCGGGCGAGACGACGAGGAAGCGGCGGCCCCAGCCGTCCATGCACGACTTCGGAAAGTCCGCGTAGTAGTCCGGCGTGACGAACAGCACCTCCATCCGTCCCTGCAGCCGCTTCCGCGCCGCCCGGGCGA
>JBKPRI010000291.1:0-6858 GCA_046734515.1 Candidatus Methylomirabilota bacterium | reverse complement strand
GGTCGGCGGCCTCACCGCGCTGCCGGACGCCGAGGCGCCGGGCCCCAATCTCCTGAAGAATGCCGATCTCGACGGGACCACCGGCTGGAGCCTGCAGCCCGGCGGCGACGTGTGGGCCGTGGACCGCGCCGGCTACCAGGGCAAGCCCGCGCTGCGGATGACGAACGCGCCGCGGCAGACCTACGTGCCGAACGGCGAGCAGACCGTCACGCTGGAGCCGGGCCTCTACACGATCGAAGGCTGGGTCAAGACGCGCGAGGCCGGCGGCAGCGACCCGCGCAGCGGCGTGCGCCTCTGCCTCGACGCGCGCCCGACGGGCAACTGGTGGCAGTGCACCGACGTCGCCCGCGGCACGGCCGACTGGACGCTGCTGCGCCTGGCGGCGATCCCCGTGAAGGACAAGGGCGCGTACAAGTTCACGCTCGGCGCCTACGGCGTGCCGGAGGGCGCAGCGTGGTTCAGCGGGCTGGCGCTGCGCGGGACGAAGAAGCGCGCGCTCGACGTGTACCTGCTTTACCCGAACTTCCGCGGCATGCTCTTCGACGACCGCCCGCAGACCGTGCGCGTCGCGGTGACGGCGGCCGGCGGTCCGGTGGGCCGCGTCCGCCTGTCGCTCGTGGACGAGGCGGGCGGGGCGGTGAAGGTGACGCGCGACGTCGCCGCGGCCTCGCCGGGGACCGCCGAGCTCGACGCCACCGGCCTGCCGCTCGGCCGCTATCGCCTGCGCGCGGAGCTGCTCGACGCCGGCGGTGCCGTGGCCGCGCGCTATCCGGACTACCGCATCGTGAAGCTGCCGGCCAAGGCGCGCGACAAGCTCCACGCCTGGTACGACGAGCGCAATGTGTTCCACGCCGGCGGCAAGCCGCAGTTCGTGATCGGCCTCTACAACACCTCCGGCTACTCCACGACGCGCAGCAGCTACGCCCACGGGATCGACGGGACCTGGGGCAACGATCGGATCTCCGAGGCGCCGATCAACATGCTGATCAACTACCACCTCGGCGCCGCGCCGATGCCGGCCCTCACGACGTACCTCGACGATCTCTACGCGCGCGGCATCCGGTATCTGCAGACCGTGAACTTCTACCAGCCGAAGGATCCGCTCTACAAGATGCTGCAGTACCCGGCGGCGAAGCACGGGGAGGACGAGCTGAACCGCTACGTGGCCGACACGCTGAGCAAGCACCCCGGCCTGGCGGGCTTCTACACGATGGACGAGCGCGCCGCCGACCAGGTGCCCACCGTGTTCCGGCAATACCAGCAGCTCGCCGCCGCGGCGCCGGGCAGCGTGACGTACGGTGTGCTCGGCGACGGCTGGGAGAGCCAGGCGCCCCTGTGGCGCGACGCGCTCGACGTCATGGGCCTCGACCCGTATCCCATCACCAAGCCATCGGGCCAGAACGACCTCGCGATGGTCGGCGAGTGGACGCGCCTGGGCCAGGACGCCGTCAAGCACAGCCGCCCGGTATGGATGGTCCTGCAGTACTTCCCGGTGACCGACGCGGCCGGCTGGCCCAGCGAGACCGAGCTGCGCGCGATGTCGTGGATGGCCATCATCGAGGGCGCGCGCGGACTGCTCTACTGGTCCTTCGGCGAGAAGGGCCTGGCCTGGGTGAAGGATCCCAAGGAGAAGGAGAAGCGCTGGGCCGAGCTGGTGCGCGTGACCAAGGAGATCAAGGCACTGGAGCCGGTGCTGCTGGCCCCCGACGCCGCGATCGTGGCGCGCGAGTCGAGCGGTGGCGCCGTGCGCACGCTCGGCAAGACCGTGGGCGATGCGCGCTATCTCTTCGCCTACAACACGCGCAGCTCGCCCACGCGCGTCACCTGGACGCTGGCGTCCCCCGCCGCCGAGACGACCGACCTGGCCACCAACGCGGCCGGGCCGAGGGTCGAGGGCACGGCGCTCACCGTCGAGCTCGCTCCCTTCGAAGTTCGCCGGCTTCGACTCCGCTGAGTGCCATGGGCCGCCGACTGATCGTCGTCGCGCGCGAGGAGCCCGACCTCTTCGACTACATCCGCCGCGACCAGTTCGGCGACGACAACGTCGTGGTCATCACCGATCGCCGCCAGGGCGACCGGCGCCGCGCCCCGCGGGACGTCAATTACGACCGCCGCCGCAGCTCCGACCGCCGCCAGTGCGACATCGAGGATCTCCTGCGCGTGAACGGCTGGGGCGAGGTCAGCCTCACCGAGTCCTGACCGTCCGTCCTCGGCGAACGTCTTACCTATCCAGCGCTTGCACGACGGCGTCCGCCCCTCCGAATGGCCGCCTGCCTGCGTGTCGAAACGTGCTAAGTAAGTTGAAGCGCTCGAGCGCGGCTCGACGGCTCAGGAGGCTCGCATGACGACACGACTGGCAGGCTCGGCGATGGCGATCGCTCTGACGCTCGGCATCGCGGCCGGGGCCGCCGCCCAGACACCTAAAGCGGGTGAGGTCAACCGCGTCGAGGGCACGGTGGCGGTGGCCCGAACCAGCGCGCCCGACAGCACGCCGCTCAAGCAGAAGGATCCCGTCTACGCGCGTGACCTGGTGAGCACGGGGCAGCTCTCCAAAGCGCAGCTCGTGCTGGGCGGCAAGGCCCTCGTCACGATGCGCGAGCAGTCGGCGCTGCGCATCACCAGCGTGCCCGGGGTGGCCACGGTCGAGATCACCGACGGCCTGCTCAAGCTGACCGTGTTCAAGGACAAGATGAAGGCCGGCGAGCGCATCGACGTGAAGACGCCGAACGCGATCACCGCGGTCCGCGGCACGACGATCGTGACCGAGCTCGTGAAGGCGCCCGCCGGCCCCCTGACGCGCCTGACGGTGCTCGAAGGCTTCGTCGACATCACCCCGCTCAACCCCGCCACGGGAGCGCCGGCGGGGCCCCCGGTGAGGGTCAATACCCTGCAGCAGACGACGGTGACCGGCGCCGGCGCACCCACGCCGCCCCAGCCGGTCAACCGCAACGACGCCGTGCGGCTGGACGCGACCTTCGCCTTCAAGCTGAATCCCACGACGGCGAGCGACGATGTCCTGAAGCGGCAGCTCGAGCAGGCCGCCAGCGACGCGGCCAAGGTTCCGTCCTCCGGCGCGCCCGGCAAGCTGCCCGCGGGCGGCGATACGCTGCCGAACGTGTCCGGGGACGATCTCCGCTCGCGCACGAACCCGGCGGCGCCGCCGCGGCCATCTGGCGGAAGCCGCACCATCAGCCCGGGAGGCAACTAGGAGCGGGCGGGACCCTCGGCGGGCTCGAGGAAGCTGGAGCCGGCGTAGTCGGTCCACACCGAGCGAACGCCGGCCATCGCGGAGCGCAGGGGGTCGAGCGTGCGCTCCGCGACGGCGTTGATCACGGCGCCGACGAACACACCCACCACGTACCAGGCGAATGCGGCGCGCGTGCTCAGCGTGCGCGGCAGATGCTTCTGGTAGAGGAAACCCCACGAGGCGATCTGCGCCTCTTCCGGCCGGCGGGCCGGCCGCGGCGCCCGGTTGTGCACGATGTGGGCATCCGTGGCGATGGCCAGCCGCTCACCGCGCCGCCACAGCGTCCAGCACAGGTCGATGTCCTCGCCGATCGAGGCGCCCTTGTAGCGTGCGTCATGGCGTAGCCCGTCGAGCGCGCTGCGCCGGAACGACATCATGGCGCCGGTGAACATCCGTACCGGAACGCGAGCGGGCGCCGGGTAGCGCTGCCAGTACCAGTACACGGGCTGGCGCTCGTCGCGGAAGGGCCCGAGGCAGAAGACCGCGCGGTACAGGCGGCGCGCCGAGCTGGGCGGCGGATAGTTCACGATGACCGGGGCCAGCGCCGCGATCTCCGGGGCCATGCGGTAGTGGGTCAGCAGCCGTTCGAGGACGGTCGGCTCGGCCAGCACGTCGTCGTCGCAACAGACGATGATGTCCCCGGTGGCGCGATCGAAGCCGCTGTTGCGGGCCGCCGCGGCGCCGTTGATCCCGCGGTCGAGGACGTGCACCAGGACCGGCCGTCGGGCCGCCGGCGCGGCCGCCACCAGGGCGGCGACGCGACGCACGCCGGTGTCGTCGTCGCTCTGGTCCACGATCACGAGCTCGTCGGGCGGCGCCGTCTGGCTCAGCAGCGCACGCACGGCGTCCACCAGGAAGTGAGCCCGGTTCTTGGTCGGCATCACCACCGACACGCGCATCGGCGCCGAAGCCGGCGGCGTCAGCGTGCGGGCGAAGGCGCAGCTCATGCAGGCGCGCTCTCGTGCTCGCGGTCGGCGTCCGCGTTGGCCACGAACCACTCCCACGTGTGCCGCAGCCCGTCCTCGAGCTCCATTTCGGGCTGCCAGCCGAGCACCGTGCGGGCGCGGGTCGGATCGAGCACGCTGCGCAGGATGTCGCCGGCACGCGCGGGCTCGTGGTAGGGCCCCAAGGCCGGCTGGGCCACGGCGGCGAGCGCGCGCCAGAGGGCATTCACGCTGGTGCCGCGCCCGGTGCCGATGTTGACCACGACCGGCTGGGCGGCCGGCACGGTCAGCGCGGCGACGTTGGCGCGGACGACATCGCCGACGTAGACGAAGTCGCGGACCTGCTCGCCGTCGCCGAAGATCACCGGCGTGAGCCCGGCCAGCACGCGCTGGATGAAGATGGCGATGACGCCGGCCTCGCCGTGAGGATCCTGGCGCGGTCCGTACACGTTGGCGTAGCGCAGCACGACCGTCTCCAGCCCGCCGGCCGTGCGGTAGCCGTCGAGATAGTGCTCGACGGCCAGCTTGGCGACGGCGTAGGGGCTCTGGGGCCGGCACGGGTGGGCCTCGTCGGCGGCCGCGCCGGGGGCGATCTCGCCGTAGATGGCGCCGCCGGTCGAGGCGAAGATGACGCGGCGCACGCCGTGGCGGCGCGCCGTCTCCAGCAGGTTGAGCGAGCCCAGCACGTTGATCTCGGCGTCGTGGATCGGCTCCTCCACCGAGCGGCGCACGCTCACCTGGGCGGCGTGGTGGCTGACGATCTCCGGCCGCTCGGCCGCGAAGAGGGGGTCCAGCTCGCCGCTCCGGATGTCCGCGCGATGGAAGCGTGCGCGCCGCGACACGTTGGCCGGCGCCCCCGCGCTGAGATCGTCGACGACGGTCACCTCGTGGCCGGCGGCCAGGTAGCCGTCCACGACGTTCGATCCGATGAATCCCGCGCCCCCCGTAACCAGGATCCGCATGTGGGTCCGCTCCTCAGAGACTCGTCGTCGTGGTGGCGCCGGCCCGGGCTGCGAGCAGACGCCGTGTGGAGGTCGTGATGAAATCCCATTCGCGCGCGCCGACCAGCCGGGTGGCGACGCACGCCAGTGCATACACGAAGAGGCCGGCCGCGCCGGCCAGGACCAGCCGCACCAGGTCGTGGCCGTTGGTCTCGCCGGCGAGCCCGGCGGTCACGAGCAGGGTGAGGACGCCGGCCAGCGAGAGCTTGACGAAGTCGAGCACCGGCACGGCGATGCGGTGCAGGCGCGCCATGCCGACGAAGACCCAGATGCTGGCCGTGAGCTGGGCGGCGGTGTTCGCGGCGACCGCGCCCTTCGTCGTCCAGCCGGGGATGAGCAGCGCGGCCAGGCCGAGATTGACCACCGCGGCCACCGCCGTCGCGGTCAGCGCGCAGCGCCGGTCGCCGACGGCGCGCAGGGCCGCCCACGCCACGCCGCGCATGGCCGACAGGAGCGACACCGCGCACATGATGCCGACCAGCGGGGCGGCGGGCAGGTACGCGTCGCCGTAGAGCCACACGATCAGCCCCGGCGCGAGCGCGGCCACGATGGCGGCCAGGGGAATGCCGACGAGGCCGACGTAGCGCAGCGCCGTGCGGTAGAGCGACCGGAACTCTTCCGGCTCGCCCTGGCCGTGGAGCGCCGAGAAGGCCGGCAGCAGCGCGCCGACGACGATGCCGGGGATGATCATGATCCGCGTCGCCAGGCCGAAGGCCAGGCTGTAGAACGCGATGTCCTCGGAGGAGGCGTAGAGGCCGAGGAAGAAGACCTCCGAGCGGTCCCACACGATCACGTCGAGCACGGCCACGATCGACAGCGGCACCAGGAACGCGCGCGCCTCGGCCCCCAGCACCACCGGCGACGCGTGCAGGCTCTCGTGGTACACGGCGCGGGCGCGATGACGCTGCACGAGCGTGGAGATCACGAGCGTCACCGACATGCCGGCCAGCAGCGCGGTCAGCCCGGCCCCGAAGTGAATGGCCAGCACGGCGACGAGGAGCTGCAGCGCCATCTTGATCGTGCTGGTGCGTGCGGTGATGTCGTAGCGCTGCGCGCCCTGGAGCGCGTGGCTGTAGATGCCCTCGATGGTGATGAGGAACAGCATGGCGACGACGACCGCCAGCGGGCCGCGCAGGTGCTCGGGCGCGAACAGCAGCGCCAGCGGCAGGGCCACGGCCGTCGTGATCGCCGTGGCCACGAGCTGACGCCGCATGAACCGCCGCACCACACCCCACGCGCCGGTGATCTCGCCGCGGGCCAGCGCCTCGGCGGTGTAGCGCACGGTGGCGAACGTGAAGCCCAGCGTGGCCACGGCGGTCAGCGTGCGCTCGGCCCACAGGACGTAGGACAGCTCGCCCATCAGCGTCGGTCCGAGGCCGCGGGCCAGGACGACCGACATCACCAGGCCGGAGACGAGACCGACGGCGGTGACCATCCCGTACCACGCGGTGTTGCGCATGAGCGCGCGCTGGATGTTCACGCGGCGCGCTCCGCGACGGCGCCGGTCGGCGCCCACACGGCCTCGGCGCGACCGCGCACGAAGCGCGCGAAGCCGGCCACGCCGGCCGCGCTGACCAGGCAGAAGTAGTATGGGATGGCCAGGCGTCCGAGCCCACGACCCGTGCGCTCGGCGACCCAGCCGGCCAGCGCGACCGCGTAGAAGACG
>JBKPRI010000290.1:0-19250 GCA_046734515.1 Candidatus Methylomirabilota bacterium | reverse complement strand
GGTCTGCTGCGCGCAGGCGCCGGCCGAGCGCGCGCCCGATGAACCCCGTGGCGCCGGTAAGAAGGATCATTTGTAGCGAGAGGCGCTTGGTCGGGTAGGGACGTCTTCAGTCCACGGGGCGCCCGGGGGGCGGGTGGCGGGGCCGCGCCAGCGCTCGGCGTAGCGCTGGGTGTCCAGGCGAAGGGTCCAGAGGGCCAGCAGCCAGAGGATGAAGGCGAAGGTGCGCCAGGGGCCGCGCGTCAGGAAGCGCCGGCCCGACGTGACGAGCGGCGTCGTGATCAGCACGCTCCGGCCGCGCCGCTTGAGGCGCTGCGTGAAGTCGAGGTCCTCCATCAGCGCGAGGTCGCGGTAGCCGCCCAGCGCGCGGAACACGGGCGCGCGCACGAAGATGCCCTGATCGCCGTAGTAGTTACGCGTGAGGCGATAGCGTATGCGGTTGATCCAGGTGATCATCCGCAGGCTCCACAGCGGCTCGGCGAAGCGGTGCTCGAAGGCGCCGCCGGCCGCGCGCGTGTCGGCGAGCGCGCGCGCGATCAGCGCCAGCGCATCCTCGGGCGGGAACGAGTCCGCGTGCAGGAAGAGGATGACGTCACCCGCCGCCGTGGCCGCGCCCGCGTTCATCAGCTGGGCGCGCGTGGAGCCGCCGGGCCACAGCAGGCGCGCGCGGCCGGCGGCGGCCGCCGTCGTGCCCTCGACATCGCCGGCGGCAGCCACGACGATCTCCGCGCCCGCAATGCCGGGCAGGCTCGCCAGGTGCGCGAGCGTACGGCCGAGCGCGGCCGCGTCGTTGCGCGTGGGGATGACGATCGACAGCCACGGGGTCATCAGAAGCGGCCCCGCGCACGTTCCCGGCCCGGCAGCACCTCGAGGCACGTCGTCCACCAGCCCGTGCGCACCGTCTCCACGAACTCCGGCGGCAGCGCCTCGGCCTCCATCTCTTTGGCCAGTGTCTCGTGGTCGTACTGGACCGGCACGAACTCGACGTCGAGCTCGCGCCCGGGCTCGGCCGTGAGCAGCGTGTACCACACGCGCGTGGTGCCGTCATTCTCCGGGCGGCCGATGACGCCGACGTTCACGAGGTGGCGTCCGTCGGCAAGACGCCGGTGCCACTTGATGCCGCTGTGCGTGCACAGGATCATCTGCGCGCGCGCGTCGTCGAGCAGGCGCGCGGCGAGCCCGTCGGGCGTGGTGGACTCCCAGAGGAACTCGGCGATGGCGCGCGGCGAGCCGTGGCAGAGCAGCGCCTCGGCCTCGCCGAGTCGCAGGCGGCGGTGCGCGGGCAGCGTGCCCATCCAGCGCCGGTGCTCGCGCGACGTCCGCGCCAGCGTGTAGACGTAGCTGATCCGCGCGTAGTGGTTGTCGCGCGGGTCGGTGTAGCCGCAGCCGCAGTCCGCATGGCCCTGCGCGATGGCCTGGTCATAGTTGCCCTGGATGACGCGGACGCCCGCCGCCTGCAGCAGCGGGAACACGCGATCGGGATGCGGGCCGAAGCCGCCCAGGTCGCCGAGGCAGAAGACGGCGTCGACGTCGCGCCCGCGGAGGTCGTCCAGCGTGGCGGCCAGCGCGTGCGCGTTGCTGTACACGCCGCCGAAGACGGCGATGCGGCGGAGCGTGCGCGGCTCGCTCGGCGTGCTCATGCGTTGCGGCAGCTCGAGCCCGTCTCCCAGCAGACGAGACAGGCCGGGTGGTCGAGGCGGGTCGGGCCGAGTGAGTCGGCCAGGGTTGCGCCGTCCACGCGCGCCTCGGGGAAGCCCGAGAGGATGGGGCAGACGTAGACGCCGCCGGCGGCGACCGCCCGGCTCTCCGAGCACTGCAGACGCGCGGGCTCGACGCCTTCCATCATCTCCGGCGTCACCACGCCGCCGCCGCGCCCCGCCATGCGCCCGACCGGGAACACCGGCAGCATCTTCACCCGGGGCTTGCGAATGCCCCAGGCGAGCAGCAGATCGCGCAGGCGCGCGTAGCGGCCGTCGGCCGCGTCGCCCACCTCGGTGGCCGTGAGGATGGGCAGCAAGCCGCGCGCGTCCAGCCGCTGGATTGCGGCCCGCGCGCGACGGAACGCGCCGGGCCCGCGGATCGCATCGTTGCGCACGGCGTCGGGATCGTCGAGGCTCACCCGGATCTCCAGCGAGTAGCGGGCGCCGGCGGCGAGCGCGGCGAGCGCGTCGGCCATGGCATCGTCGATGAGCGTGCCGTTGGTGAGCACGGTCGTGGGCGCGCGCTCCAGCGAGAACGCCAGCAGCGGCAGGATGTCGGGGTGCATGAAGGGCTCGCCGCCGGTGAAGTAGATCTCCTTGACGCCGAGCGCGGCGGCGTCGGCGACGTGACGGCGCGCGGTGTCGGCCTCGAGGGGCGCCAGCCACGGCTCGCGCGGCCCGCTCGCGTTGATGCAGTGCACGCACTGCAGATTGCAGAGCGTGCCGGTGATCTGCACCCACAGGGCGGTCAGATGGCGGAAGGCGACGGTGGCCGCCGACGGCGCGAGGGTCAGTCGGCCGGCTGGTGCTGGAGCGTCCATCGATAGGGCTGCCAGGCCGTACACGGCGCCGCGCCGGCGACCAGCGCGCGGCGCGCGGGACCGTCGTCGAGATAGCGCAGCAGGAAAGGCGCGAGGCCACCGGCGGCTTCGAAATCAGCGCTGTACCACTTGAAGATGCGCGAGCAGGCGAGACGGCCGCCGGCCAGGACGATCGCCTGGTTGACGAAGTTGCGCGTGGCGAGGTCGAGCTGGGTGTCGACCACGTCCGCGCGATAGACGGCGACGGGCGGACAGGAGGCGGCGCCGCAGGTGATCGCGAAGTGGAAGCGTGGGTCCGGTGGTCGACCCGCCAGCGCGCGGCGCGGGTCGCCGGCGCCGAACGGCCGCCACGGTGGCCACGGCCGGCGGCGGTTGTCGCGCAGCACGCCGTGCTCGACGTCGTCGAGCGACAGGACGTGCCCGCCGATGCGGTAGCTCACCCGTCCGAAGAAGTTCCACACGCGCCGCACGCTCGCGCGCACGCCCAGGCGCACGATGCCGTGCAGCACGAGCGCGTTGTAGACGTTGATCCAGAACGCCAGCTGCGCGTCTCGGTCCCCGAGGGCGTCCAGCCGGGCGCCGGCAAGCCCGCCCGCGGCGGTCTCGGCCGCGGCGAATGCGTCCGACGAGGCGAGCCGCCCGTAGTGAACACGACCCCGGCTGTCGGTGTGCGCCCCGAAAGCGGCCAGCATGGCGCTCTGCAGGCGCTCGGCCGCCGGTTCCGGCGCATCGGATGGCGCCATGGGCGTGTCATTGAGGATGAGCCGCGGCATCGCGCTCCACTCTACCCCGGGCCGCCAGGCGCGGCGTCCGGCAGGAAAGGTGACATGATGAGGGGCGACATGAGGGCACGCCGCTCGCGGCTCGGTCTCGGCTGGCTCGGCCTCGGCCTCGCCGCGGCGCTCGCGCTGGCGCTGGCGCCACCGGCGCCCGGCCAGCCGCAGCCCGGCGCCGTGGCGCCGGACATCACGGGTGCTCCCTGGATCAACAGCGCGCCGCTGACGATCGGCGGCCTGCGCGGGCGCGTCGTGCTCGTCGAGTTCTGGACCTACGGCTGAATCAACTGTCAGAACGTCATCCCGCAGTTGCGGGACTGGCACGCGCGGTACGAGAAGTCGGGCCTCACGATCGTCGGCGTCCACAGCCCGGAGTTCTTCTGGGAGAAGCGGCACGACAAGGTGGTGGAGGCGGCCGGGCGCCTGGGCCTGCGGTATCCCGTGGTCCAGGACAACGACATGGCGATCTGGAACCGCTGGAGTGTGCGCGCGTGGCCGACGCTCGCGCTGGTCGACAAGCGCGGGATCGTCCGCTACCGTCACATCGGCGAGGGCGACTATGCCGAGACGGAGGCGATGATCCGCCGGCTGCTGGCCGAGGTATCGTGAGGAGCAGGGGAGGACTCATGCGCTTGCGCTACTCCGACGTCACGCCCGAGAAGCTCTACCTGAGCCGGCGGGAGCTCATGGCCGGCGCCATTGCGCTGGCCGCCGTCGGCTGCGATGCCGGCACGGAAGCCGGCGCCGCCGCGCCCGCGCCGGCCGGCGCCCCGCTGAAGGCCACGCCCAACCCGGCCTATCGCGTGCAGGACACGCCGACCAAGTTCGAGGCGGCCAGCACGTACAACAACTTCTACGAGTTCGGCGTCAACAAGGAGGATCCCGCCCGCCTCGGTCACACGCTCAAGCCGCGGCCGTGGCACGTGCAGGTGGACGGCCTCTGCGCCAAGCCCAAGACCTTCGACATCGAGGAGGTGCTGAAGGTCGCGCCGCTCGAGGAGCGCATCTACGGTCTGCGCTGCGTGGAAGCGTGGTCGATGGTCATCCCGTGGATCGGGTATCCGCTCGCGGCGCTGCTCAAGCTGGTGGACCCGCGGCCCGGCGCCAAGTACGTCGAGTTCACCACGCTCAAGGATCCCGAGCAGCTCCCCGGCCAGAAGCCCGGGTTCTTCGGCGGCGGCACGCTCGACTGGCCCTACACGGAAGGGCTGCGTCTCGACGAGGCGATGCATCCGCTCACGCTGCTCACAGTGGGGATGTACGGCCAGGTGCTGCCGAACCAGAACGGCGCGCCGGTGCGGGTCGTGATCCCGTGGAAGTACGGCTTCAAGAGCGCGAAATCCATCGTGCGCATCCGGCTCACCGACACCGAGCCGAAGACCGCCTGGAACAAGGCGGCGCCGTCGGAGTACGGCTTCTACTCGAACGTGAACCCCGGCGTCGACCATCCACGCTGGAGCCAGGCGACCGAGCGGCGCATCGGCGAGTTCCGCCGGCGCAACACGCTCATGTTCAACGGGTACGCCGACCAGGTCGCCTCCCTCTACACGGGGATGGATCTCAAGAAGAACTACTGAGCGTGACGACGCGCAGCCGGGTCGCGCTCAAGGTCGTGGTGTGGGCGGTGGCGCTGGCGCCCCTGGCGGGGCTCCTCTATGGCTTCGCCACCGACAATCTCACCGTCAACCCGATCGAGTACGTCACGCGCGAGCTGGGCGAGGCGACGATCCGGCTGCTGCTGGCCACGCTGGCCCTGACGCCGCTGCGCCTGCTGTTCGGCTGGAGCTGGCCCGTCACGCTGCGGCGTCTGCTCGGACTCTTCGCGTTCTTCTACGCGGTCCTGCATTTCTCCGTGTGGATCGTGCTGGACCACTTCTTCGACTGGCACACCATGGGCGACGACATCCTCAAGCGCCCCTGGATCACCGTCGGCGTGGCCGCGCTCGTCCTGTTGACCCCGCTGGCCGCGACGTCCACGACCGGGATGATCAAGCGTCTCGGCGGCCAGACGTGGCGTCGCCTGCATCGCCTCGTCTACGTCGCCGCCGTGCTCGGCTGCCTGCACTACATCTGGCTCGCCAAGAAAGTCCTCGTCCAGCCCTGGCTCTACGCCGGCCTCCTCGCGGTCTTGCTCGGGATCCGCGGATTCGACTCCGCCCGCAGGCTATCGAAACGGTGGACGGCCACGGTGGGTGGCCGCCGCGCGAGCGGGGAGGTGTAGGAAAGGCCCAGCGGGCCCCCTCCTACGTAAACAAGCCAGATAGTCGTGATAGGCTCACGCGGATGACACGCATCGCGGGCTCCGCATGGCTCGTCGTCGCGCTGGCGAGCGTGCTGACGGCCTGTGCCACGTCCACCGCGCCGGCACCGCTTGCGCCGGGCGCGACCGCCGGCGCCGCGCGGCCCACGCGCGAAGTGCTCGGCAACGGCGTGGTGCTGATCACGCAGGAGCATCGCGCGGCGGACGTGGTCGCGCTGCAGATGTGGATGCGGGTAGGCGGCCGCGACGAGGCGCCCAACGAGCTGGGCCTCAGCCACTACCTCGAGCACATGCTCTTCAAGGGCACGCCTTCGCGCCCGCCCGGCTCGATCGACCGGGAGATCGAGGGCCTGGGCGGCTCCAGCAACGCCTTCACCTCGTACGACTTCACCCACTACGACATCGTCGTGCCCGCGGCGGCCGTCAAGCCGGCGCTGGAGCTGCTCGCCGACATCGCGGTCAACGCGGCGTTCGTGCCCGAAGAGCTCGAGGCCGAGAAGAAGGTCGTCTTCGAGGAGATGAACCTCACCGAGGACGACCCCGAGAAGTTCCTGGGCCGGCGCCTGTCAGAGGTGGCCTATCGCGGTCACCCCTACGGGCGGCCGATCCTCGGCACGCGCGAGCTCATCCAGGCCCTCGACCGGACCCGGCTCGACGCGTACTACAAGAAGCAGTACGTGCCGCAGAACATGACGCTCGTCGTCATCGGACCGATGACCGCCGCGCAGGTGCGCCCGCTGGCGCAGGCGACCTTCGGCCGCCTGACCGGGCCGGCGGCGCCGAAGCGCGCGATGCCCCCGCTGCCGTCGATGGCCGGCGGCCGGCGCGACGACCTTCCGCGCCCGGAGCAGCAGGCCTACCTGGGGCTCGCCTGGTACGCCGCGGCCACCGCGCTCGCAGCCGAGGACATCCCGGCCGTCGATCTGCTCAGCTACATCCTCGGCGACGGTCCGAGCTCGCGTCTCAACCAGACCGTCCGCGAGCAGAAGAACCTCGTGTTCGCCATCGAGGCCACCTACGTCACGCGCGAGCAATCGGGCACGGTGTCGGTCACCGCGCGCTGCGATCCCAAGAACCTCGACGCCGCCGAGGCCGCCATCATGGACGTGATTCGCCGCGTGAAGAGCGAGGGCGTCACCGAGGCCGAGCGCCGGCGGGCCATCGTCACCGCCGAGTCGTCCTACGCGTTCGACATCGAGACCTCGGAGGGACTGGCCAAGTCCTACGGGCAGGCCGAGACGACCTGGACGCTCGACAACGAGCTGGCGTACCTCGGCCGGCTGCGCGAGATCACCGCGGCGCAGATCCAGGCCGCCGCGCGCAAGTACCTCGGCGACGACAACGTGGCCCGCGTGCGGTTCATCCCGAAGGACGCCCGGTGACCGGGCGCGCGCTCGCGCTCGCGCTGGCGGCCGTGCTGGCCACGCCGTGGCTGGCCGCGGCGCAGGCGCCGAGCGAAGGGGTGACGGTCGCCCGGCTCGACAACGGCGTCACGGTGATGGTGCGCGAGAATCGCGTCGCGCCCGTCGTCGCCGTGGCGTTGCTGCTCCGCATGGGCTCGCGCTGGGAGACGCCGGCGAACTCCGGTATCTCCAACTTCACCCACGCCGTCATGGTGAAGGGCACCACCAAGCGCAGCGGTGGCGACATCGCCGACCTGGTGGCGAGTCTGGGCGGCAAGATCAGTGCGGCCGGCGACATCGATTACTCCGGTATCCAGGGCACCGCGCTCGCGCGCTTCTGGCGCGAGCTGCTCGACGTCGCCGCCGAGCTGGCGCTCTCCCCGAAGCTCGATCCAGCCGAGGTGGACCGCGAGCGCGACTGGCTGCTGTCGCGCCTGCAGCGGCGCCGCGACAACGCGCCGGCGCGCGCGTTCGACGAGCTCTATGCGAACCTCTTCGGCACGCATCCCTATGCGCTGCCCAACCTCGGCACGCGCGAGTCGCTGGGGAGCATCGACCACGCCGCCATCGTGGAGTGGTACCGCCGCTTCTACCGGCCCGAGCGCATGACGCTGGTGGTGAGCGGGCAGGTGAGCCCGGGCGAGGTGATGGCCGAGGCGCGCCGCCTCTTCGGCGGGCTGCCCGCGGGAGGACCGGCGTCCGACCCGAGCATCCCGGCGCCACAGCCCTCGGTTCGCCGCGTGATCATCACGCAGCCGGCCCAGCAGACGCAGATCGTCGTGGGCGGGCTCGCGCCGCCGCTCGATCATCCCGATCACGCGGTCGTCAAGGTGCTCTCGACGATCCTCGGCGGCGGCATGGCCGGACGCCTCTTCGTCGAGCTGCGCGACAAGAGCGCGCTCGCGTACACGGCCGCGTCGTTCTACGACCCGGTACACGAGCCCGGCGCGCTCATCCTCTATCTCGGCACCGCGCCCGACAACGCGGCCAAGGCCGAGCAGGCGCTGCTCGCGGAAGTGCAGAAGATCCGGGACGTGCCGGTCTCGCCCGAGGAGCTCGCGCGCGCCAAGGGCTACCTGCTCGGGCGCTACGCGATGGACCGCCGTACCAACGAGCGCCTCGCGTGGTACCTGGCCTTCTACGAAGTGGAGAGCGTCGGCCGCGCGTATCCCGAGCGCTATCGCCGGCAAGTCGAGGCCGTCACCGTCGCCGACGTCCAGCGCGCCGCGCGGACCTACCTGGGCACGCTCACCTCCGTCGTCCTCGGACCGTGACTCGAAAGGGGGCTTCGCCGCTTTTTTGGCGAAGGGGCTACGCCCCCTCGCACTCCCCGGCCGACGGTCGTCGCACGGCTGACGCCGTGCTCCTCCCTGCCTCCCCCTAGACCACGATGGCGCCGGCAAAGCCGGCGCTCGGAATGTGGATTCGAATGCTTCCGCTGCAATCAGACTTTGCGCTGGCGGCAAAGCCGGCGCTCGAACGGCGCGGGGTCGAATGCTGGGTGGAGGGGAAACGTCCTATGGGCAGGAGGACGTCATGCTAATGAAGCGCATGATTACAACGGTGGTGGGGCTTGGGCTGCTCGCGATGACGGCGAGCGCGTGCTCCACGCTTGGTGGGGCGGCGATCGGGGCGGGCACGGGCGCGGCGATTGGGGCAGGAACAGGCCACGGCGCCGGCAAGGGCGCGCTCATCGGGACGGGCGTCGGGGCGGCGGCGGGAGCGATCTACGGCGCGGTGACGAAGTAACGGCGCCAGCGCGGGGCCCGAGCCCGGGCCTCGCGCGCTAGCCGCCCTCGTTGCGCCGCACGCGGGCTTCGTCGGCGGCGCGGATCTCGTCGGCGAACAGCCCCACGTGCAGCGGGCACGGCGGCTTGTTTTCTTCCACGTACTGGCAGTCGGTCTGGTTGCACTGCACGAAGTAGCCCTGCGCGCGGCCGAAGCCGCCGTTGCGCTTGAGGCGGATCAGCACCGTCTCGGAGACCACCTCGCACCAGAACTCGCGTGCGCGACCTCGACTCACTCGGTTCCCCCTCGTCGGCCGACGGATTGCATAAACGACCCGTCCACCATACGCCTGCCGCCCTCGCCAAACAACAACGGAGCGCAGCGCGCGCCGAGCGGCTGTCCAGTATTTTCAAGTGAGCCCGTGCAGGAATTCCGCTATATTGTGCCGGTGGCGCGCCGGCTCGGCGCCAACGTTTCCGGGGAGGACTCGACTTTGCGTCGCTCTGAGACTGGCTTCGCCGGCATGGCCTCGGCGCTGCTGCTGTCGATCACGGCGGCCGTCGTGCTGAGCGGGTGTGGGACGTTCTCGGGTCTGCTCAAGTCCGATGGCGCCGGCACGCTGGGCGCCACGTCCGAGCCGGCGGCTCCGGCCACGGTGGCCGCCGTGGAGACGCCCGAGCCAGCGACGTCGGCGGTGACGCCCGTCGCCCCGACCGCGATCGCCCGCGGTGTGTCCGAGCTAGACGCCTCGCCGACCACGCTCACGCGACTGCCCGAGCCCGAGGTCCAGACCCTCACCTGGCGCGCGGACGACGAAGAGTCGAGCTCGAGCTCCGCGCTGGCCCAGCGCGCCACGGACACCGACGCTCTCGAGGAGGACTACGACCCCTGGGAGCCGTTCAACGAGAAGATGTTCACGCTCAACCGTAACCTCGACCGGTTCATCCTCAAGCCGGCGGCGCGCGTGTATCGCGTCATCATGCCGGAGCCGTGGCAGGTGCTCATCGCCAACGGCTTCGACAACATCAATTTCGTGCCCCGCATGGTCAACAGCCTGCTCCAGGGCAAGTGGGGCGGCGCCGGCCGCGAGATCGGGCGCTTCCTCATCAACAGCACCGCGGGCATCGGCGGGCTGTTCGACCCGGCCAAGGACTACTGGGGCATTCACAAGAGCCGCGAGGACTTCGGCCAGACGCTCGGTGTGTGGGGCGCAGGCGCCGGACCCTACCTCGTCTTGCCGTTCATGGAGCCCCTCACGGTCCGTGACGGTATCGGCAAGGCGGTGGACGGGTTCATGGACCCGCTGGGCTACTTCCTGCCGTTCTTCTGGGATCGCCTCGGCATGAAGGCCGGCGACACGCTCAACGATCGCGCGCTCAACTACGACCTCTTCCAGGGCTTCGAGGAGAGCGTGATCGACATGTACAGCGCAGTCCGGCACGGGTATCTGCAGCGCCGACAGCAGCTCATCAAGGAGTAGCCCGGCACCCCGGAGGGACGCTCACCGCTTGAGCCGTCGCGCATGGGTCGGCGGCCTTGCCGTCGCCCTGATCGCTCTGATCGCCGTCACCGCCGCGCTCTGGTCCCGCGCGGGCGCTGCCTCGCCGTCGGCTACCCCGCGCGAAGGAGCGCAGTCGCGCGAGGTCTTGAACGGCCGCCAGCTCTACGCGACCCACTGCGTCGTCTGTCACGGCGAGACCGGCAAGGGCGATGGCCCCTCGGCCGGCAGCTTCGCCACGAAGCCTTCCGACCTGGCCGACGGCCGACTGATGAACGGCCTGCCCGACGCCTTCATCGTCAACATCATCCTGCACGGTGGTCCGGCCGAGGGGCTCACGCCGGGGATGCCGCCGTTCAAGGCGTATCTCGGCGAGGCGCAGGCGCGCGACATCGTGGCCTACGTGCGGACGCTGGCCAGGCCCGCGTTCGATCGCGCCGCCGCCAAGGAGCTGGTCACCGTGCCGGGCGCGCCGCGCCAGCCGATCCTCTTCAGCCACCTCATCCACGCCGGCTCGTTCAAGATCGACTGCCAGTACTGCCACGCCGATGCGCGACGCTCGGAGTACGCGGGCCTGCCCTCGGTCGAGCGGTGCGTGGGCTGTCACAAGGTGATCGGCGTGCAGGACAATCCCGAGATCGGCAAAATCCACGCGTACGCGCAGCGTGGCGAGGCGATCCCCTGGGTGCGTGTCTTCAAGGTGCCGGAGTTCACGTACTTCCCGCACAAGGCCCACATCGCGGCCAACCTGCCCTGCCAGGGGTGCCACGGACCGATCGAGCAGATGCGCGTGGTGGGCGCCCACACGGGACCGCGGCTGACCAACGACCTCTTACGCCTGGTGGGGCTGAAGCCCGCGCCGCCCGCGTTGACCATGGGCTGGTGCGTGGAGTGCCACCGGGCGCAGAACGCCACGCAAGGCCGCCGGGCCCCGCTCGACTGCATCGCCTGCCACCACTGAGCGTCAGTCGGCGGTGGCCTTGAAGTATTTCGCCGCCGGGTGATGGAACACCAGCGCGGAGACCGAGGCCTCCGGGTCCATCATGAAGCCCTCCGTCAGCGCGATACCGATCTCCTCGGGACGTAGCAGGCGCCACAGGGTCGCCTGATCGGCCAGCTCGGGGCACGCGGGATAACCGAACGACACGCGTAGTCCCCGATAGCGCGCCTTGAGCATGTCGGCGATGGGGAGGTCCGGCGCGTCGGGGAAGCCCCAGAGCGTCCGCAGCCGCGCGTGCAGCCACTCGGCGAAGGCCTCCGCCGTCTCGATGGCGAGCGCCTGGAGCGCGTGCGAGCGCAGGTAGTCGCCGCGGGCCTTCCACGCCGCCGCCCGGTCGCGAACGTTCGCCCCGCAGGTGACCGCGAACAGCGCGACGTAGTCCTCGCCGCCGTCGGCGCGGACGTAGTCGGCCAGGCACAGCCGCTCGCCGTCGGGCTGACGCGGGAACGTGAAGTGCGCGACCGCCTCGCCGCCACCGCCCAGCAGCGTGAGCGTCTCGCCCGCCGCCCGCGCGCGGAACCACTGATAGACGCCGTGCGCGGTGAGCAGTCCCTCGCGCACCGCCTCGGCCTTCAGCGCCTCCACGACCTCGCGCAGCTCGAGCGCCTTGGCGTCGCCCTCCTCGAGCATTCGCGCGACGGGTCCGCGCAGCCCCAGGTGCTTGCCGTAGAGCATCTGGACGTTGAGGTAGGGGAACAGGTGGCCGAGCGGCACGTCACGCAGGACGTGGCGCTCGAGGTCGGGGGGCGCGGGCACCTCCACCGGCGCGATGCGTGCGGAGGCGCGCACGGGCGGCGCGGCCGGCACCCGCGCGGGCTCGGCAGCGCTCTCCACCAGCGAGGCCTGCTCGCGCTTCACCCGCTCGACCAGGGCGTCCCGCGTCACCGCCGAGAAGAGCTGGTTGGCGAGATCGAGGCCGTCCATGGCGTCCTTGGCGTAGAGCGTGAGGCCCCCGTACTCGGCCGCGATCCGCGTCGCCGTGAACTTGCGCGTCAGCGCGGCGCCGCCGACGAAGAGCGGCGCCTCGATCCCCGCGACCTTCAGATCCTGCGCCGTCACCACCATCTGCTGCGCGGATTTCACGAGCAGGCCGCTGAGGCCGAAGGCGTCGGGCTTGTGCGTGTGCCAGGCGGCGATGAGATCCTCGGGCGGCACCTTGATGCCGAGGTTGATGATCCGGTAGCCGTTGTTGCCGAAGATGATCTCCACCAGGTTCTTGCCGATGTCGTGGACATCGCCCTTCACGGTGGCCAGCACGATGGTGCCGCGCACGGCGCTGTCGGTCTTCTCCATGAACGGCTCGAGGTGCGCCACCGCCGCCTTCATGGCCTCGGCCGACTGCAGCACCTCGGCCACGATCAGCTGGTTGTCGTTGAAGAGGCGGCCCACCTCGTCCATGCCGCGCATCAGCGGACCGTTGATGATGGCCAGCGGCTCGGCCTCACGCCGCTTGGCCTCGAGGTCCTCGATCAGCCCGTCGCGGCTGCCCTCGACGATGTAGCGGGCCAGCCGCTCGTCGAGCGTCAGCGTGCTGGCCACCGCCGGGGCCTTCTTGCGCTCGCGGAAGTGCGCGGCGAACGCGGCCACCGGGTCAGCGCCGCGCCCGTAGATCAGGTCTTCGGCGAGCCGCCGCTCCTCCTCCGGGATGGAGGGATAGCGCTCCAGCCGCTCGGTGTTGATGATCGCGTAGTCGAGCCCGGCCTTGACGCAGTAATAGAGGAAGACGCCGTTGAGGACCTCGCGCCCGGCCGGCGGCAGCCCGAACGACACGTTGGAGATGCCGAGGATCGTGCGCGACTCCGGGAAGCGCGCCTTGATCGCGCGCACGCCTTCGATCGTCTCCACCGCGGATCCGACGTAGTTGACGTCGCCGGTGCCGACGGGAAACACCAGCGGATCGAAGATCAGGTCACGCGCCGGGATCCCGTACCGCTCGGTCAGCAGCGCGTAGGCGCGCTCGGCGATCGCGAGCTTGCGCGCGCGGGTCACCGCCATGCCCTGCTGCTTGTCCTCGTCGATGCAGCCGACGACCACGGCGCCGCCGTAGCGGCGGAGGAGGGGCGTGACCTTCTCGAAGCGCTCCTCGCCGTCCTCCAGGTTGATCGAGTTCACGATGGCCTTGCCCTGGCAGTGGCGCAGCGCGAGCTCGAGGACGGCGGCATCGGTGGAGTCGATCATCAGCGGCACCTTGATCCGCCGCGTCAGCTCGCTCATGAAGCGGTCCATGTCGGCCGCCTCGTCACGGTCCGGATTGGCCAGGCACACGTCGAGCACCTGGGCGCCGGCCTTCACCTGGGCGCGGCCGACCTCGGCCGCGTCGTCGAAGCGCTCGCCGACCACGAGCTCCTTGAACTTGCGGGAGCCGATCACGTTGGTGCGCTCGCCCACGAACACCGGCCGGTTGTCGTCGGCCGGGTAGAGCACCTCGATGCCGCTCACCGCCGGGGCCAGCTCCGCCGGCGCCGTCCGCGGGGCGCGGCCGCGCGCGATGGCCGCGATGGCGGCGATGTGCGCGGGCGTGGTGCCGCAGCAGCCGCCCACGAGGTTCACCCAGCGCTCGTCGAGGAAGCGCGTGAGCTTGAAGGCGAGGCTCGAGGGCGTCTCGCCGTACTGGCCGCGCTCGTCCGGCAGGCCCGCGTTGGGATAGACGCTCGTGAAGGCGGTGGCCAGCGCCGAGAGCGAGCGCAGATGGTCGGTCATGAACTCCGGGCCCGTCGAGCAGTTGAGCCCCACCGAGAACACGCGCAGGTGTTCGAGGGAGGCCCACAGCGCCTCGACCGCCTGGCCCGCCAGCATGGTGCCGGTCGGCTCGATGGTGACGCTGACCATCAGCGGCAGCTCGACGCCGGCGGCGGCCAGCGCGTCCTGGACACCGAGCGCGGCGGCCTTGAGGTTCAGCGTGTCCTGCACCGTCTCCAGCAGCAGCGCATCGACGCCGCCGGCGATGAGCCCGGCCGCCTGCACGCGGTAGCCTGCGCGCACCTCGTCAAAGGTCACGTTGCGCGTCACGGTGATGGTGCGCGTGGACGGGCCCATGGCGCCGAGCACGAACGCCTCCCCGGCGCCCTCGCGCGCCAGCCGGGCCGCGGCGCGGCAGATCTCCTCGGCGCGGTCGGCCAGGCCGTACTCGCCGAGCACGTACGGCGCGCAGCCGAAGGTGTTGGTGGAGATGCAGTCGGCGCCCGCCTCGCGATAGGCGCGATGGATGCCGCGCACCACGTCGGGGCGCGTCAGGTTCAGGTGCTCGTTGCACCCGTCCAGCGCGGCACCGCCGAAGTCCTCGGCGGTGAGGCCGGCCGCCTGCAGCATCGTGCCCATGGCGCCGTCCAGCACGAGGACGCGGCGCGCGAGCGCTTCTCGCAGATCACGCATGACGTCTCATAGTAGCGCGATCGACCCTCCCGGACGTGTCTCGTCGTCTGCTACTCTTAGCGCCATGACCTCTCCCGCCCTGTCCCTCGAAGGCATTCGCGTCGTCGATTGCTCCCGCGTGCTGGCCGGCCCCTTCTGCGGCATGTTGCTGTCCGACCTCGGCGCCGACGTCATCAAGGTGGAGGACACCGGCAGCGGCGACGAGTCCCGGACGTGGCCCCCGCACAAGGACGGCGAGTCCGCCGCGTTCCTGGTGATCAACCGCAACAAGCGCGACATGACGCTCGATCTCAAGCAGCCGGAGGGCGTCGAGATCCTCAAGCGCCTGGCCGGCCGTGCCGACGTGCTCATCGAGAACTTCCGGACGGGCACGATGGAGTCGTTCGGCCTCGGTTACGACACGCTGAGCGCCGCCAATCCCGGCCTGGTGTACGCCTCGGTGTCGGCCTTCGGCCGCACCGGGCCGCGCAAGGACGGCGCCGGCTACGAGGCGCTCATGCAGGCCTTCAGCGGCATCATGTCGATCACGGGCGAGCCCGACGGCGCGCCGGTGCGGGCGGGCGTGTCGTTCCTCGATCTGACCACCGGCATCTTCTGCGCGTTCGGCATCGTGAACGCGATCCTGCACCGGGTGAAGACGGGGCTCGGGCAGCGCGTGGACGGCTCGCTGCTGGAGACGGCGGTGACACTGCTGAACTATCACGCCGAGGGCTACCTGCTGACCGGCGCCATCCCGAAAGCGCTCGGCTCCTCGCATCCCTCGCTCTCGCCCTATCGCACGTTCAAGTGCCGCGACGGGCAGTGGATCTTCATCGCCGGCGCCAACGATCGCTTCTGGCAGCGGCTGGCCCCCGCGCTCGGCCTCGGGCACATGGTGGAGGACCCGCGCTTCGCGAAGAACATCGAGCGCGTGAAGCATCGGCGCGAGCTGGAATCGGCGCTGGAGGCGGCCATCGGCAAGCAGGACCGCGAGCCGCTGCTGAAGATCCTGGAGGACGCCGGCGTGCCGGCCACCCCGGTCAACAACGTCGAGCAGGTGATGCAGGATCCCCAGACGGCCGCACGCCAGATGGTCGAGCGTGTGCTGCATCCCAAGCTGGGCGACATCCCCGTGGTGGGCACGCCGGTGAAGTTCTCGCGTATGAAGGCCGGGGTGCGACGTCCGGCGCCACTGCTCGGCGAGCACACCGACGAGATCCTGGCCGAGCACGGCTACACGCCCGAGCAGATCGGCGCATTCCGCGCCAAGAAGGTGATCGTCTGAGGCGAGCGCTGCTGATCACCCTGGCGCTTGTCGTTCTCGGCGCGGGGCCTGCCGCGGCGCAGCTCTATCGCTGGACCGACGCCGAGGGCACGGTCCACTACACGACCGACCCCGAGAGCATCCCCGAGCAGTTCCGCGACACCGCCGAGGACATCGGCTCGCCGACGCCGGGCCCCGTGGTGCCGGTCGCGCCGGCGGCGCCGCCCGGCGCGGTCATCCCGTACACCGGCGGGCCCCTCATGGTGGACGCCGCCATCAATGGCGTGACGCTCCGCCTGCTCGTGGACACGGGGGCCGAGCGCACGCTGATCACGCACGCGGCGCTGGCGCGCGCCGGCATCGACGTCAGCAGCGGGACGCCGGTGCAGATTCGTGGGGTCACGGGCGACGCCGCCGCCACGGTCGTGTCGATCCCGCGGCTGGACGTGGCGGGCGTGCGGCTCGGGCCGCTACCGGTGATCGTGCATACCATCGCCAACCAGAACATCGACGGCCTGCTCGGCCGCGACGTGCTCGACGGCTTCACCGTCACCGTGGACGCGGCGGCACAGCGCGCGACGCTCGTCCCGCGCTGACGCGGCTCGACCTCGGGCGGAACGGGGTCAAGATCGGACCCCGCCGGGGGGCCGGGCGATTCGGAGCCGACCACCACACCCCGTGCCGCCGCCGGCGTTCCGGCGCTTACTCTCCAACCTCGGTATTTTGTTACCCAACGCCGGCCGCGTCTCGATTGAACGGCGCGAAGATCGCGCAGCCGGGGTCCGGCATCGTTGTTGCTCCCGTTCTCGCCGTCGCAAGGCGGTGACACCAAAAATCGAGCCTGGGTGAAAGGACGATCGACAGCGCCATGCCGAGCCTGCCGCAATCCGCGTGGTCTCTGATTCTTGCAGGTGGCGACGGAGTACGGCTGAAGCCGCTGACGCGCGCCATTACCGGCGAGGGCCGCCCGAAGCAGTTCTGTCCGCTGCTCGATGGTGAGACGCTGCTCGACCGGACCCGCCGCCGGGTCGACCTGCTGACGCGGTTCGACCACCAGGCCATCGTGGTGACGCGGCCTCACGAGCCGTTCTACGCGCCGCTGGTGCGGGATCTGGCCCCGGGCCGGCTCGTCGTGCAGCCGGACAATCGCGGGACCGCGGCCGGCCTGCTCTATCCGCTGCTCCGCATCGCGGATCTGGCCGGCGACGTCCCCGTCGCCATCTTCCCGTCCGACCACTTCGTCGACGACGACGCGGCATTCGTCGCCGCGGCCGCGGCGGCCCTCGACGCGATCCAGGCCCGTCCCGATCTCGTGGTCCTCCTCGGCATCGAGCCCGACACGCCGGAGACAGAGTATGGCTGGATCGAGGCCGACGAGCGCCCACTGCCGATGGACAACGCGCTCGTGTTCCCGATACGCCGCTTCTGGGAGAAGCCGTCGGCGGAGCTGGCGACGACCCTGCTGGGACGCCGCTGCCTGTGGAACAGCTTCGTGATGGTCGGGCGCCTGTCGGCCTTCCTCGACCTCATCGCGGCCGGCGCCCCCGAACTGATCGCCGCATTCGAGCCCATGAGCCGCGCGATCGGCACCGGGCGCGAGGCCCACGTGGCCGAGCGCATCTACGCCACGCTGCCGTCGATCAACTTCTCCGAGCGTATTCTCGTCCCGGGCGCCTCCCGCCTCGGCACCGTGCGCGTCAAGGGCGTGGAGTGGAGCGACCTCGGCAACGTCGACCGCGTCATGGCCACCATCCGCCGCACCGGCGGCCGCCCCCGATGGATGGACCACGTGACGCTTCCCGTGGCCGGCTAGCCCTCCCCACCGCTGCAATTCGCCGGGCTGGTCGCGCCCTCGAATCTGAATCACGTCGGCCTCTTACGGCCGCTTTCCGCGGCGTCCACACCCCGTCGATTTGACCCGGCGGGTGCGCACGGTTAACGTGGACGGCCGTGGATTCGTTCAAGGACCGGGTGGCGGTGATCACGGGCGGGGGCAGCGGCATCGGGCGCGCGCTGGTCCTGGCGCTCGCCCGTGAGGGCGCACGGGTCGTGCTCGCCGACGTCGACGA
The DNA here is from genome assembly GCA_046734515.1 of Candidatus Methylomirabilota bacterium. GTDB lineage: Bacteria > Methylomirabilota > Methylomirabilia > Rokubacteriales > CSP1-6 > AR5. The sequence continues at coordinate 1,383 of JBKPRI010000290.1, read as the reverse complement.
GGCGGCCATGGACGGCGTGGCCCGCGAGGCGCGCGAGCTGGGGATAGAGGCCCTCGCCGTGCGCACCGACGTGAGCGACCTCGGCTCGGTCCAGGCGCTGGCCGAGCGCGCGTGGCAGACCTTCGGCGGGGTGCACGTGCTGTGCAACAACGCCGGGGTCGCGTTGTGGGGCGGCCTCGAGCGCGCCACGCACCGCGACTGGCAGTGGGCGATGGGCGTCAACCTCTGGGGCGTGATCCACGGCGTCGAGACCTTCGTGCCGCGGATGATCGCCGCCGGCGAGCCCGGACACATCGTCAACACCGCGTCGATGGCCGGCCTCATCGCGAGCCAGGGCCTCGGCGTCTACAACACGACCAAGTACGCCGTGGTCGGCCTCTCGGAGACACTCGCCAAGGACCTCAAGCCCTACCGGATCGGCGTGTCGGTGCTGTGCCCCATGGGTGTGCAGACACGCATCCGGGAATCCGAGCGGAGCCGCCCGGCCGCGCTGCGCAACACCGACGGCTCGGCCGGGGGCGAGGTGGAGCTGATCGGCCGCTACCTGGCGCCGGATGCCGTGGCGGCGATGGTCCTGGACGCCATCCGGCGCAACGAGCTGTACGTGATCACGCACGACGAGGGCCTGGAGCCGCTGCGCCGTCGGTTCGAGCGCATGCAGCAATCGATGGCCGCCCGCAAGAAGGTGTAGTGACCCCCGCCATCCGCTGGGCCCGCGAGCCCGGCGATCTCGCGCGCGCCGTCGGCGAGCTGTCGGCGACGGGCGAGATCGCGCTCGACACCGAGGGCGACAGCCTTCACCACTATCCGGAGCGCCTGGCCCTCGTGCAGATCGGGCTCCCCGATGGCGCGGTGTGGCTGGTCGACCCGATCGCGCTCACCGACCTGACGCCGCTGAGCCCGGTCTTCACCGACCCGCGGCGCACGCTGGTCCTGCACGCCGGCGACAACGACCTCGTGCACCTCAAGCGCCGCTACGGGCTCACGTTCGTCTCGGTGTTCGACACGGCCATTGCCGCGCGCTTCCTGGGGGGCAAGGCGCTGGGCCTCGACGTGCTGCTGGAGACGTACCTCGGTGTGGCGCTGCCGCCGTCGCGCCAGAAGGACGACTGGTCCGTGCGGCCGCTCGACGCGGCGCAGCTCGCCTACGCGGCCGCGGACGTGCAGCACCTCTTCGCGCTGCGCGCGCGGCTCACCGAGGAGCTCGAGCGCATCGGACGACTGGCCTGGGTCGAGGAGGAGTGCGCGGCGCTCGCCGCCCAGCCGGCGCCCGAGCGGCCGGTCGATCCCGACGCCTGGCTGGGCGTCAAGGGCGCGCGCGACCTGCCGCCGCGCGGCCTGGCCGCGATGCGCGAGCTCGTCGCCCTGCGCGAGCAGCTCGCG
>JBKPRI010000289.1:0-5481 GCA_046734515.1 Candidatus Methylomirabilota bacterium | reverse complement strand
GTACACGTACTTGCCGCGCTTCTCCGACGAGGCCGGCGGCGCGCCCGGGGTCCGCGTGGCGCCCGCCGGCAAATGCGAGCCCGGCGTTTCCTCGCGGATGACGCGCGAGGCCACCGCGGCCGGCGCCGGCCGCGCGCGCTTGGCGTCGGCGGCGGACGTCTTGGAACGACTGGTGCGCTTGACGACGCGGCTCATGTCGTGGGGTCCCCCGATCGAGCGCGGGCGGTGCCGTGGATCGCGCGGATCTCATCGAGCAGCCGCTCCGGCAGGCATGGCTTGGTGATGAAGGCATCGCACCCGGCGTCGAGCGCGCCCTTGCTGTGACCGGCCAGGGCGTGGCCGGTCAGCGCGATGACGGGGATGTCCCGGGTACGCGCATCGTTCTTGAGGCGCCGGGTGGCTTCCCAGCCGTCGAGGCCGGGCAGCGAGAGGTCCATGACGATGACATCGGGGTGCAGCTCGAAGGCCTTGTCGAGCGCCTGGTGGCCGTTCTCCGCTTCCTCGACCCGGAGCCCGGAGTACGTCAGGAACTGCACGTAGATGTCGCGGTTGTCGGGATAATCGTCCACCAGCAGCACCAGCAGCGAGTCGGCTGTCATCGTCAGTCCTGTGGCGTGCGCGGCATCGTGAGGGTGAACGTCGAGCCCTCGCCGAGCGCGCTGCGCACGGTCAGCTCACCGCCCAGCATCTGCGTGAGGCGGCGGCAGATGGCCAGCCCGAGGCCGGCGCCGGTGTACTGGCGCGTCGGCGAGTCGTCGGCCTGTCGGAAGTCCTCGAAGATGACCTCCTGGTCCTTGGGCGAGATCCCGATGCCGCTGTCGGTCACGGCGATGGTCAGCCGGTCCAGGCGCGTGTCGTAGGCGGCGGTGACCTTGACCCAGCCCTGCGGGGTGAACTTCAGGGCGTTGGTCAGCAGGTTGATGATGATCTGCTTGACCTTCTGGCGGTCGCTCTTGACCAGCGGCAGCGCGTCGTCCAGCTCGGTGGCCACCGCCAGCTTGGCCCGCGCGATCAGCGGCTCCACCTCGGCGAGCACCTCGCGGACCATGTCGGGCAGCAGGAACTCCACCAGCGTCAGCGGCATCTTGCCGGCCTCGATGCGGCTGATGTCGAGGATGTCGTTGATGATCGACAGCAGGTGGTGCGAGTTCGAGTCGATCCGCTCGAGGTTGCGCCGCTGCTGCGGCGTCATCTCGCCCGACACACCCTTGAGCAGCATGCTGGTGTAGCCGAGGATCGCGTTCAGCGGCGTGCGGAACTCGTGCGACATGTTCGCCAGGAACTGCGACTTGAGCGCCGACGCCTGCTCGAGGGCGATGTGCGAGCGGCGCAGCAGCTCGTTCTGGCGCACCAGCTCGGCGGTGGCGTCGCGCACCTTCTGCTCCAGCTCGGCCGACAGCTTCTTGAGGTCCTCGTAGAGGCGCGCGCGCTCCAGCTCCTCGGTGCGGTCGTGCAGGATGGTCACCACCGCCGTGACCTCACCGTGCTCGGAGACGATCTTGCCGGAGATGGCCTCCATGGGCAGCGAGGCGGCGGTGGTGGGATCGACGAGGCCGATGGAGCCGGTGCGCCGGCGCGAATCGCCCTCGAAGAAGAGGTTGGAGACGAACGACGAGAAGTGCGCGTCGTTGGCCTGCACCTGGCGATGCGCCTCCTCGCTGTCGCCGTCCACGGCGACGAAGAGCCGCTCGGCCGGCGCGTTCATCATGACGATGTTGCCGCCCGGATCGGTCACGAGGATCGGGTCGGCCACGGAGTCGATGACGAGGTCGAGCCGGTCGCGCTCGGCGCGCGCGTCGGCCTCCGTCTGGCGCAGCTTGCGGTAGTTCTCCTCGATCTCGGCGGTGGCCCGCTGCAGGTCCGTGACGTTGCGCAGGATGGACACGATGCCGGCACCCTCACGCACGTCGGTGGCCGGGGTGCTCATGAGCTCGAAGAGCAGGTCGGAGCCATCCACGGGATCGACCAGCGGCATCTCGTGGCGCGGCGCCTCCGCGCCCTCGATGGCATGCCGGCTGAGCGCGGCCGAGAACAGCATGTTGTTCAGCGTGACCGCCTGGCGCCGGCCCTCGCTCTGGTCCTCGTCGGCGGCCAGCAGCGTCTCCGCGCGCGAGTTGGCGATGATGATGCGGCCGTCACCGTCGGTCAACAGGATCGGGTCGATGACCGCATTGATGATGCCGTAGAGCAGGCCGCGCTCGCGCTGCAGCCGGTTCTCGGCCTCCTCCACGCGCCGCGCGGCCATCAGCGCGGCCAGCCGCGGTCCCAGCACGCGGGCCAGCCAGCGGACCTCGGGGGCGCCCTGGGGGGTGAAGGGCGACACCAGGAGGAGTCCGGCCGGCAGATCACGCGGAGACAGTGGAGCGAGCGCGATGGCCTGCACCGGGCCGGGCCCGAGCGGCGTCGTGGCGCCGTGGCCGTTGCTGCCGAGAATGGTCGGCGTGCTGGAGAGCAGCGCCTGCGTGAGGGGATGATCGCGGACCTCGAGATCGACGCTGTAACGCTCCAGGCGCGGCGCCGAGACGCCCAGGCTCGCGACGGGCACCAGGCGCGGCGGGGCCGTGTCGGCGGCCAGGCACAATCCGCGACGGATCCCCGCGTGACGTTGCAGCCAGGCCAGCGCGCGCTGGGCGCACTGCCCGGCATCGCGAGACATGAGTAGCGATTCGAGGAGCTCGAGGCGGATCGTCGCCCCGGTCGCCGGCCGCGGCTTCGCGCCACGCGCCGTCGTCGTCCGTGCAGAGGCCATGCGTTACTGCGACTTGGCGCCCGCGGGCCGGCGCCGCCGCGCCCGACCATCGGTGGCGGCCAGCTGCGCCCGGAGGGTGGCGTTCTCGGCCAGCACCGCCTCGGCGGCGCGGCCATCGCCCGCGGTGAGCCCGGCCGGCTTCGACACGGGAGCGACGGAGCCGACAGCCTCCGAGTACTTGAGGTAGGTATCGATCGACGCCACCACGACGCGCGCTTCGACGGTGATCAGGTCGATACCGACGAGCGAGACGCGTACCCAGGCATCGATGACGATGCCCTTGTCGAGCACGCGGTCGAGGACGTCGATGAGGCTGCTTCCGCCTTGAGTCCGTTCAACAGGCATCGGTCAATCCCCCTGGGAACGTCACCGTTCCCGTCACTCCGGCCGTCGAGCGCGCGAGTTCGGCTTGGCAGCCAGCGCCGCGACGCGTCGCTCGAGGTTCCGGATCTGCTTCCGCAATGTACGATTCTCATCGGCCAGCCGATCGCGACCCGGCGACAGGTGGCTGTCGTACCGCCACCAATCGAGTCCGATCTGCTCGGCCTTATCGATCGAGCACACGATCAGGCGAATTCGGATCGTGAGTAATTCGACTTCGGCCAGGGAAATCTTGACGTCCCCGGCCACGACCAGGCCCTTGTCGAGCACGCGGTCGAGGACGTCGACGAGCCCGCTGGCCCGACCATTCATCGGCTGGAGGTCAGTTCGCATAATCCCCTGGTGAGATCGCGGCCGCCCCGAGCTGGGGCGACCGGCGGGAAAGTATAGATAGAAGTGCGCTTCCGAAGGAAGACGGAATTTTTTTTCTCACCCCGCCCCTGTAAGTCCTACACAGGGGCAGAGTGTATCCCAGCCTGGGTAGGCCGGTGCCGACGAGGGGCGCCTCAGTTCAGCGCGAGCAGCAGATCGGTGTGCGTGAGATCCCACGCGGCGGCGGCCGCATCGACCGTGCGGCACAGCGCGGCGTCGCAGGCACGACAGCCGATCTCGATCGAATACGCGGTATCCGCGGGGGGCTCCAGGTGAATCGTGAGCACGCCACACGTCCGGTGCTGTCGAACGAACTTCCGGAGATCCTGCAGGACGCTCATCTCCTGGGTTGACATGCCCGAGTCATGCTCCAAGAAGCGTGCCGTCAGGATTGCTGGCGATGATGTCGGGGGACTTTGTGTAGGGGGAGAGCGACCCCGCCCGGCGTTCGGTGCCTTCTACGCGCGGGGCAGCTTCGCGATCAGCTCGACGAGGTCTTCGGGGTTCAGGGGTTTGGTGGCGTGAGCTTCGAAGCCGGCGGCGATGGCGCGCTCGCGGACTTCGTGGCCGGTGTAGGCGGTCAGCGCCACGGCGTGAATGGGCGGCTCGCGGTGCACGTCGCCGGCGCGCACGGCGCGGATGAGATCGTAGCCGTCGGCGCCGGGCATGGCGAGGTCGCTCACCAGGACATCGATCGCGCGCCGATCGAGCAGCGCAAGCGCCTCGGCGACGGAGCCGGCCACGTGCACCTCGGCGCCGCGCTCCCGCAGGACGAGGGCCACGACCTCACGCGCATCGGTCTGGTCGTCGACGACCAGCACGCGGAGGCCGTCCAGCCGCGAGCCGGTCCGCGGGCGCCGCTCCGGCGCGCCGTCCGCGCGCGGGGCGCGTACCGCCACGATGGGCAGCTCGACGACGAACGTCGCGCCCTGCCCGCGGCCGGCGCTCTCGGCGTGCACGCGCCCGCCGTGCGCCTCCACGAGCTGACGGACGATGGCGAGCCCGAGACCGAGGCCCTGGTGCGCGCGGCGCGTGCTCGTGTCGGCTTGCAGGAACGGCTCGAAGATGCGGCGGAGGATGTCGGGATCGATGCCCTCGCCGGAGTCGGTCACGGTGAGCCGGGCGTGACCGGCCGCGCGGACCAGGCGGACCTCGAGGCGGCCGCCGGCCGGCGTGAATTTCACGGCATTGGACAGCAGATTGGTGACCACCTGCTGCAACCGCATCGGATCCCCGCGCACTTCGCCGGTGCGCGGCTCGAGGTCGACGACCAGCGTCAGCGTCTTGGCCTCGACGTCGGCGCGCACGGCCTCGATGGCTTCCTGCACCACCGGCACCAGGTCCAGCGGGAACTGCTCGAGCTCCAGCTTGCCGGCCACGATGCGGGAGACGTCGAGCAGGTCGTTGATGAGCTGCGTCTGCAGCCGGGTGTTGCGCTCGATGACGTCGACGGCGTGCGCCTTCTGCGCCTCGTCCAGCCGCGGGTTGCGCAGCATCCGCAGCCAGCCCAGCATCGCGTTGAGCGGCGTGCGCAGCTCGTGCGACAGGGTGGCCAGGAAGTGGTCCTTTGCCTGGTTGGCGGCATGGGCCTCGCCGCGGGCCGCGCGCTCGGCGGCGAAGAGGTGGCTGTTGCGGATCGCGATGGCGGCGTGCGCCGCCAGGCGCTGGCAGATCATCTCCTCACGCTCGCTGAACGGGCGCACCTCGCGTCGGCCCACGCAGATCAGGCCCTCGACGCCGATGTCCCCGTGAATCGGCACGATGAGCACCGAGCGGAAGCTGCCGGCGTCGATCATCGGTTGGAAATCGGGATGGCGCCGGGGATCCTCGGCGATGTCGGCTGCGCGATAGGGCCGGCCGGTCGCCATCACCCAGCCGCCGATCCCCTCGCCCGAGCGAATACGCGGGTCGGCGTCGGCCGCGCCGCCCGGCCCGACGCCGAGACGGAAGCTGAGCGTGTCGGCGCCCTCGTCGTGGAG
>JBKPRI010000288.1:0-2082 GCA_046734515.1 Candidatus Methylomirabilota bacterium | reverse complement strand
GACCGGGCCCTGCCCGAGCGCACGCTGCCGCCGCGCGCGCCCGGCACGCCGCGTCCGTCGGAGAAGGAGCTGCCGCAGGTGGCCAGCGCCGCGCCATCGGCAGTACCGGCGCCGAGCACGACCATCCCGACCCCGCGCCCCGTCGAGCCGCCGGCACCGGCGCTCGGCCAGCGCGCCGGCTCACCGCAGGGGACCGGCCCCGTCACCGTCACCGCGTCGGACTTCCCGTTCGCCTGGTACCTCCGCATCGTGGAGACCAAGATCGCGGCGAGCTGGAACCAGTGGGCGCAGCCCGGGCGCCAGCCGGTCGTGGTCTTCACCATCGAGCGGGACGGCCGCGTCAGCGCGGTCAGCATCGACAAGCAGTCGGGCAACGGATACTACGACCAGAAGGCGGTGCGGGCCGTCAACGACGCCGCGCCATTTCCCCAGCTTCCACCGGAGTGGCCCAAGTCCGTGCTGACCATCAAGATTGGGTTCTCCTTCTCCCAGGATCGAGGCTGAGCCATGACCGTTCGACGGCTGCTCGTGCTGACGCTCGTCGTTTCTCTGCTCGCCGTGCCCGGCCTGTGGCCCGTGGCGGCGCCGATGCCCGCCCGCGCACAGGGCGTGGACGTCTTCCTCAACGTCACGGGCGGCGGCACGCGCAAGCTCAACATCGCCATCCCCGAGTTCACCGTCACCACCGGCCCTGACGCCGGCGGGGCGGGCAAGCTGCTCGCCTCGGTGACCGGCGCCGACCTGACGTTCACCGGGCTCTTCAGCGTGGTCGCGGCCACCGGCGCGATCCCCGCGAACAATCCCAGCGCGCTCAAGCAGTCGTGGACGGAGTTCGCCGCCGCCGGCGCGCACGCCGGCGTGCACGGCCTGCTCGCGCTGCGCGGCGATCGCGCCGAGGTCGAGATGCGCCTCTACGACCTCACCTCGCCCGAGCACCGGCTGATCGCCTCGAAAAAATTCGAGCTGCCGGTCGGCGTGATCCGCCGGCTCGCCCACAAGGTGGCCGACGACGTGGTGCTGCAGTTCACCGGCGAGCCGGGCGTGGCCGACACGAAGATCGCCTTCGTCAGCGGTCCGGTGGGGGCCAAGGAGATCGTCATGGCCGACTACGACGGCGTCGGCGCGGCGCCGGTCACGCGCAACGGCTCCATCAACCTGTCGCCGGTCTGGAGCCCCGACGCGCGCTCGGTCGCCTTCACGTCGTTCAAGCAGGGATACCCGGATCTCTACCGCGCGTTTCCCTTCGAGCGCCGGCCCGAGCAGACGCTGGCCGCGTTCGTCGGCATCAACAGCTCGCCGGCCTTCAGTCCGGATGGCAAGTCCATCGCGATGACGCTCAGCGTGACGGGCAATCCCGAGATCCACGTCCTCAACCTGGCCAACGGGAGCATGCGCCGCCTCACGCGGCACGCCGGCATCGACACCGAGCCGACGTGGTCGCCCAACGGACGCCAGATCGCGTTCATCTCCGACCGCGCCGGCGCGCCGCACGTGTTCGTGATGGACGATCAGGGGCTGAACGTCCGGCAGGTCACCTCGAGCGGCTTTCACACGCAGCCGCGCTGGTCGCCGCGCGGCGATCTCATCGCGTACACGCAGCGCTCCGGTGCACACGACATCTGGGTCGTCGACGCCGACGGCTCGAGCCCGCGCCGCCTCACCAGCGGCGGTGACAACCAGGGCGCCGCGTGGTCGCCGAACGGCCGTCACATCGCGTTTCAGTCGAATCGTCTCGGCCGCTGGCAGCTCTTCGCCATGCTGGCCGACGGCAGCGCGCCCACGCCACTCACGCGTGGACAATCCGAGAGTACAAGTCCTTCGTGGTCCCCTCGCCTGCCGTGATAGGCTTTCCGGTGCGCGGGGGAAGTGGCTGCGCAGGCCAAAAAGGAGGGAGCATGCTTAGCCGCTGTTCTCATGTCATGTTCGCGTTGCTCCTGGTCGTCGGTGTCGTGATGGTGGGCTGTGCCAAGCGCCCCGCCACGACCCAGGCCGCAGCGCCCGCGCCCACCGGCGGCGCCACCACCACCCCGGGCACGATGGCCGCGACCCAGCCGAGCACCGGCGGCGGCGCCGGCCCCGCAC
>JBKPRI010000287.1:0-11379 GCA_046734515.1 Candidatus Methylomirabilota bacterium | reverse complement strand
TCGTAGGGCGACTCGCAGTACTGCACGCCGTCCGGCAGCGTCTTGCGCGCGTGGTCCATCGCCACCGGGTCGTACACCCGCACCGTGGCCCCCCGCTCCAGCAGCCGCTCCACCACCTCCACGGACTTGGCCTCGCGCATGTCGTCCGTGTTCGGCTTGAAGGCCAGCCCCAGCACCGCCACCACGCGGCCGTCCAGCGGCCCCAGCGCCTTCACCATGAGGTCCACGAAGTGCCCGGCCCGCTCCCGGTTGACGTCCACCACCGCGCGCAGCATCGCGAAGTCGTAGCCCAGGGTCGCCGCCGTGTGCACCAGGGAGTCCGTGTCCTTGGGGAAGCACGAGCCGCCGTAGCCGAGGCCCGCCGAGAGGAACGCGGCGCCGATGCGCGGATCGAGCCCCATGCCCTTCATCACCTGCGTCACGTCCGCGCCGGCCAGCTCGCAGATGTTGGCGATGGCGTTGATGAACGAGATCTTGGTGGAGAGAAACGCGTTGGAGGCGTACTTGATCATCTCCGCCGACGGCACGTCCGTGATGATCATCGGCCGCTCCAGCGGCGCGTACAGCTCCAGCAGCGTCATGGCCACCTGCTGCGTGGGGGCGCCGATCACGATCCGGTCCGGCCGCAGCGTGTCCTCGATGGCCGAGCCCTCGCGCAGGAACTCGGGGTTGGACACCACGTCGAAGGGCACCGGCGCCGTCTGGTGCCGCGCGATGACCTCGCGCACGAAGTCGCCGGTGCCCACCGGCACCGTGGACTTGTTGACGACGACCGTGTAGCGCTCCATCGCCTGCGCGATGCCCCGCGCGACGTCTTCGACCGCGCCCAGGTCGGCCTGGCCGTTGGGCTTGGGGGGTGTGCCCACGGTGATGAAGACGATGACGGCGCGGCGCACGGCGGCGGCGAGGTCCGTCGTGAAGGTCAGGCGGCCGTCGGCGATGTTGCGGGCCACCATCTCCTCGAGCCCGGGCTCATAGATGGGCATGCGGCCCGCTTCGAGGTCGGTGATCTTGGTGGCGTCGTTGTCGACGCAGACGACGTCGTTGCCGAGATCAGCGAAGACCGCGCCCGTGACGAGGCCGACGTAGCCGGTGCCGACGACGCAGATGTTCATGACGCGCGGCACTCATGATAGCAGGCGGAATGCCGGAGGCAGTGAAAAAGGCAGGCGAAATTGCAGAACTTACGCGGACGTGGCTACGCAGCCTCCGGCCCGTCGTCGTCGGATTCGTCGTCGTCGCCCAGGTGCTCGCGCGCGTCACGGACGGCGTCCGTCAGCGAATCGAACCGCTGGCCGGAAATCGAGATCGTGTTGCTCTCTTCATCGCGGGCTTTCCACATCCACTCGCGGCGATGGCGCCCGACCGGCTTGAATTCGACCTTCATGCTCCCGGTACTTGTAAAACTTTGCATCGTCTTGGTCCCCTTCCTCCGCGCCGGTGACCAGTTCCCGGCGGCGCGTACAGCAGGGGATTGCAAGGTAAATGCCACGCATGCTTGAGCGGATCAGGCAGGTTCGTCGGCCTCCGATGCAACCCAGCGGAAGAACACGACCGTGAACGCGGCGAGCGGGATCAGCCCCGACGGTACCCACATGATCAGCCCACCGAGCCGCTGGTCGGCCAGCGGGGTCAGATCGACGATGCGGGGCGCCGCTTCGTAGAACGGATAGAGCACGTGGTCGGCGCTGGCGATCATCGCCGCCACCACCGTCATCGGCATCCCGAACACGAACAGGTAGAGGAGCTGCGCGGCGTAGGGCAGCGGCGGCAGCGCGCGTGAGGGCGAGAGAACCGGCCACCACCCGATCGTCGCCGTGACCATGAGCACGACGTGCTCGACGATGTGCCAGCCGTGCATCTCCAGCGCGGCGTTGTAGGGCGCCGGGAAGTGCCAGCCGATGAGCCCGGTGGCGTAGAGCGCGAAGGCCGGGAGCGGCCGCGTCACCGTCCGCGCGACCGAGGCCAGGATCCGCCGCGCCAGGAGCGGGCGCAGGAGCGCGTCGGCCATCGCGGACGGCAGGCCCGCGAGCAGCAGCGGCGGCACCACGAGCGTCAGCACGAGGTGCTGCACCATGTGGGCGCTGAAGAGATACCAGTCGCTCAGATCGTGCAGGGGTCCGTTGAGCGCGACGAGCACGGCGACCAGCGCGGCCACGAAGCTCGCGGCCTGACGGCGGCTGGCCGGGAGGCGGCGCAGCGCGCGGGCATACAGCGCCGCGGCGATGGCGGCGAAGAGGACGACCTCGGGATGGATGGAGCCGAGCACGACCGCCTCAGCCGTGGAGCGAGTACAGGGTCCCGACGAGCGCGATGAGCGCCAGCGCGAGCAGGGTGGCGACGATCAGCGGCCCCACGAACAGCGCGCTGAGCGGCCGCGGATCGTAGCGGAGGTGCATGAAGAACATCACCACCAGGACGAACTTCGCCGCCGCCATCGTCAGCAGGAGCGGGACGATGATCGGCGTGAGGAAACGAATGTAGATGACGCCGACCTCGAGCGCGGTGACGACGGTCAGGATGAGCGCCACCCGCACGTACGTCGCCACCGAGGAGGCGTGCTCGACGTGGCCCGGGGTGCTCATGGGATCAAGTAGATCACGGTGAAGATGATGATCCACACGACATCGACGAAGTGCCAGTAGAGGCCGACGACCTCGACCTTGACGGCATCACGGACGTCGAGACGGCCGCGCAGGTCGAGGATCCACAGCGTCAGCAGCAGCGCCACGCCGAGGGCCACGTGGCCGCCGTGGAAACCGGTGAGCACGAAGAACGTCGACCCGAACAGGTTCTGCTGCAGCGTCAGCCCCTCGTGCACGAACTCGGTGAACTCCCAGGCCTGGAAGCCCAGGAAGATCAGCCCGAAGAACGCGGTGCCGAAGAGCCACAGGCGGGCCTTCGCGCGGTCGCCGGTCTGGACGGCGTGCAGGGCCAGCACCATGAGGAGCGAGGACATCAGCAGGTCGAACGTGGAGATCGTCGTGAGCGGGATGTTGAGGATCTCGTGCGGGTGCGGGCCGACCACGTTGCGTCCCTTATAGGCCAGGTACGTCGCGATCATGGTGCCGAAGAAGAAGCACTCGGAGCCCAGGAAGACCCACATGGCCACCTTGCGGTGATCGACGCCGAGGTTGCCGACCTGGTCCACGTGCGCGGGGTTGCGATGGTGCTCGAGTGCGAACGCCCAGCCGGCGACCACCGCGACGAGCGCGCCCACGATGACGACAGGCAGCGCGATGAGCGCGCCGGCCGCGGCGGTGACCATGCCGAGCGCCATCACCAGGGGCCAGAAGGACCCGGAGGGGATATGGATGCCGTGCGGCTCGGGCCGCGGCGGCAGCGGAGCCGGCTTGCGCCCGCGGCTGTCGCCGTGCTTCTCGCGCCAGAAACTGTCGCGCCCGTACACGGGCGGGATGGTGTCGAAGTTGTGCACCGGCGGGGGCGACGACGTGCGCCACTCGAACGTGCGGCCGTCCCACGGGTCGGCCGGCGCCACGGCGCCCCTGCGCAGCGAGCGCGCGGCGTTGATGGCGAAGAGCAGCACCGACAGCGCGATGCCGAAGGCGCCGACCGTCGACATCAGGTTCCAGAACTCCCAGCCGCGGCCGGGCCCGTACGTGTAGATCCGGCGCGGCATGCCGATGGCGCCGAGGTAATGCTGCGGGAAGAACGTGAGGTTGAAGGCGACCACCAGGATCCAGAACTGGATCTTCCCCAGCCGCTCGTCGAGGAAGCGCCCGGTCATCTTCGGCCACCAGTAGTAGGCGCCGCACAGCAGCCCGAAGAGGCTGCCGCCGATGAGCACGTAGTGGAAGTGCGCCACCACGAAGTAGGTGTCGGTCTGCTGCAGGTCCACCGGCGGGGACGAGTGCATGACGCCGCTCAGCCCGCCCAGGGTGAAGAGCGCCACCAGACCCGCCGCGTAGTGGAAGGCCACCGTGGGCCGGATGGAGCCGCCCCACAGCGTGGCCAGCCAGTTGAAGATCTTCACGCCGGTGGGAATGGCGATCAGCATCGTGCCCACGGAGAACACGGCGTCGGCCACCGGGCCCATGCCGGCGGCGAACATGTGGTGCGCCCACACGCCGAAGCCGAAGAAGCCGATGAGCACGCCCGAGTAGATGACGACCGGCGCGCCGAACAGCGGCTTGCGCGCGAAGGTCGGCAGCACCTCGGAGACGATGCCGAAAGCCGGCAGGATCAGGATGTAGACCTCGGGGTGCCCGAAGATCCAGAAGAGGTGCTGCCAGAGGACCACGTCACCGCCCGCGGCCACGTCGTAGAAGTGGGTGCCGAAGAAGCGGTCGAACATCAGGAACACGAGCCCGATGGTGATCGGCGGGAAGGCGAGCACCAGGAGGAACTGCACCACCAGCGACATCCACACGAACACCGGCATGCGCATGAGCGTGAGGCCGGGCGCACGCATGTTGAGGATGGTGGTGATGAAGTTCACGCCGCCCATCACCGAGGAGACGCCGAGCACCTGCAGGCCGAGCACCCAGAAGTCGATGTTCAGGCCGGGCGAGAACTGGCGCAGCGTGAGGCTGGTGTAGCCGAACCATCCGCCGTCGGGTGGAGCGCCCACCAGGAAGCTCGCGTTGAGGAAGAGACCACCGAGCAGGAAGATCCAGAAGGAAAGCGCGTTCAGCCGGGGGAACGCCACGTCCCGCGCGCCGATCATCAGCGGGATCATGTAATTGAAGAACGCCACGCTGAACGGCATGATCGCCAGGAACACCATGGTGGTGCCGTGCATGGTGAACAGCGCGTTGAACGTCTCCGCGCTCACCACCCCGGCGTGGGGCCGCGCGAGCTGCAGCCGGATGATCAGCGCCTCCAGCCCGCCGATGATGAAGAACACCAGCGCGCTGACGCCGTAGAGGATGCCGATGCGCTTGTGGTCGACGGTGGTGATCCACGACCACAGGCCGGAGGCGGCGGGGGCGTGCGCGGCCTGCTCGTGCTGGCGCAGGGCGGCCGGGTGGACGGCCATTACTTGAGCCCCACCAGGTAGGCGGCCACCGCCTTGCTGTCGGCGTCGCTCAGGTGGAGGTTCGGCATCTTCGAGCCGGGCTTGAGCCGCGGCGGATCCTTCACCCACTCCGCCACCTTCTCGACGTTGGTGTCCCACAGGCCGGCGCCGAAGAGCTTGCGGCTGCCGAAGTGCGTGAGATCGGGCCCGAGCACGCCCGCCGACACGCCGCGGATGGTGTGGCAGCCCACGCAGGCGTTCTTCGCGAAGATGTCCTTGCCGGCGGCGGCGTCACCCGCCGGCTCCGGCGCCGGCGCCTTCTGGGCGGCGACCCACCTGTCGAAGGCCGCGGGCTCCTCGACGATCACACGCAGCATCATGTTGGCGTGCGAGGCGCCGCAGTACTCCGCGCACTGCCCCATGTACTCGCCGGGCGCTTCGGGCGTCAGCGTGATGCGGTTGACGCGGCCCGGCACCACGTCACGCTTGCCGCCGAGCTGCGGGATCCAGAAGCTGTGGATGACGTCGGGACCTTCCATCTTGAACACGACAGGGCGTCCCACAGGCAGGTGGACTTCGTTGGCCGTCACCACGTCGAGGGTGGGATAGCGGAACTCCCACCACCACTGCCAGCCGCGCACGGTCACCTCGAGCGCATTCTTCGGCGCCGCCGCGGTCTGCGTCCTGAAGATCACCTGGATGGTCGGGATGGCGATGATCAACAGGATCAGCGCGGGCGCGATTGTCCACGAGATCTCCATGGCCGTGTGGCCGTGGATCTGCCGCGGCAGCGCGGCGCCGGGACGGTCGCGATAGCGCAGCAGGATCACCGCGAGCAGCGCGAAGACGAGCAGGCCGATGATGCTCGTGGCCCACGTGATGATCTTGTAGACGCCGAGGATGGAGCGGTTCAGGTCCGACTTCGCGACCAGCGTGGACATCGGCCCGTCGAACGCGCAGCCGCCCAGCACCACGACCGCCGCCAGCACCAGCACGACGTGCAGGCACACCAAAGGCGGCGGACTCGGTCGGCGGCTCACGATGCCCGACGGTATCGTGGTCACCGCCCCATCCGCAAGCACGACGACATGACGCTCACTCGATGACCTGGTCGGCCCGCAGGAGCAGTGAGGGGGGAAATGTGAGCCCGAGGGCCCTGGCGGTCTTGAGGTTGATGGTGAGGTAGTAACGGCTCGGGCGCTGGACCGGCAGGCTGCTCGGCGCGGCGCCCTTGAAGATCCGGTCAACGTAGGTGGCGGCGCGGCGGTAGTTCTCGTCGAGATCCGCCCCGTACGACATCAGTCCGCCGTCCCGGACGAGGGAGCCGAACTCGTACATCGCCGGAAGCCGGTGGGTCAACGCGAAGTCGATGACGCGCTTGCGGTTGAGCAGGGTCAGCGCGTCGGTGACCAGGTAGAACGCATCCGGGCGGTGCTGCGTCATTGCCGCGAAGGCCACGTCGAAGTCGTCCGGCTCGCGCACCCCGAGCGGCTGCACCGTCACGCGCAGCGCCTGGGCCGCCTTCTCGACGTTGCGGTAGCGCAGCGTCATTCCCCGGTCGTCGGCGTTCCACAGCACGGCGATGCGCTCGGCTTTCGGAATCGCGTCCTTGAGGACCTCGAGTCGCTTGGCGCTGAGCTCGACGGACTGATCGGTGACGCCCGTCACGTTGCCGCCGGGCCTGGCGAGACTGTCGATCAACCCGATGCTGTCGGCATCCCCGACGTTGCCGAGCACGATCGGGATCGATGCCGTCGCCTGCTTGGCCGCGCCGGAGGCCGGACCGCCCGCCGTCACGATGACATCGACCTTGAGGCCGACGAGCTCGGCGGCGAGCCCGGGCAGGCGGTCCTGCTTCGCCTCCGCCCACCGGCCGAGATAGACCACGTTCTGCTGCTCGACGTAGCCGAGCTCGGTGAGAGCCTGCCGCAGTGCCGGCGGTGGCGCGCCGTCCGGCGGCCGCGCGCCGCCGCTGAGGAACCCCACGCGCCACGTCCGGCTTCGCGTCTGTGCGCCGGCGAGGCGTGGCGCCGCCACCAGCGTGAGTGCGACGCCGGCAATGAACGAGCGCCGGTCCATCATCGGCACCCGCTATCGCGCGAGCGTCAGGAGGGTGTGCAGGAGGACGTTGGCGCCACGCTCGATGGCGGCGGCGTCGCTCGTCTCGTCCACGCGGTGGCTCTTGCCCCCCTGCGAGGGGATGAAGAGCATGCCGGAGTCCGTGATGAGCGCCAGATTCTGCGCGTCATGGCCGGCCGCGGAGTAGAGCGTCTTCCAGCCCAGGCCCAGCTGCTTGCACGCCGCTTCCACGGCCGCCTGGACCGTCGGCGAGCAGCTGACGGGCGTCGTGGCCGACATCCGACGTATCTCGACCCCGATCTGGCGGCGCTCGCCGATCTCGCGGGCCAGGGCTTCGCAGGCCTGGGCCAGGCGCTCGAGCGTGTCGGCGTCGGGGCTGCGCATCTCGTGCACGAGCTCGGCACGGCCCGGGACGATGTTGCTGACGCCGGGATGCACGGACACGACGCCGATGTTGGTCACGCTGCGGCCGCCGCCGCGCTCCACTACGAGCTCGCGCGCGCGCAGCGAGTAGTCGGCCGCCGCGAGGAAGGCATCGCGCCGGCGCTCCATCGGCGTGGTGCCGGCATGGTCGGCCTGGCCGGTGAAGACCAGGCGCGTGCGCCGCACGCCCACGATGGAGTCGACGACCGCGATCGGCACGCCCGCCTCGTCCAGCCGGGGCCCCTGCTCGATGTGCAGCTCGACGTAGGCGTGCACCGCGCCGTCGGGCACGCGCGCCTCGGGCGCGCGATTGGCGTCGAAGCCGGCGCGGGCCATGGCGTCGACGAGCCGCTCGCCGTCGGTGGCCGTCATCGCCGGCAGCGCGGCGACGTCCAGCCGCCCGCAGAAGGCGCGCGAGCCGAAGAGGCTGCCGTAGCGCCCTTCCTCGTCGCTCCAGGCCGCGACGATCAGCGGCCGGCGCGGCGCCGCCCCCGCCTCGCGAATGGCCTGAAGGCACTCGAGCCCGGCCAGCACGCCGAGCGCGCCATCGAGGATGCCGCCTTCCGGCACGGTATCGATGTGCGATCCGGTGAGCACGCTGGGCGCGCCCGCGCTGAACGATGACCCGCCGAGGCCGCCGAAGACGTTGCCGGCGGGATCGACCCAGCCCGACAGGCCCGCCGCGCGAATCTCGGCGAGCAGCCAGGCCCGCGCGTCTTCGTGCGGCGGGCTCCAGCACGAGCGTGTGACCCCGCCGCCGGGCAGGGCACCGAATCGAGCGAGCGCGGCGATGCGTGCGTGGAGCCGCGCGGCGTTCACAGTCGTCACGGCGAACGAGTATAGCCTTGACACCGAAGATGAGCGGTCTCTAGAATGAACCACCGTTCAGCGCTTCGCCTCACCCCCGATCGGCAGGAGGAGGCTCCGTGGATTTCACATTGACGCCCGAACAGCAGGCATTCCGCGAGCGCACTCGCTCCTGGCTGAAGGCCAACATCCCGGCCGAGTGGAAGGCGATCGGCTCCACCGAGGTGCCCCGTCCCGAGGCGTACGTCTTCCTCCGCAAGTGGCAGAAGAAGATGCACGAGGGCGGGCTCATCGGCGCCACCTGGCCCAAGGAGTACGGCGGCCAGGGGCTGACGTTCGTCGAGGAGATGATCCTGCACGAGGAGATGGCGCTGCAGAAAGCGCCGCCCATGCTCAACGTGCTCGGCGTCGGCATGGCGGGGCCGACGATCATCGCCTACGGCACCGAGGAGCAGAAGAAGCGCTACCCCGAGAAGATCCTCACGTGCGAGGAGATCTGGTGCCAGGGCTACTCCGAGCCCAATGCCGGCTCCGACCTCGCCGGGCTGCAGACGCGCGCGGTCAAGGACGGCGAGTACTACGTCATCAACGGCCAGAAGGTGTGGACGTCGCTCGCGCACATGGCCGACTGGATGATGCTGCTGGCGCGCACCGATCCCGAGGCGCCCAAGCACAAGGGCATCACCTACTTCCTGCTCGACATGCATCTGCCCGGCGTGACCGTGAAGCCGCTCAAGCAGATCACCGGCGACGCCGAGTTCAACGAGGTCTTCTTCGACAACGTGCGCGTGCACGAGAGCCAGGTGCTCGGCGGCGTCAACAACGGCTGGGCCGTCGGCCTCACCACGCTCATGTACGAGCGCCTCGCGCTCGGCTTCGGCCTGCAGATGCGCCTGCGCATCGCGCTGGAGTCGCTGATCGAGATGGCCCGGCGCGTGGAGAAGACGGGGCGCACGATCACCAAGGATCCGGTCATGCGTCAGAAGATCGCCCAGCTCTGGATGGACACGGAGGCGCTCAAGTACACGGGCGCGCGCGCCATCACCAAGCTGCTCAAGGGCGAGCTGCCGGGGCCCGAGGCCTCGACCGGCAAGATGGGCTGGGTCGAGACGCACCAGAAGCTGCAAGAGCTGGCGATGGAGATCGAGGGCGCGTACTCGCAGCTGACGAAGGGCTCGGAGCGGGCGATCGACGGCGGCGTGTGGCAGTATGGCTTCCTTCGCTCGCGCGCCAACTCGATCGAGGGCGGCACCACGGAGGTCCAGAAGAACATCATCGGCGAGCGCGTGCTCGGCTTGCCGAAAGGCTAGAGGGACACTGCCATGGACTTCGGATTCAACCAGGAACAGGAGCTGCTGCGCGCCACCGCGCGCAAGTTCTTCGAGAACGAGTGCACCTCCGAGTTCGTCCGCGCCCGGATGGCGGAGCCAGCCGGCGTCACCGACGATTTCTGGAAGAAGCTGGCCGAGCAAGGCTGGCTCGGCCTGATCTATCCCGAGGAGTTCGACGGCACCGGTCTCGGCTTCGTCGACCTCACCGTGCTGATGGAGGAGATGGGCCGCGCCGTCATGCCGGGCCCGTTTTTCTCGACGGTGCTGCTGGGCGGCCTCGCCATCCTGGAGGCCGGGTCGGCGGCGCAGAAGAAGGAGTGGCTCTCCAAGATCAGCGCGGGGCAGGCCAAGACCACGCTGGCCTTCACCGAGCCCAACGCCCGCTGGGACGCCGCCGGCATCACCGCGAGCGCCAAGGAGAGCGGCGGCAAGTTCACGCTGACCGGGACCAAGCTCTTCGTGCTCGACGCCCACGTGGCCGACGTGCTCGTGGTGGCCGCCCGCACGCGCGAGGGCAAGCGCCCCGAGGAAGGCCTCAGCATGTTCCTGGTGCCGAAGGGCGCCAAGGGCCTCGACGTGAAGCTGCTGCCCACGATGGACCAGACGCGGAAGCTCTGCGAGGTCACCTTCCACGACGTGACCGTCGGCGCCGATGCGCTGCTCGGCGCCAAGGACCAGGCGTGGGGGCCGCTGTCGCGCGTGCTCGATCGCGCCACCGTCGCGCTCTGCGCCGAGAGCTGCGGCGGCGCCCAGCGCGTGCTCGACATGACCACCGACTACGCCAAGATCCGCGTGGCCTTCGGCAAGCCGATCGGCTCGTACCAGGGCGTGAAGCATCGCGCCGCCGACATGCTGGTCGAGGTGGAGAACGCCAAGTCGCTGACGTACTACGCCGCGTGGGCGATGGACGAGAACGTGCCGGAGGCGCCGCTGGCCGCGTCGATGGCCAAGGCGTATGTCTCGGACGCCTATCGCCGCACGGCGGGCGCCGGCATCCAGCTCCACGGCGGCATCGGGTTCACCTGGGAGCACGACCTGCACCTGTACTTCAAGCGCGCGAAGTCGTCGGAGTTCACGTTCGGCGACGCGTCGTTCCACCGCGAGCGGGTCGCGCAGCTGATCAATCTGTAACGCGAGGGGTCTCGTCGACGGCTGAATCCAGGGCGCCCCGCGGCGCCCTGAAGTTTTTCAGGCCGCCGCCGAGACGCTAGGACGCCTTCCGGCGCGCCCGGCGCTCGCTGACCAGGCTTCGCACCTGGTGCGCGATCCGGAAGGGGTCGGTCGGCTTGGGCAAGTGGACGTCGAAGCCGGCCGCCAGCACGCGCTGGCCATTCGCGAGGCCCGCATACGCCGTGAGCGCGAGGGCCGGAGTGCGACGCCCCGCCACCTCATCCACCCGCCGTAATTCGCCGATCAGCGCATAGCCGTCGCGCTCCGGCATGCCGATGTCGCTGACCACCGCGTCGGGCGGGTCCCTCACCACGACGTCGAGCGCGTCGGTCACCGAGGTGGCCGCCGTCACGCGGGCGCCGCAGCGGCGCAGCACCAGCGCCAGCACGTCGAGCGACGCGACGTCATCGTCCACGAGGAGGACGTGGAGATCGTCGAGGCTGACCGCGGGGCTGCTGAGCGGCAACCCCGCCGCCCGCAGGACAGGCGTGTCCAGCACCGCGAGCGGCAGGACGACCGTGAACTGGGCCCCGCGGCCGGGGCCCTCGCTCGCCGCGAAGACGCGACCGCCATGCGCCTCGACGAGGTGAC
>JBKPRI010000286.1:0-6825 GCA_046734515.1 Candidatus Methylomirabilota bacterium | reverse complement strand
CGCGAGCTCACCGCGGGGAAGGCGCAGGAGTACCGCGAGGCGATCGACGAGGCGCGCGCGACGAACATGCCGCTCGGCAACCGCGTCCTCCGCGCGGGCGACTTCCTGCCGGAGAAGGACTGGGGCGTCCTCGCGAGCGTCGGCTACATGTGCGACGACCCGTACACCGGCGCCGAGGGCGTGGAGGACGGGGGGGAGGGGCGCTACCGCGTGACGACGCGGCTCGCGACGCAGAACGCGTCGGCGCGGATCACCTTCACGTTCCGGCTCATGGAGTCGCTCGAGGAGACCCGGCACGTCTTCAGCCCGCTCCTCGTCCGGTTCCTCTCCGGCGTCGACCACACGAAGCGGGCGGTGAAGATCTCCGACTCGGGCCGCATCCGGAACGAGCTGCAGACGATGATGTCGCAGGCGCTCGAGCACGACGGCGACAAGATCCGCGTGCACTACGAGCGGATCAACGAGATGGTGCTGTCACCCGACAAGCAGGCGAAGATCCGCGACGTGCTGGCCTGGTACAAGAAGAATCACCCCGTGTGGTTCGACTGGCTGGAGCTGGCCTGAGCCGCTAGGCGGCTGTCGTCCTGAAAGCGCGTTCCGCGGTCGTCCTGCTCACCGTCCTCCTCCTCGCGGGCTGCGGGAGCCTCCGGCGCCCGGGCCCCCAGCCGATCGACGCGACGCTGCGCGAGACGATCCACAACGTGGCGGTGCCGGCGGCGGGCGCCACCATCGTGGTCACCTCGTTCCGTCCGCGCGGCGCCGGGCCCTTTCCCTGGATCGTGCTGAGCCACGGGACGGCGCCGGCGACGGAGACCAACCGCGCGATGGGGCGCTACCGCCCCCTGCCCGCCGTGAACGAGTGGGTGCGCCGCGGCTACGCGGTGGTAGCGCCGGTGCGGCGCGGCTACGGCGCCAGCGGCGGCCTGCACTTCGGCGACGCGTACGGCACCTGCGCGCACCCGGATTTCTACCGCGCCGGTGAGGGCGGCGCCGCCGATCTCCTGGCCACGATCGAGTGGGCCCGGCAGCAGCCGGATCTCGATCCGCGCCGCTGGCTGCTGGTGGGTCAAAGCGCCGGCGGCTTCGCATCCATCTATACGGCCTCCAAGCGGCCCGCGGGGCTCGTGGCCGTGCTGGCGTTCGCGCCGGGGCGCGGCGGGCGGCCCGACACGCACCCGGGCGAGCCGTGCGCGCCGGAGGCCGTGGCGGAGGTCTTCAAGTCCGTCGCGCCACGGATCGCGGTGCCCGTGCTGTGGTTCTATGCGGAGAACGACCAGTACATCGGGCCGGCGGCGCAGCGGCTGTGGTTCCGGGCCTTCCAGGACGCCGGCGGCCGCGGGGAGCTCGTGGTGATCCCGCCGTTTCCGGCGGCGCGCGGCCACGGCGTCTTCCCGTCCGCGCTCGGCGTGCCGTTATGGACCTCCGCGGTCAACGAGTTCTTCCGCTCGCAGGTGATCCCTCTGCCATTTTAGTGGGGGCCCTGAAATGGCCCCACACCCCCAGACGCTCGGGCCACCCCGGCAAAGCCGTGGCGGCCCTCGATGTTCTCGGCTAAGCTTCGGGCCGACCGACATCGCCCGAGACAGGAGACCCCATGCGCGTCACCGCCGCTGTGCTCTACGACGTCAACAAGCCGTACTCGATCGAGACCGTCGAGCTGGATCCGCCCAAGCGCGGCGAGGTGTTGATCAAGGTGGGCGCGGCCGGGGTCTGCCGCAGCGATCTGCACTTCCAGAAGGGCGAGGCCAGCATCGCCATGCCGGCGGTGCTGGGCCACGAGGGCGCCGGCACGGTCGAGCGCGTGGGCGACGGCGTGACGATGGTCAAGCCCGGCGACCGGGTGATCCTGTCGTTCGTGCCGAACTGCGGCCACTGCCACTCGTGCGAGAGCGGCCATCCGCACCTCTGCGACGAGCACGCGCGCACCTCCGGCAAGCTCTACGACAACACCTCCCGCCTGCACACGCTGTCGGGCCAGGACTGCACGCACATGGGCAAGGTCGCCTGCTTCGCCGAGTACGCCGTCGTGCCCGAGCAGGGCTGCGTGCCGGCGCCGGCCGCCCTCGACTTCCCGCAGCTCGCGCTGATCGGCTGCAGCGTCACCACCGGCGTGGGCGCGGCGGTCTTCAACGCGCGCGTGCAGCCGGGCGACACCGTGGTGGTCATCGGCTGCGGCGGCGTCGGCCTCAACGTGCTGCAGGGGGCGCGCCTCGCGGGCGCCACCACCATCATCGCGGTCGACGTCAAGGACGCCGCGCTGGCCTTCGCGAAGAAGTTCGGCGCCACCCACGTCGTCAACGCGCGCACCGAGAAGGCCGTCGAGCGCGTGCAGGCGCTCACGGGCGGCGGCGCCCACTTCGCGTTCGAGGCGTACGGCAGCGGCGCCACCACCCGCATGGCGGTGGACATGCTGCGCAAGCGCGGCACCGCGGTCATCGTCGGCATCGCGCCGATCGGCGACGCCGCCGCCATCGAGCCCGTAGTGCTCACGCGCGGCGAGAAGACGCTGACCGGCACGTACTACGGCTCCGCGCACCCGCGCCAGGACATGCCGCGCATCGCCGACTGGGCCGGGCGCGGGCTGATCGACGTGGCCGGCCTCGTCCAGCGCCGCTACGGGCTGGCCGAGATCAACCGCGCCTACGAGGACATCGACACGGACGCCGTCGGCCGCGGCGTGCTCGTCTTCTAGGGACGCCATGGGCGGTCGCACCGCCGTGGCGCTGCTGGCCGGCGTGCTGAGCGCCGGCTGCGGCGCGGTCGTGCACGAGACGTGGTCGAAGCCCGGCGCCACCGGCCAGGCGCTGACGCGCGACGTGGCCGACTGCGAGCGCGAGGCGCGGGTCGATCCGACCCACGGCCAGGAGCAGGGCGCCTACGGCTTCTCCGTCCCCAAGAACGACCGCGTCTTCGCGGCCTGCATGCGCGCGCGAGGGTACGAGCCGCGGACGAGCTGACCCGCGCGGTCCTCGCCCACGTCGATGCGCGCGAGCTGATCGACCTCGCCAGCGCGCTCGTTCGCATTCCGAGCTTCAAGACCGAGGAGACCCCCGTCGCGCTGTTCCTCGAAACATTCTTCCGCAACCGCGACTACGCGGTCGACGTGCAGGAGATCGAGCCGGGACGCCTGCAGACGATCGCCACGCTGCGCGGCACCGGCGGCGGCGCCAGCCTGATGCTCAACGGCCACACCGACATCAACGCGCTCACCCGGCGCTGGCGGCGCGATCCGTGGACGCCGAGCCTCGAGGGCGATCGCCTGTACGGCCACGGGATCCAGAACATGAAGGGCGGCCTCGCCAGCATCATCATGGCCGCCGAGGCCATCCGGCGCTCGGGCGTGCGGCTGCCCGGCGATCTCGTCGTCGCCTGCGTGGCCGGCGAGACGCAGGGCGGCGAGGGCACGCACTATCTGATGGAGAGCGGCCTGCGCACCGATGCCGCCGTCGTCGCCGAGCCGTTCGGCGCCGATCACCTCGTCACCGTGCACTCGGGCATCGTCCACATGGCCATTCACACGTACGGCGTCACCGGCCACATCGGCCGGCTCGAGGGCACCGTCAACGCCGTGCACACGATGACCGCGGTGCTGGACGCGCTCCGAGCCGTGGAATTCCGCCACACGCCGCGCCCGGACCTGCCCGCCTTCCCGCGGCTGAACGTGGGCGGCATCCTGGGCGGGCGCGGCGCCGACTACGTGCTGGTGGAGCCGCCGTATGTGCCGGACCTGTGCACGATCATCGTCGACGTCCACTTCCTGCCCGGTATGACGGTCGACGGCATCGTGGCCGACATCCGCCGCGCGCTCGATCCGCTCGCCGCGCGCGACGCGACGCTGCGCTACGAGATCGAGATTCCGCCGCCGGCCTCGTTCAAGGGCCGCCGCCGGCTGGTGATGGACCCCTTCGACATCCCGGTGGACGCGCCGATCGTGCAGGCGGTCGCGCGCAGCTATCGCGCGGTGACGGGACAGGAGCCGAAGGCGATCGGCACCGTGCTACCGCACTCGTACAGCGCCGACGATACCTGCCACCTGTGGAAGGCGGGGATCCCCTGCCTGCTCTACGGGCCCGCGACGATCCGCGGCAACGCGAACGAGGACGACGCGTGCGTGCTGGTGAGCGAGATGGACAAGGTCACGCGCGTCCTGGCGGTGACCGCGCTCGACGTGTGCCGGCGCCGGCCCGGCGAGCTCGCTCAGGGCATTTCCGGCAGTGACGCCGGCAGCGCGAGGGCCAGGTAATGCCCATTCTCCTCGTAGACCAGCCGGGAGGTCACCAGGTCGTCGAGAAACGTCCGGACGTCATCGACGTCCAGGTCCGCGCTCCCCGCCGCGCGTAGCGTGACGCACGCCTCGCTCGCCGTCGCGCCGTCCGCGCAGGCGAGGTACAGCTGCGCCTCCCGCTCGTCGAAGGAATAGTCGGCCGTGAGTCCCGGCCGCCGGTCGTGTACGACCAGGAAGCCCGGCCCGCGTCGATAGCGCAGGGCGCGATACGCGACTCCGTGTCCGGAGTGCCACGCGTCGATCGCCGCCCGCAGGGGACCGATGTAGTCGCTGGGCGCGCGGCCGTCGGCGTGCCGGTAGTCGAAGTTGTACGCGAGATCGGCCAGCGTCGCATCGTCGGTCGGATAGATCAGCCGGTACCACGGCAACGGGCCCAGCTCCTCGAGGCCGAACTCGGCCGGCCGCTGGTGAAACGGGCTGAACCGATGGAGGGCGAGCAGGCAGAGCGTCGGTGGCCACAGGTGGGCGAGCGACGGGATGGCGCGCGCCATCCGCGTGTACTCCTCCTCGGGCTCGCGCGGAAAGCCGTAGATGATGTTCCAGGCGACCTCGATCCCCTCCTCCGCGCACCACTTGAGCAGGCGCACGTTCTGGAACGCGGTGACGCCTTTCCGCATGAGGCGCAGCAGCGGCGTGCTCAGGCTCTCGATGCCGGGCTGCAGGAACCTCACGCCCGCGTCACGCAGCAGCCGCACCTGCTCGCGGCGGAGGTTCGACTTGACCTCGTAATAGATGCGAAGGTCATGGCCGGCATCGCGCAGGCGAGGCATGACCTCGCGCAGATACTCGAGCTCGAGGATCGTATCCACGGATGTGAAGTCCAGCCGCCCGTGGCGGCGCGCCAGCGCCCCCAGCTCGTCGACGACCCGTCCGGGGCTCTTGCTGCGGAACGCCATGCTGGTGCCGTTGAGCCCGCAGAAGGTGCAGTGCGACTTGGCGCCCCACCAGCAGCCGCGAGACGTCTCGAACGGAACGCTCACCCGGCCGGCCACCTCGGCGGCGAAGCTGGTCTTCTCCAGCCGCTCGAAGTACTCGTCCATGATCGGCATGGGCACGTCATCCATGCTGACCGGCGTGGCCGGCTGCTGCGGGACGACCACCTGCCGGTCCCCCTCGCGGTAGCACAGCCCGGGCGCGGGCCGTACCGAGCGCCCGGTGACAAGATCGCGCACGAGATCGGGTAACACACGCTCGGCTTCGCCGCGCACGACCACGTCGACCCACGGGAAGGCCCGATGCAGAGCAGCGCCCATCGGCCCGTCGCAGTTGCCGCCGCCGAAGATGATCGCCACGCGAGGGTCGCGCGCCTTGAGGAGCTTGGCGAGCGCCAGCGACGGCACGTTCTGACTGAACGTCGTGGTGAAGCCGACCACCCGGGGTCCGGAGGCCAGGATCTCCTCGGCACAGCGGTCCAGGAATGCCGGCACGAGGCTTCGCATGACGAGGGCCTTGCCGACAACCGGCTCCGGGACGCCGAGCTGCCGCAGGTACTCGATGTACTGCGCGTCCTGCTCGGCGTCGTCGCGGAATGGGGGGACCGCGAAGATCCAGTCGCCCAGGCCGAGCGCGGGGTACTCGTCGGCCACGGTGGCGTAGTCCGCCACGGTGATCCGTTCGCCTTCGGCGCGGCCGACCGTCTCGGCCACGCAGTGCTCCATGAAGACGAGCATGAGCGATCGGACCTCTGTGGCGATTCCCGCCTGCTCGAGAACCGCACAGAGGGTGCCGAGCTGGATGGACGGCATGGGCAGCGCGTGCCAGGGCAGGGCGACCAAAGTGACGGCCGGCGCGCGCATGGATCGGCCCTCGAGCTTAGAGGTTCTTGACGTTCACGGGGGTCTTGCTGATCAGCCCGCCCTTGACCCCGCTCGCCTTCGAGGCGTCCAGATCCTTCACCTGCCGCTTCCGTACTGAGAGCTTCTTGCGCTTCGCCGGCTTCTTCGTGGCCATGTGGGCCTCCTGTGTGGGCTAGCCGCCACCGTGCGGCGGCGTGCCGGTAGTTCTAACGCATTTCAGAGAAGGCAGCAATGCGGCGAGCGCGCTCACGGCATGGCGCCGCAGAAGCACCGCAGCCCCGCCGCCCGGCGCATCATGGCATTCGCCAGCTGCGGCGAGCGCGCCACGGCCACCGGCACGGCGCCGGCGGTGGCGACGGCTCGCTCGGCCGCCGCATCCAGGGCCGGAATCCCCCACGCCACGTAGTGGACGGCCGGCCGGCCTCGGTTGAGGCCCGGCAGGACGTTGCAGTAGACGACGTTGACGTTGTCGAGGTTGAGCACGGTCTCCCGGTCGTCGCGCGTTCGCAGCTCGGGAACGCCGACGACGCGATACCCCTGCCCGGCCAGGCGCTGCCGGTAGGCGGCCAGCGCGGGCGTGCGCTCGGCCGCGGCCAGCCGATATTCATGGGCGAGCTGGCGCCGCAGCGCCGGAGACGACAGGTCCGGCAGCCACGTCGCGCCGCGGCGGCCGAAGACGGCGGCGAGGTGCGCGAGGCCCAGGCGCGGGTCGGCGACCAGGGCCGTCGGCCGCTCCGCACGCGC
>JBKPRI010000285.1:0-16190 GCA_046734515.1 Candidatus Methylomirabilota bacterium | reverse complement strand
GAGCACGGGGTGATGGCGCGCGCCGTGATGGCAGGCCCACGGCACCAAAGCGTACTCGGCCTGGAGGAAGACGAGCCAGGCGAGCGGCGCGGTGATGTTGGCGGCAACGAGGGCACCCACTCTCATGACCAGTGGGGCCACAGGTAGACGAGCACGTAGATCGGCAGCCACGAGAAGACGATGAAGTACCAGTAGAACGCGTTGGAGTCGGCGTCCACGTAATGCTTCGGCTCGGCGGCGCGCGCGATGACGAGCGCCAGCAGCAAGTTCTCGATGGTGGCGCCGAGCAGATGCGCGGCATGCATGCCGACGAGCAGCCACACGGCCGAGCCGTACGCGTGATCGTCCCAGCGGCAATTGAGCGCCGCCAGCTCGAAGCCGCGGAGGACGCAGTGGCCGACGCCGAGCAGCGTCATCAGGCCGAGGCTCACGACCGTCGCTGTGCGGCGGAACCGGCGCGCGGCGCTCTCCACCACGCGCATGGGGATCAGGCTCAACAGCAGCAGCGCGGTATTCGTGGTGGCGGCGATGAGATTCGGCGGCGCCGTGCCATGGGGCGGCCAGGCCGGGAAGTTCTGCCGGACGTAGACGAAGCCGACGGCGGCCATCGCCAGCGCCATCGTCTCGATCGTGAGCATGACGACGACGCCCCACCACAGCGTGGTGCGAGGACCGAACACCTCGGTCGGCAGCGCGGAGACGTCCAGGACCGGGCGGCTCATGTCGAGAGGTCCGTGGGCTCGCGGTGCGGCCAGAACCATCCGGTCAGCGTGACCAGGAGCAGCACGCCGCCGACGACAACGCCCCAGGCGCTGAAGAGCGCGATGATGATGCCGACGCCTACCGCCAGCGCCGACAGGAACGGCCACAGGCTCGCGCCGTCGAGGTGATGGCGATGCTGCGGCGTCGCGTCCACCGCATCGGTCACGAGCACCTCTCGCGTATCGGCGCGCAGCCCGATCACGACGCGCAGCGGCCGGGGATCGGCCCACAGCGGGTAGCGGCTCTCCACCACCGGCAGCTGCTCGAAGTTGTAGGCGGGCGGCGGCGAGGCCGTGCTCCACTCGAGCGTCTCGGCGCCCCACGGATTGTCGCCGGCCAGCACGCCGCGCCGCAGGCTCCACGCCAGGTTAGCCACGAACAGGAGGACGCCGAGCGTCAGCAGGACGGTGCCGGCGCTCGACAGCAAGTTCAGGTGGCCCCAGCCCGTCTCCGGCAGGTACGTGTAGATCCGGCGCGGCATGCCGGCCAGGCCGAGCTGGTGCATCGGGTAGAACGTCAGGTTGAAGCCCACGAACGTGAGCACGAAGCTCCAGCGCCCCAGCCGCTCGCTGGGCATGCGGCCCGTCATCTTGGGCAGCCAGTAGTGGAGCGCACCGAGCAGGGGAAAGATGGCGCCGCCGATGAGCACGTAGTGGAAGTGCGCCACCACGAAGAACGTGTCGTGGACCTGCAGGTCCAGCGGCACCAGGCCCAGCATCACGCCGGTGAGCCCGCCGAGCACGAACACCGCGATGAAGCCGCTGACGTAGAGCAGCGGCGTCCGCACCAGCACGCGGCCGCCGCGCAGGGTGGCCAGCCAGCAGAAGACCTGCACGCCGCTGGGGACGGCGATGAGCAGGCTCGCGGCGCTGAAGAAGCTCTCACCGAGCTTCGGCAGCCCGGTGGCGAACATGTGATGGACCCACAAGCTGAATCCGAGGAACCCGGTGGCCACGAGCGACAGCACCATCGCGGGATAGCCGAACACCGGGCGCCGCGCGAACGTCGAGACGATCTGCGAGACGAACCCGGTGGCCGGAATGAAGATGATGTAGACCTCAGGATGGCCGAAGAACCAGAACAGGTGCTGCCACAGCAGCGGATCGCCGCCCTCGGCCACGTTGAAGAAGTGCGTGTCGACGAGGCGGTCCATCGCCAGCATCGTGCTGGCGACCATGATGGCGGGCATGGCGAAGATCACCATGACCGCCGTCACCAGCATCGCCCACACGTAGAGGGGCATGCGGTTGAGCGACATCCCGGGCGCCCGGAGCTTCAGGATCGTCACGATGAGCTCGACGCCGCCCACGAGCGCGGCGATCTCGGTGAACGTGATGAGCTGGGCCCAGATGTCGGCGCGCTTGCCGGGCGCGAAGGCCGGCCCGGCCAGCGGCACGTAGGCGAACCAGCCGACATCCGGTCCCGCGTTCACGAGAAAGCTCACCCAGAGCAGCAGACCGCCGATGAGGTAGGTCCAGTAGCCGAAGGCGTTCAGGCGCGGGAACGCCACGTTGCGGGTGCCGATCATGAGGGGGACGAGGTAGAGTCCCATCGCTTCCATCACCGGCACCGCGAACAGGAACATCATCGTGCTGCCGTGGACCGTGAAGAGCTGGTTGTAGAGGTCGGGGCCGATCAGCCGCGCTTCCGGCCGCGCCAGCTGCGCCCGCATGAGCAGCGCCAGCACGCCGCCGAGCGCGAAGAACACGAAGGCGGTGACGATGTAGCGCGTGGCGACCTGCTTGTGCGCGGCGCTCGCCACGAAGCCGCGCAGCCCGGGCGGCGTCGTCCACGCGCGGGCGAGCGCGGCCCGCGTGGCGGCGTCGGTGCTCTCGTACGTGAGCGGCGCCTCCTTCATCTCAGCGTCCCGAGGTAGGCGAGCAGCGACTGGAGATCGGGACCCTCCAGCGGCGTCGCCGGCATCCGTGTACCCGGCTTGATGCGCTGGGGATCGAGGATCCAGCCGGCGAGATGGCCCGTGGTGTTCGGCAGCGTGCCGCTGGCGATGGTGGTGCGTCCGGCGAGGTGGGTGAGATCGGGGCCCACGCGCCCGCCGGCCGTCGTGCCCCCGATCGTGTGGCACAGCACGCAGGGGCCCGTCAGGAACAGCTCGCGGCCTCGCCGCGCGGCGTCGTCGGCCGGCTCGGGCGCCGGCTCGCGCTGGCGCGCGAGCCAGGCGTCGAACGCCGGGCGCGACTCGGCGATCACCAGCAGGCGCATGTGGGCGTGCTGATAGCCGCAGAACTCCGCGCACTGGCCCTGGAAGGTGCCCGGCGCGTCGGCCTGGATCCACAGCGACGTCGGGTGGCCGGGGATCAGGTCCTTCTTGCCGTGCAGCGCGGGGACCCAGAAGCTGTGGATGACGTCGCGCGAACGGAGCTTGACGAGCACCGGCTCGCCCGCGGGGATATGCAGCTCGCTGGCCGTGCGCGCGCGCTGCGCGGGCATCGGGTCCCAGTACTCGATCTCCCACCACCACTGGTGCCCCGTGATCTCCACCGTCAGCGCCTGGGGCGAGCCGAGCGCGCCGAGTGCGCGCGCCGTCAGCGCCGAGGCGATCAGCAGGCCGACCACGATGACCGCGGTCAGCGCGGTCGCTGTCCCCACGCCGCGCGTGAAGCGGCGCTCCTGCGCGGTGTCCGGCCGCAGGAGCGGCCCGGCCGCGATGCCCGGGCGCCGGCCGCGCGCCAGCGCGTACACGAGATACGCCATCACGACGACGTAGACCACGACGCTGATCCAGAACACGAGGGCCCAGAGCCCGGCGATGCGCCCGGACTGCGGTCCAGCGGCGGCGAGCGCGGCGGGCGTGCCGCAGCCCGCCGCCAGCATGGCGCCGAGGAGAGGCAGGGCGCGCGTCATCGGGCCGGCTCCTTCCGGGGCATGCCCGACTGCTCGGAGGGGCGCACGTGCATGTCGTCGCTGCGGCTCGGCCGCACGTCGCGGCGAAGCTGACCGCTCAGCGATTGCACGTAGGCGGTGAGCTGCCACGCCTGCGTATCGGTGAGCTTGCCGCCGAAGGCCGGCATGCCATTCGGGCGGCCTGCGACGATCGAGCTGTAAATCTCCATCGCGCTGCCGCCGTAGATCCACGTATGGTCGAGCAGCGGAGGCCCCATGCCGCCGCCGCCGTTGGCGTGGCAGCCCACGCAATTGAAGGCGGTGTAGAGCGACTTTCCCTCGTTGGTCGCCCACGCGTTGCCGCCGTACGGGTTCTTGACCTCGCGCGGTGGATTCGGATCGCCGGGATTGAAGCCGCTCATGCGCAGCCGGTCGGGGCGGCCGCTGGCGGGGGCGACCTCGCTGAAGCGGCGCTGCTCGCGCTGGCAGCCGAGCGTCAGAACGACCATCACGAGCGCGACCAGCGCGAGCGCCGGCCTCACGGCGCGTCCTCCACCCGCGGCACGCCGTAGGCGTCGAGGATCGCATCGATCTCGACGCGCCGGGCGACGAGTGCCGCGTCGAGCCGGTCGCGCAGCGGAAGATCGTCGGGGCGCACGGCGGCGGCAATGGCGAACGTGAACGGCACGCCGGAGGCGTCGACCGCCGGGGTGACCGGCGCGAGGTCGACGGCGACGGCCAGGCGCGGCGCGAGCCAGCCCGCGAGCGGGCCCCAGGCGAGGGCGACGTCGATCTCGCGGTGGGCGAGTGCGGTGAGCAGGCCGGCCGCGGGGGTGGGCTGAGCGTAGTCACCGTAGACGGTGTAGCCGCGGACGTTGGCGACGATGCCGCGGCGCGCGAGCGCGTGGGCCGGTGGTGTGGTGGCCGCGTCGGCGCCCACGAGCGGCACGCCGACGCGCGCCGCTCGTAAGGCCGGGTCGTCGAGCGATCGCACCACCGGGCCATCGGTGCGCCGCCAGGCGAAGACGTACGTGGAGCGATAGTACGGGCGCGTCAGCGCCACGCGCTCGGAGCCCTGGGGCAGACCCAGCACCACGTCGCACGCCCGCGCCGCCAGCGTGTTGCGCAGAAATCCGCGGCGCTGCGCCCACCACGTGTAGCGGACGGTGGCCCCGACCTGCCGCGCCAGCACCTCCGCGATGCGGTTCTCGAATCCCTCGCCCCGCTCGTCGGAGAACGGCAGGTTGTTGGGATCGGCGCACACGCGGAGCTCGGCGGGCGCACCGGCCAGCGCGGGCAGCGCGCCGAGCAGCAGCACGGCCAGGGCGAGCAGCAGCCGGCGGCGCGTGTCAGGGGAGCGCGAAGACATACAGCGTCCCGCCCTTGCCGGTGTACTGCGGCAGATCGCGCATGGCGTTGACGAAGCCGAGCGCGGCGGAGGCGTCGCGCGCGTCCAGGCCGGTCGCGACGATCGCGCCCGACCAGCCGCCGACGCCGGCCAGCACGGCAACGTACTGACGGCCGTCGGGTCCCCGGTAGGTGATGGGCTGCCCGATGACGCCGGAGGAGGTTTCGAACCGCCACAGCAGCTCGCCGGTGCGCGCGTCGACCGCCTTGAACGAGCGGTCCATGGTGCCGTAGAAGACGATGTCGCCGGCGGTCGCCAGCGCGCCGCTCCAGACCGGGAAGCGCTCCTTCACCTTCCACACGGCCTTGGCCGCCGCCGGATCCCACGCCGTGAACTCGCCGCGATGGCCGCCGGGCCCCGCGTACATGCGGCCGGTGCTGCCCAGGAACGGTGTGCCTGCGATGTAGCCGACGTCGGAGGACTCGCTGTCCATGCAGAGGTTCTGGTGCGGGATGTACAGCAGGCGCGTCCGCGGCGACCACGCCGACGGCTGCCAGTCCTTGCCGCCCGGCGCCGCCGGACAGATGTCGCGGACGACCGTGCCGACCTGCGGCTGCTTGGCCTCGACGTACTGTAGCCGGCCCGTCGAGGCATCGACGCCCCTCGACGTCGTGATGTGCACGAAGGGCGTGGCGCTCAGCACCTCGCCGCTCGTGCGATCGAGCACGTAGACGTAGCCCGTGCGGTCGGGGCGCACGACGACCTTGCGCGACCGGCCCTGGAGCTCGAGATCGAGCACGACCAGCTCGTTGACGCCGTCGTAGTCGTGCAGATCGTGGGGCGCCGTCTGGTACGCCCAGACGGCCTCGCCGGTCTCGGGCTTGCGGGCGAAGATCGTCGCCGTCCACTTGTTGTCGCCGGGCCGCTGCTCGGCGTTCCACGGGCCGGGATTGGCCGTGCCGTAGTAGACGAGATCCAGCGCGGGGTCGTAGGAGATCCAGCCCCACACCGTGCCGCCGCCGGTCTTCCACGCCTCGGGCGGCCACGTGGAGACGCCGAGATCGCGGCCCTGGTCGCTGGTGTAGAAGGCCTTGAAGGCGGACCCGATGAGGACGTCGCGATCGGGCCCTGTGCTCCACGCCCGCCACAACTGGCGGCCCGTTCGGAGGTCGAGCGCGGTGAGCCACCCCCGCACGCCCATCTCGCCGCCGCTGTTGCCGACCAGCACCCGGTCGCGCACGATCAGCGGCGCCATCGTCATCGTCTCGCCGCGATTGATCTCCCCGAGCTTCGTGCGCCACGCCTCGCGTCCGGTGAGCGCGTCCACGGCGACGGTGTGCGCATCGAGCGTGTTGAAGACGACCAGCCCCTCGGCGTAGGCGGCACCCCGGTTGACGACGTCGCAGCACGCCACGCCCTGGGCCGCCGCCGCGGGCCGCGGCTCGTACTTCCAGCGCACGGTGCCGGGACGGCGCAGATCGAGCGCGTAGAGGATGTTCGGGTACGGCGTGACGACGTACATCGTGTCGCCGACCACGAGCGGCGCCGCCTCCTGGCCGCGCAGGATCCCCGTGTCGAACGTCCACGCGGGCCTCAGGTGCTTGACGTTGGTGGCGTTGATCTGGTCGAGGGTGCTGTAGCGGGTGGAGGCGAAGTCCTTGGCCGCGCGCACCCACTGGCCGTCATCGGCCGACTGGGCGTGGGGAGCGAGGGGCGCGGTCGCCAGCGCGGCCACCGCCAGCAGCGCGCTGACCGTGAGCCCCACGAGGGTCCGGGCGACGCCGAGTGACTGCGAGAGCAGAGGCATTTCGCCGCATAGCCCAGCAAGAGGCGCGCCCGCGAATGTCAGCTCGTACACGCCGGCAGGGCGAGGGATCTATGCGCGCCGGCACTCGAAAATCTGCGTCGCCGGTGGCAGCGTGGCGGCGCCTTGGGGCACGCGCGTTGCATTTTGCTGCACGCATGGGCCGGAGTGCGCACGCGTGAAGCGGCTGGTCGAGGTCGCCCTGGGCGTCGTCACCAGCATCGGCGGCTTTCTCGAGGCCGGCTCGATGGCCACCTCCGCGCAGGCGGGTGCCGAGTTCGGTTATCGCCTGCTGTGGGCCGTGGCGCTCGGCACCCTGTGCGCGATCGTGCTCGTGGAGATGTCCGGGCGGCTGGCCGCGGTCAGCCATCACACCATCGCCAGCGCGATGCGCGAGCGCTTCGGCTTCAATTTCTTCCTGGTGCCGCTGTGCACCGTCACGCTGGTGAGCCTGCTGACGCTCGGCGCCGAGCTGGGCGGTGTGTGCGTGGCACTGCAGCTCGCCACGGGCGTGGCGTTTCCGTGGTGGGCGCTGCCCGTGATGGTCGGTGTGTGGCTGCTGCTTTGGCGCGGGTCGTTCGGGTTAATCGAGCAGGGCGTGTCGCTGCTGGGCCTCGTCACGGTGGCCTTCCTGGTGGCCGTCTTCCGGCTGCATGCACCGCTGGCCGAGGTCGCGGCCGGGCTGGTGCCACGCCTGCCCGAGCACGACGCCGGCCGCTACTGGCTCCTTGCCGTGAGCATCCTCGGCGCGTCCCTGACGCCGTACCTTTTCTACTTCTACTCGTCGGGCGCGATCGAGGACCGCTGGGACGAAAGCCACCTGGGGACGAACCGCCTCGTGGCCGGCGTCGGCATGAGCTTCGGCGGCGTGCTGGCGGGCGCCGTGCTGGTCGTCGCGGCGCTCGTCCTGCTGCCCCGCAGGGTGCACATCGAGCGCTACGACCAGATGATTCCGCTGCTGACCGAGCCCTTCGGTCGCTGGGGCGTCTGGCTCTTCGTCGCCTCCCTCGGCATCGCGTGTCTGGGCGCGGTGCTGGAGATCACGCTGGCCGTCGCGTATCTGCTCGCTCAGGGCCTCGGCTGGAATTGGGGCGAGAACGTCAAGCCGCGCGACGCCGCGCGCTTCGCGGCGACCTACACGGCGGCGCTGGCGGTGGCCACGGTGCCGGTCGGCCTCGGCATCGATCCGCTGAAGCTCGTGAATGTGTCGATGGTGTTGAGCGCGGCCACGCTGCCGGTGGCCACGCTGCCATTCCTCGTGCTGATGAACGATCCGACGTACGTCGGCCGGCACCCCAACGGCTGGCTCGGCAACGCGGTGGTGGTGGCCGTCATCGCGCTCGCCTGCGTGCTGGCGGTGGTGTCCTTCCCGTTGCAGCTGATCGGAGGAGGCTGATGGTCCGGCTCGCGCACGATGTGCTCGACTCCCAGCTCGTGGATCGCCGGGGGCGGCCCTGCGGCAAGGCCGACGGCATCGTGCTGCTGGTCGGTGACGGCGGGCCTCCGCGCGTGGTCGGCCTCGAGATCGGGGCGCTCACGCTCGCGCGGCGGGTGCACCCGCGGCTGGCGCACTGGCTCGCCGGCTGGTCCCGGCGGCTCGGACCCGCGGCGCCGCACGCCTATCGCGTGCCGTGGTCGCAGGTGCGCGCGCTCGGCCGCAAGGAGATCCGTCTCGACATCGATGCCGCGGCCACGCCGCTGTGGTCGCTGGAGCGCTGGCTGAGCGAGCGCGTCATCGCGCGCCTGCCCGGCGGCGGCGGCTGAATGGCGTGGGAAGTCGCCCTCGAGCGCCTCCTCGGCCGGCCGGTGCAGGACGCCGACGGGCGCCATGCCGGTCGCGTGGAGGAGGTGCATGCGCGACGGCGGGGCGGCGACCTGCTGGTCGCCGAATACGTGCTGGGCACCGCCGGTCTGATCGAGCGACTCTCGCTCGGTCCCGTGCTGCGCGCGCTGCTCGGCACGCGGCTCTACCCGCCGTCCGCGCGCTACACGATCGGCTGGGACGAGCTGGATCTGAGCGACCCCGACCGGCCGCGGCTCCGCGGCCGGGTGGGTGAGCTGGCGCGGCGGAAGCGGGGGCGCGGACGGCCGCCCCGGCAGGCTAACGCTTGAGCGAGACGACCGAGAGATCGCGCGATGGCGCCGTGACGATGGCGGGCTCGCCGGGGCGGCCCTTCGTCATGCGGCAGTGCCCGTCGAAGAGGACGCCTTCGTCGACCACGATCACCGGAGCCTCGACGTCGCCGAACACGCGGGCGGTGCCGCGCAGCTCGACGCGCTCCGTGGCCAGGATGTTGCCGGTGATCTCACCGTTCACCAGCACCACGCCCGCGCGCACGGTGGCGTTGATGACGCCCTTGTCACCGATGATGAGCGTGTCGTTGGAGGAGATCTCGCCGGTGAACTTCCCGTTCAGCATGACGGTGCCGGCGAACGTGTATTTCCCTTCGATCTCGGACGCCTCGTCGATGTACGCGCTGAGATCGCTCCCCTTGGGGGCGGCGGCGGCGGGCTTACCGTGCTTCTTCCAGAGCATCAGCAGGGCCTCGGTGTTGGGTTCACTTCTGGACCGTCTGACCGGCGCGCTTGTCGTCGACGAGATAGACCGGACGCTGGTTGCTGCCGTTCACGTCCTCGTGGATCTTGCTGACGTTGCCGTTGAAGAAGCCGCCCTTGGAGATGACCAGCGAGTCGGTCTTGATGTTGCCGCTGACGCGCCCGGTGGCCGCGATCTCGACGTTGCCGGTGGCGGTCATGTTGCCGTCGTAGTGGCCCATGATGAAGGCGTCCACGGTCTCGACGTTGGCGTTGACGACGCCCTTCTCGCCGATGACCAGCTTGCCGCCCACGCGCAGCTCGCCGCCGATCTCGCACTCGATCTGGATCGAGTCGGCTACCTCGAACTTGCCCTCGAACTTCGCGGTCTCTCCGCTCACCGTGAGGAGCGTGATGGGCGCGGCCGCGTGCCCGTTGGTGACGACCTGGGGCATCACGGCCCTCTGTGGTTCCTTGCGTCCGAGCATCGAAGCCTCCTTCTCAATCGAACGGCCCACGATCCATCTCGAGAGGCACCAACACCCGGAGTTGACCGGGGATACCAGATGTAGCAGCGCCCCCGAATGGGAGTCAACAATCCGGGCCGCGACGACCGGTAGCGTTTTGCGCAGCGCGTGGACGCGAGGGGCGGGAGGGCTGGACGGCGGCCGCGTGACGGCGACGCGCTGGGCGCGCAGCGGCGCAAGATCAGGCTGACGACGAGGATGGGGAACGGGAGCGCCGCGCGCCTCGGGGCGCGTGCAGCGCGGCGATCAGAAGGAGCGGATCAGGCGCTCGACCCGTTCGTCGTGGGACTGGAACGGGTCCTTGCAGAGGATGGTCTCGCGCTCGGGGTCGTTGAGCTTGAGGTAGACCCAGTCCACGCGGTAGTCCTTGCCCTTCAGGTTCGCCTGGCGGATGAACTCGCCGCGCAGGCGGGCGCGCGTGGTCTGCGGCGGCTCGTGCTTGGCGCGCTCGATGGTCTCGTCGTCGGTGATGCGGTCGACCATGTCCTTGGCGGCCAGCTTGTAGTACACGCCGCGGTCCGGGCGGATGTCGTGGTACTGCAGGTCCATCAGCGAGATCTTGGGATCGCGCCACGACAGGCGATTGCGCGTCATGTAGCTCTCGATCCACTGGCGCTTGATCACCCAGTCGAGCTCGCGCTCGAGCTGCATGGGATCGGTGGCCAGCTTCTCGATGATGTCCGTCCACCGCTCGACCACGTGGCGGCTCTCGTCGTCGGTGGCGACCGTGTTGACGTAGCGGATCGCGTACTCCAGGTACTCCTGCTGGAGCTGGAGCGCCGAGATCGAGCGGCCGTCCTTGAGCTTGATGGTCTCCTTCAGCGTCGGATCGTGGGAGATGTCGCGGATGGCCTGGACCGGGGACTGCAGCGAGTAGTCCCGGTCGAAGAAGCCGTCCTCGATCATGTC
Organism: Candidatus Methylomirabilota bacterium; assembly: GCA_046734515.1. Lineage (GTDB taxonomy): Bacteria > Methylomirabilota > Methylomirabilia > Rokubacteriales > CSP1-6 > AR5. Next base: position 5,464 of record JBKPRI010000285.1, on the reverse strand, counting down.
CAGCACCACCGCGGTGGTGCCGATCTTCAGGAAGGTGGCCACCTCGGACATGTTGGAGTCGCCCACGATGACGTGCAGGCGGCGATAGCGCTCGGCGTCGGCGTGAGGCTCGTCGCGCGTGTTGATGATGGAGCGCGAGGAGGTCGTGGCCCCCGAGATCTCCTGGCAGATGTGCTGGGCGCGCTGGCTCAGGCAGTAATGGAAGCCGCGCGGGGTCTGCAGCACCTTGCCGGCCCCGGCGAAGATCTGCCGGGTGACGAAGAAGGGGATCAGGGCCTCGGCGAGCCGCTGGAAGCTGACATCGCGGCTGACCAGGTAGTTCTCGTGGCAGCCGTAGGAGTTGCCGGCCGAGTCCGTATTGTTCTTGAAGAGCAGGATGTTGCCGGAGATCCCGTCTTCGCGCAGCCGCTTCTCGGCCTGATGCAGGAGGTCCTCGACGATGCGCTCGCCGGCCTTGTCATGGATGACCAGCTCCGCCACGTCGTCGCACTCCGGGGTGGCGTACTCCGGGTGGAAACCGGTGTCCAGGTAGAGGCGGGCCCCGTTCTCCAGGAAGACGTTGGCGTTGCGGGCGCCCGGGATGACCTTCTCGAACAGATAGCGCGCGACGTTGTCCGGCGACAGGCGGCGCTGGCCGTTGAGCGTGCAGGTAAGGCCGTACTCGTTCTCGAGCCCGAAGATCCGGCGCTTCATGCAGCGCCTAGCGTAGCACGGTCTACTTCGCCGTGCCGAGCAACTGGGTCAGCGCCTCCGGCGGGATGCGCCGGAACTTGCGGCGCTCCTTGGTGCGGTCCAGGACCGCCACCTCGAGGTCGCGCTCGCTCAGCGTCTTGTTCTGGGTGACCGACAGCGCGCGCACCCCGAGCTGTAGCGAGTCATCGAGGCCGGCGTTGGCCTGGTAGTGGTCCTTGAGGAAGCGCCGGATCTCGTCGGCCTGGCCGCCCATGGCCGCGTAGTTCTTCTCGTCCTCGATCGTGCCGTCGTAGAGGATGTGGTAGATCTCGTTCTTGGCGCCGTTGGCGTCGCCCACCTCGGCCACCAGGACCTCCACTTCGAACGGCTTGATGTCCTGCGTGAAGATGTTGCCCAGCGCCTGCGAGTACGCGTTGGCCAGGGCCTTGGCGGTGACGTCGCCGCGGCTGTACGAGTAGCCTTTCACGTCGGCGTGCCGGATGCCGGCGATCCGCAGATTCTCGAACTCGTTGTACTTGCCCACGCCGGCGAACGCGATGCGGTCGTAGATCTCCGAGACCTTGTGCAGCAGGGACGAGGGATTCTCGGCGACCAGCAGGATGCCGTCGCGGTACTCCAGGGTCACGATGGACCGGCCGCGCGCGATGCCCTTGCGGGCATACTCGGCCTTGTCCTTCATCATCTGCTCGGGGCTGACGTAGTAGGGCAGTGGCATGGCGATCAGCCTCCGCGCTCGGTCTTGGACCGCTCGGCCAGGATGGCCTCGCAGACGCGGCGCACCTCGTCGTCGCCGACGTCGCCGAAGCCCGAGCGAGTGATGGTCTTCACGGTCGGAAAGATCCCGCGCACGAAGTCAGGGCTGCCGGTGCCGACGTCCTCGTCGCCGGCGTCGATGAGCGACTCCAGCGCGCAGCGCAGCGCCTCCTCGCGGGTCATGTCGCGCTTCCACAGCTTCTTGAGCGCGTCGCGCGCGTCCTTGGAGCCGGAGCCCTGCGAGTCGTAGTCCTTCTCCTCGTAGCGGCCCCCGGTGATGTCGTACTTGAACAGGCGGCCCACGCCGGCCTTCTCGTCGAAGCCGGCGAAGATCGGCACCACCGCCAGACCCATCATGGCGGCCTGCAGGTTCATGCGGATCATCTGGCCCAGCTTGTTGGCCTTGCCCTCCAGCGAGAGGTTGTCGCCCTCGACCTTCTCGTAGTGCTCGAGCTCGGTCTGGAAGAGCTTGGCCATCTCCATGGCCGGTCCGGCGGCGCCGGCGATCCCCACGCCCGAGAGGTCGTCCGACTTGAAGATCTTCTCGATGCGGCGGCTGGCCACCTGGTAGCCGGCCGTGGCCTGCCGGTCGCCGGCCATGATGACGCCGTCGCGGTACCGGATGGCCAGCACGGTGGTGCCGTGGGGGACGGCGGCGAGCCCCGGCGTCTCCGGCTGCGGTCCCGCCCCCGGCAACAGATCCGGGGACTGGCGCCGCAGCGCATCGACGAAGCTCGAGTTGGCGTAGTCGTTGAACAGGTGCTGCCAGCGCTGGTCGTTCATCGTGGTCTCAGCCCTCGAGGTGCGCTCACATGCCGTAGGACGGCCGGGCGATGTTGCGCAGGAGATCGGCGGCGGTCGGGGATTCGGTCAAGAGCTGGCGGACGTGCGCCTCGGTGCCGCGCAGCGGCTCCAGCATGAAGATCTTCTTGAGCGGGCCTTCCTTGAGATCGAAGATCACCGAGTCCCACGACGCCGACACGATCTCGTCGGCATAGCGCTGCAGGCACATCCCACGGAAGTAGGCGCGGGTGTCCTTGGGCGGGTCGTAGATGGCCTTGGAGATCTCGTCGTCGGTGCACAGCCGGTCGACGGCGTCCGACTCTTCCAGCTTGTAGTAGAGACCCTTGCCAGGCCGGATGTCGTGGTACTGCAGATCGATCATCTGCACGCGGTGGTCGTCCCACTCGAGGCTGTGCTTGGCGACGTAGTTCTCGATGAGCTGGTGCTTGATGACCCAGTCCAGCTCGCGCCCGAGCTGCATGGGATCCTCGGCCAGCCGGTCGAGCGTCTGCTCCCACTTGACCATGACGTCGCGCACCCAGGGCTCGTGCTCGTGATCGCGGAAGTACCGCTGGGCCAGGGCCAGGAACTCGCGCTGGTGGTCGACCGCGCTGATCGTGCGCCCGTCCTTGAGCCGGATGGTCTCGCGACAGGTCAGGTCGCGGGAGACCTTGCGGAAGGCGCCGACGGGGCCGTCGATCGACAGGTCGCTCGAGATGTAGTCGTCCTCCACCATGCTCAGCACGAGCGCCATGGTGCCGACCTTCAGATAGGCGGAGATCTCGGCCATGTTGGCGTCGCCCACGATGACGTGCAGCCGGCGGTACTTCTCCGGATCGGCGTGCGGCTCGTCGCGGGTGTTGACGATCGGCCGGGAGTGCATCGTCTCCAGCCCGACCTCGGTCTCCAGGAAGTCCGCGCGCTGGGAGATCTGGTAGTCGCACGGCTCGGCGTTGTTCTCGTAGCCGACCTTGCCGGCGCCGGTGTAGATCTGGCGCGTCACGAAGAACGGCATCATGTGCTGCACGATGCGGGCGAACGGCACCTTGCGGTCCATGAGGTAGTTCTCGTGGGTGCCGTACGAGTTGCCCTTGTTGTCCGTGTTGTTCTTGAGAATGATGATGCGCTGCTCGGGCGGCGACACCGCCTCCGCGCGCTGGCGCGAGAGATTCAGGATCCGCTCGCCCGCGCGGTCCCAGATGACCGTGTCGCGGGGGTTCGTCGTCTCCGGGCTCGAGTACTCCGGATGGGCGTGGTCCACGTAGAAGCGCGCGCCGTTGGACAGGATCAGGTTGATCAGGCGCGACTCTTCCTTGGAGGTGCCCTCCTTTTCCTCCATGTACTCGAAGCCGCGGGCGTCCCGCAGCGGGCTCTCCGCCTCATAGTCCCACCGCACCCGCGACGAGCGGTACGTCTCGTACGAGTTGATGAGCAGCAGCGAGGACAGGATCGGATTGAAATCCGGCTGGTTCTTGACCTGGATCCCGTACTCGGTTTCGATGCCCATGACTTTCGGGATGGCCATGCGGTCCCCTTCGAAAAACGCCCCGTGAAAAAGAACCCCGGCCGCTCGGCGGGCCGGGGGGAAATGGGGGGGCGTCCGACGCCCCCCCATTCTCTAATAGAGGTAGGCGGGGCCTTCGACGCCCCCCATTCCTACAGGTACTGGCCCGTATTCACGACCCGCTCGACGCTGCGCTGCTTCTCCTTCGTCTCGCCCATGAGCGGCTTGACGTAGACGATGCGCTCGCCCTTTTTGCCGGCGATCTTCGCCCAGTCGTCGGGGTTGGTGGTATTCGGCAGATCCTCGTTCTCCTTGAACTCCTCGCGGACCGCGGTGAGCAGGTCATCGGTGGTGATGCCCTTCTCGCCGTGGCCGATGTAGCGCTTGAGCGCCAGCTTCTTGGCGCGCCGGACGACCGACTCGATCATCGCCCCCGACGAGAAGTCCTTGAAGTACAGGACCTCCTTGTCGCCGTTGGCGTAGGTGACCTCGAGGAAGCGGTTCTCCTCGCTGAGCGCGTACATGCCCTCGATGGCGGTGGCGATCATCGCCTCGATGGCGGCCCCGGTGTCGCCGCGGTGCTGCTTCTTCTCCGACTCGGCGATCGGGATCTCGGTCGTGAGGTACTTGCGGAAGATCTCCGCGGCAGCCGACTGATCGGGCCGCTCGATCTTGATCTTCACGTCCAGGCGGCCCGGCCGCAGGATGGCCGGGTCGATCAGGTCCTGCCGGTTGCTGGCGCCGATGACGATGACGTTCTTGAGCCCTTCCACGCCGTCGATCTCGGCGAGCAGCTGCGGCACGATCGTGGTCTCGACGTCGGACGAGATGCCGGTGCCCCGCGTGCGGAACAGCGCGTCCATCTCGTCGAAGAACACCACGACCGGCACATCCTCGTTGGCCTTCTCCTTGGCCTTCACGAAGATCTCGCGGATCTTGCGCTCGGTCTCGCCCACGTACTTGTTGAGCAGCTCGGGGCCCTTGATGTTGAGGAAGAAACCCTTGATCTTCTCCCCGCGCTTCTCGGAGATCTTCTCGGCGAGGTTGTTGGCCACCGCCTTGGCGATCATGGTCTTGCCGCAGCCGGGAGGCCCATAGAGCAGCACGCCCTTGGGCGGCGTGAGCTTGTGCTCCTTGTAGTAGTCGGCGTACAGGTACGGCAGCTCGACGGCGTCCTTGATGGTCTCGAGCTGGGTGCCGAGCCCGCCGATATCGTCGTAGCCGATGTCCGGCACTTCCTCGAGCGCCAGGTCCTCGACTTCGCTCTTCGGCAGCTTCTCGAGCAGATAGCCGGACTTCGAATCCATGAGCAGGTGATCGCCGGTCTTCAGGCGATGCAGACGCAGGGGATCGGCGATGATGCCGACCTTGTCCTCGTCCGCGCGCAGTGTGACGATCGCGCGCTCCTCGTCGAGCTGCTCCTTCAGGATCACGACGTCGCCCTGGATCTCGTAGCCGGCTGCCTCCACGACGTTGAGGCCCTCGTTGAGGATGAGCTCCTGCCCGGGCTTCAGCGTCTCGACCTTGATCGAAGGATGCAGGTTGACCTTCACCTTGCGACCCTGCGAGAGGATGTTGACGGTGCCGTCCTCGTTCGGCGAGAGGTACACGCCGTACGTCGAAGGCGGCGCGCAGAGCTTGTCGACTTCTTCCTTCAGCGCGGTGATCTGCTCGCGCGCCTCGTAGAGCGCGTTGACGAGCTTCTCGTTCTGATTGAATGCCTGCACGAGC
>JBKPRI010000284.1:0-10890 GCA_046734515.1 Candidatus Methylomirabilota bacterium | reverse complement strand
GCGGCAGGCCGTGCGCCGGCGGCGCCGTGGGCTGGTGGCGACGCTCGTCGTCCTGTTCGCGCTGACCGCGGCCGGCGTGACGGCCGTCTACGTCACGCGGCCGCCGTCGCCGTCGCCCTCGCCGCCGTTCGTGCCGGCGCCGCCGGCGGAGTCCGTGCCCACGCCCTCCGTCGCGCCGCCCCTGCCGGCGGCGAGCGCGACAAACGCGCCGTCACGCTCACGCGGGCGCACCGAGTGGCTGTTCTTCTTCAAGCCGGGTGACTGGCTGACGCGGATGGCAGACGATGGGTTGCTCGGCGTGGTCGTCCGCGTCGAGAAGACCCACGCCTTCGCGGACGGCTCGACCGGTCCCGCCTATGTCGTGCAGTCGATGGACGGCGAGGAGCGCGTCCTGGACGCCGACGAGCTCGAGCGCACGGCGCGCCTGCGCTAGTCGCCGAGATCGGAGGGCAGGCGCGGACGCTCGCCGACGGTGAGCGTGACCTCGCGCGAGTGCCCTTCGCGCATCAGCGTCACCCTCACGCGCTGGCCCGGCTTGAGCGTCTTCACCTTGCTGATGTAGTCCTGGTGCGTTCGCACCGGCGTGCCCTGGATGGCCGTCACGATGTCCCCGCCCAGCAGATACTCGTCGCCCTGCACGACGACCGCCAGCGTGCCGCCGCGTACGCCCGCCTGCTCGGCCGGGCTGCCGTCGTAGACGATCTCCACCAGGTAGCCCGCCGTCAGCGGCATCTTCACGACGTTGGCCAGCCCGGGCTCGATCGCGCGGCCCTGCATGCCGAGCCACGGTCGCGTGACGCGCCCGGCCTCGCGCAGGTCGCGCAGCACCGCGCGGGCCGCGTTGATGGGAATGGCGAAGCCGATCGACTGCGCGTCCTCGGAGATCAGCGTGTTGATGCCGATGATCCGCCCGCAGCGGTCCACCAGCGGCCCGCCGGAGTTGCCGGGGTTGATCGGCGCGTCCGTCTGCACCATGGGCTCGTCCGAAATGCCGGGCAGCGTGCGATTGAGCCCGCTGACGATCCCGCGGGTCATCGTCTGGTCGAGCCCCAGTGGATTGCCGATCGCCACCACCTCGTCGCCGACCTTCACCGTGGACGAGTCGCCGAGCTGGGCCACGGGCAGAGGCGACGAGGCATCCACGCGAATCAGGGCCACGTCGAGCACGGGGTCGAGGCCTACCAGGCGGGCGATGACCTTGGTGCCGTTGTCGAGCGTGACCGACATGGACGCCGCACCGTCCACCACGTGGGCGTTGGTGAGGATCTCGCCGGCGCGGTCGATGATGAGCCCCGAGCCCACGATCGTCTCGAACCGCTTCTGCGGGCGATTCTTGTTGATCTTCATCGCCTGGATCGACACCACCGCCGGCGAGACCCGCTCGAACAGCGTCGTGAGCGACTCGGTGCAGGGCTGCGCGCCGGCCAGACCCGGCACGAGCACGACGGCGAGGACCAGCACCCAGGCGCGCATCACGGGCTGATGATACGAAAGAACGGGACGCGGCGCCCCGTCATGAATTTTTTGAAAGGGGAGAGCGACCGCCGCTCCCCCCTTAGATCCCCCCAACGGGGACCGGCGTGGGCTGTCGTTTGCTTTCGAACCCCCGCGGTCGATCGTGCGCTGTTCACCTCGCAGCGTTTCTTTCCTACCGGAACGCGGGCATCACGCGCTTGGCCAGGAGGTCGATCTGCTTGGGGTCGTCGGTGACGGGGCCCAGCACGAGATACTTCAGGCCGGAGGCCACCAGGTCCTGGATGCGCGCGTTGATGCGATCGATGCTGCCGATCATGTAGCACTCCTGCAGGTGCTCGTAGGAACGGTGGCGGCCCATGGCCCGCAGGAACGGCGCCTTCGACTTCGCGAGCGCACGCTCGTGGCTCTTCTCCTCGACCAGGTGGATGAAGTTGCAGTGGCCGAAGGTGATCTTGCGCGGATCCTTGCCGAGCCGGCGGGCATGATCCTGCAGCTGCACCCAGTCACGCTTGACCCACTCCTGCTTGCCCGAGCAGCGGGAGAGCCAGTTGCCGGCCTTCACGATGCGATCCATCACCGTCCTGGCGATGACCGGTACGTCGTGCTCGTTGGGATCGGGAATCCGCGAGCCCCCCGACACCCAGATCTCCGGCAGCTTCGGGGGCCGGGGATCGATTGTGACATCTTTGAACGAGTAGTAGCGTCCGCTGTAGGTCACGTTCGGCTTGGACAGCAGGAGCGTGACCGCCTCGATGATCTCGTCGGTACGCCGCCCGCGCTCCTCGATGCGGGAGCCCGTCACCTCGAACTCGCGCGTGTACCACCCGGGACCCACACCGAACACGAAGCGGTTGTTCGACATATGGCACAGCGTCGAGATCTCCTTGGCCAGCACCACCGGGTGGCGCACCGGCAGCACCAGGATGCCGGTGGCGATCTTGACTGTGTCGGTCAGCGCGGCCGCGTAGGCCAGCGTCTCGAGCGGCTCCAGCCAGGCGTTGCCGTAGAGGCCGGGGGCCGAGAGCAGGTGATCGATCACCCAGACGTCGATGCCGTGCTTCTCGCACCGCTCGATGGACTCGCGGATGTTGCGAACGTTCTTGGCGCCGCCGCTGCGGTCCGCCCACGCGTACGTCGGGATCCACGCGCCGAACTTCAGCTTGGCCATCGCCTCTCCTGTGTCGTGAGCCTGGAGTTATCTCGTGTAACGGATCTCGAAGGTCAGGCACCCGCGGGGGACGCGGTAGGGCCCGTGCACCATGCCGGGCGGCCGGCACGCGTACATGCCTGCCGTGAACGTCTGCCCCTTGCCCAGGTCGATCAGCTCCCCCTCCAGGATCCAGACCTCTTCCCAGAAGTCGTGGGTGATCGTCCCGGTGGTCTCCACGCCGGCGGCGAAGCGCAGCAGGCGCGTGACGTCGCCGGTCGCGGGATCGCGGCTCAGGATCTTCTCGTGCACGCCCGGACCGCCGGCGCCGCCGGTGGCGGAGCCGGTGACCGGCTCCCACGGAAGCGCGTCGGGGCGGAAGAACTCGTGCTCGGGCTTGGGCATGGGCGCGGGGGCCTGATCAAGGTAAACCCGTCCGGCCGGGCTTGCCAAGTCCCGGGGGCTATAATCGACGTCATGCGTCGCTGGCTGTCCCTCGCGCTCCTTGCCGTGACCCTGGCCGTCGCCGCCTCGGGCACCGCGGCCGAGGCGCCGGCGCCCGTGCTGGCCGTCACGCTCGACAACGGCCTGCGCGTGCTCCTGCTGGAGGACCATCGCAGCCCCATCGTGTCGCTCCAGCTCTGGTACCGCGTGGGCTCGCGCAACGAGGCGCGCGGCGCCACCGGCATCGCGCACTTCCTCGAGCACCTGATGTTCCGGGGCACGCCGACCAACCCGCCCGGCGCCTATGCGCGCATCGTCGAGCGCAACGGCGGACAGGACAACGCGTTCACCTCCCAGGACGTCACCTCGTACTACGTGGACATCGCCGCCGACCGTCTCGACCTCATGCTGGCGCTCGAGGCCGACCGCATGCACAACCTCACGCTCGATCCCAAGATCGTCGACTCCGAGCGCGAGGTGGTGACCGAGGAGCGGCGCACGCGCACCGAGGACGATCCCGGCGGCGCCCTGGGCGAAGAGGTGAGCGCGCTCGCCTTCCGGGCCCATCCCTACGGGCAGCCGATCGTGGGCTGGGCCGTCGATCTCAAGCGCATCACGCGCGAGGAGATCCAGGCCTTCTACAAGACCTACTACGCGCCCGACAACGCGCTGCTGGTCGCGGCTGGCGACTTCAAGGCCGAGGCGGTGCTGGCGAAGATCAAGCAGGTGTTCGGCCCGATCCCGCGCGGCCCCGAGCCGCCCAAGGTGCTGGCCGTCGAGCCCGAGCAGAACGGCGAGCGGCGGCTCCTCGTGCAGCGGCCCGCCGAGCTGCCGATCGTGTACATCGGCTACCCGGTGCCCAATCAGCAGTCGCCCGACGCTGCCGCGCTCGACGTGCTGTCGGTCGTGCTGTCGGGCGGCCGCTCGTCGCGGCTCTATCGCCACCTGGTCTACGAGCGCCAGCTCGCGCTCGAGGCCGGCGGCGACTATTCCTACTTCTCCTTCGACCCGAACCTCTTCTGGTTCTACGCCACGCCGCTGCCGGGACAGACGCCGGAGACGCTCGAGAAGGAGCTGCTCGGCGAGATGGAGCGCCTCAAGAAGGAGCCCGTCGGCGACGACGAGCTCAAGCGCGCCAAGAATCAGATCGAGGCCGGCTTCGTCTTCCAGGACGACTCCGTGCACAAGCGCGCGGCCCTGCTGGCCCGCTTCGAGCTCGTCGGCGGGTTCGCGCTCAAGGACCAGTACCTCGACAAGGTCCGTGCAGTCAGCGCCGCCGACCTGCAGCGGGTCGCCCAGCGCTACTTCACCCCGGAGAAAAAGAACGTCGGCATCCTGATGCCGAAATCGTGATGACGCCCATGACGAGGCTCGCCCGTCCGCTGGCCCGGCTGCTGCTCGTCGCGCTCGCGCTCACGTTCGTCCCGGCGCCGCCGGCGGCGAGCGCGGCGCCCATCGCCCACCGCGAGGTGCTGCCCAACGGCATCGTGCTCCTCGTCGCCGAGCGGCCGGGGGTGCCCATCGTGGCCGCGCGCGTCTTCTTGCGCGCCGGCGCCGCCTTCGAGCCGTCCGAGCGTGCGGGGCTCGCCAACCTGACCGGCGCGCTGCTCACGCGCGGCGCTGCCAAGCGCACGGGACCGGAGATCGACGAGGCCATCGAGTTCGTCGGCGGCAGCCTGGAAGCCGGCGCCGGCCGCGACGGCCTCACCGCGTCGCTGTCCGTCCTCAAGCGCGATCTCACGCTGGGAATGGACCTGCTCGCCGACGTCGTGCTGGCGCCCGCGTTTCCGCCCGAGGAGCTGAAGCGCAAGGTCGCGCAGATCCAGGCCGCGATCAAGCGCTCCGAGGAAGATCCCAACACCGTCGCGGGCCGCGCCCTGGCGCGGGACGTCTTTCCCAACCATCCGTACGGCGTGCCGGTGGAGGGCACCATCGAGTCGGTGGGCAAGCTCACGCGCGACGACGTCGTCGGCTTCTACCGTGGCCACGCCCGCCCGGACACCACGATCGTGGCCGTCGTCGGCGACGTCACGGTGGACGAGGCCCGCCGCGAGGTGCTCAAGCGCTTCGGCGGCTGGGCCAAGCCCGGCACGCCGGCGCCGAGCGTGCCGCCCGCCCGGCCCGGCGGCGCGCCGAAGAGCGAGACGATCACCAAGGAGCTGACGCAGGCCACGCTCATGCTCGGCCGCCAGGCGATCCGCCAGGTCGATCCGGACTATTTCCCGCTGGCCGTCGCCTCCTACGTGCTGGGCGGCGGCTCGGCCTCCCGGCTCTACGGGCGGGTGCGCGACGAGGGCGGCCTGGCCTACGCCGTGTACAGCTACGTCTCGCCCGGGCGCTACGGCGCCTCGTTCGCCGTCTCGGCGCAGACGCGCACCGCGGAGGTGCCGAAGGTCGTCGACATCCTGAAAGAAGAGCTGGCGCGGATGACCCGTGAGCCGGTGAAGGACGACGAGCTGCAGCTGGCCAAGGATTACCTGATCGGCAGCTTTCCGCTGCGGCTGGACACCACGGCCAAGGTGGCCGACTTCATCGTCGCCATCGAGGAGCAGGGGCTCGGCCTCGACTACGCGGACCGGTACAAGGCCAGCATCGGGAAGGTGACCGCCGCCGACGTGCAGCGCGTGGCCGGCAAGTTCTTCGCGCCCGATACCTTCAACCGGGTCGTGGTGGGCGCCGCGAAGTGACCCGCCGCCTGCTCCTGGTGTCGATCCTGGCGGTGCTCGCCGTCGGCACCGAGGCGATGGCGGCGTCGTTCACGCTGACCGACGCCGACAAGCGCGCGGCCATCCGCACCGGCGAGCGCAGCGTCAGCACCGAGACCTTCGACCGCGAGTGGCGCGTCAGCAACGGCGGCGGCGAGACCGCCACCGTGCTGACGCCGTTCCATCGCCTGACGGTGGCGGCGCGCCACGCCGCGTTCAAGAACGACTCGCTCAAGCCCGCCGAGGTCGACCGTGTCGTCAAGGAGAACGCCAATCGCCTGGTCGTGTGGGTGAACCTCAAGGGCAAGGGCGAGGATTTCGCGCGCTTCTACGTGCCGCGGCTCGTGGCGGGCGAGCGTGAGATCAAGGCCAGCTTCGTGCAGAACGAGCGCACGGCCGTCCGCCAGGACGACGGAGCCTTCATGGCCCGCTGCGTGTACGGCTTCCCCATCCAGGACCTGACGGGCCGCGCGAAGGTGGCGCTGGTGGTCGCCGACCCGGACGGCCGCGACGTCAGCCGCTTCACGATCGACCTGGCCAGCATGCGCTGACCGCCCCTGCTCCGAGGGGTATAATCCGCCCGCACGCCGTCACATCACCCCACGCAGGAGGATCTCGCATGAAAGCTGTTCGCATTCACGCTCCCGGCGGCCCCGAAGCGCTGAAGTACGAGGACGCGCCGCAACCCTCGCCCAAGGTCGGCGAGGCAGTCGTCAAGGTCGACGCCGCCGGGCTGAACTACATCGACGTCTACTTCCGCACCGGCGCCTACAAGGGCGAGTACCCGATGACGCTCGGCATGGAGGCGGGCGGCACGGTCAGCGCCGTCGGCCCGAACGTCACCGACGTGGCGGTGGGCGACAAGGTCGCCTACACCGGCATCCCCGGCGCCTACGCGGAGTACGCGACGGTGCCGGCCGCGCGCCTCGTGAAGCTGCCGGCGGGGCTCAGCACCAAGCAGGGCGCCGCCGCGATGCTGCAGGGCATGACCGCGCACTACCTGGCCGCCAGCACCTACCCGCTGAAGAAGGGCGACACCTGCTTGGTCCATGCGGCCGCCGGCGGCGTGGGCTTGCTGCTGTGCCAGATCGCGAAGATGCGGGGAGCGCGCGTGATCGGCACGGTCTCGACGCAGGAGAAGGCCAAGCTCGCGCGCGAGGCCGGCGCCGACGAGGTGATCCTCTACACCTCGCAGGACTTCGAGGCCGAGGTGAAGCGCCTCACCGACGGCAAGGGCCTGCAGGTGGTCTACGACTCGGTCGGCAAGACCACGTTCGACAAGAGCCTCAGCTGCCTGGCTCCGCGCGGCATGCTGGCGCTCTACGGGCAGTCGAGCGGGCCGATCGGGCCCTTCGACGTCGGGCAGCTCGGCGCCAAGGGTTCGCTGTTCCTCACGCGCCCCAGCCTCAACGCCTACATCGCCTCGCGCGACGAGCTGGTGCAGCGCTCCACCGAGCTGCTCGGCTGGATCCGTGACGGCAAGCTGAAGCTGCGGACCGAATTCGAATTCCCCCTGAAAGACGCTGCCGAGGCGCACCGCGCGCTCGAGGGGCGCAAGACGACGGGCAAGGTGCTCCTCGTGCCATGAAGTGGGTCCTCGGTGTCGTGGCGGCGATCGTCGTGCTGGCGATCGCCGCTCTGGCGGCGGTGCCGTACCTGGTCGACACCCCGCGTATCCAGGCGTACATCGCCAACAACGCGACCCAGACGCTCGGGCGGCCGGTGAAGTTCAGCTCCGTGTCGCTCCGCGTGCTGCCGTTGCCGGCCGTCGAGCTGCACGACCTCGAGGTCGCGGAGGACCCGAAGTTCGGCACCTCGCCCTTCCTCCGCCTCAAGACGGGGCGCATCCGGCTCAAGCTGATGCCGTTGCTCACCGGGCGTGTGGAGCTGGGTGACATCGTCCTCGACAAGCCCGTGGTGACGGTGGTCCAGGCAGCCGACGGCCGGCTCAACATCTCGACGCTCGGCACCGGCGGCGGCCCCAAGGCCGCGCGGCCGCCGAGCGACACCGGGCGCTCGTCCGGCGGCGGCTCCGGCGGCGCGCTGGCGATCACGCGGGTGAGCGTGGACGGCGGCGTCGTCACCTACGTCGCGCGCGGCAAGGGTGGTGCGGCGTCGGAGTACCGGCTGGACGGCGTGGACGTCACGGTCAGGGGTGGCGCCAGCCAGCTCGCGTTCAAGGGCGACGCCAAGGTGCAGCCGGGCGCGCTGGCGCTCAAGATCAGCGACGGCGTGGTGGGGCTCGTTCCGGGCAAGCCCATCACAGAAGCCGCGCTGCGCGGGAAGGTGACGGTCGAGGGCAAGGACGTCAAGCCGCTCGCCGCCGGCGCCGTGGGCCCGACGCCGGAGATCGGCGGCAGCCTCAAGGCCGTCCTGACGCTGGGCGGCACGGTCGGCGCGCCGACGGCCACCGGCGAGGCGCAGATGTCGCCGCTGTCCGTGACCCAGACGCAGCCGAGCTGCCCGCCGCCGAAAGAGCGGACGCTCACGGTGCCCTCGCTGAAGCTGAACGTCGGGTGGCAGGAGCAGCGGCTCACCGCGCGTCCGCTGACCGCCGCGCTGGGCGACGGCACCGTCACCACGCAGCTCACGGTGACGCTCGGTCGCGGCGTGCACGTGCAGCTCGCGGACCTCGGCATCAAGACGCTGCCGCTCGAGAAGGTGCTGGTGGACTACCTCTGCCAGGGCTACGCGATCACCGGGCCGCTCGATCTCACGGGCGGGCTCGCCTTCGACGCCGCCGACATGCTCAACACCCTCACGGGTCCCGGGCAGATGAAGGTCGGGCGCGGCAAGGTGGTCGGCTCGCAGGCGATCGCGCTCATCGGCAGCGTCGTGCGCGTGGGCGGCGCGATCTCGGCGCTGCTCTCCGCCGATGTGCCGGCCGAGACGTTCAACTCACCGCTGGAGTTCGACTCGATCACCGGGACCTATCAGATCACCAGCGGGACGGCCACGACGAAGGACCTGCTCTACACGAGCCGCGTCATGAAGGTCCTGATCGCCGGTGACTACGGCCTGGGCAACGGCCGCCTGAACCTCGACATGACCGTCACCCACAACCGTGGCGAGATCAAAGCCAAGGTCACCGGCACGACCTCCTCCCCCTCCATCCGCGTCGCCCCCAGCTCCCTCATCACCCCCGACAAAGCCGAAAAAGGAATCCGCGACCTCCTCAAGCGGTTCGGCAAGTAACCGCCGATTCGACTGGTCCACGTTCGAGCGCCGGCTTTGCCGGCGCAATCCTATGGTCTAGGGGGAGGCAGGGAGGAGCCGAGCCGAAGACGACGCGACGACCGCCGGCCGGGGAGCGCGAGGGGGCGTAGCCCCTTCGCCAAAAGGGGGACGAAGTCCCCCTCCGGGTCAGCGTGCTTCTGGGTTCCGCGGGAACTTGAAGTAGGGCAGGTGAACGTCGCCGATGATCACGCGATCGGCGCGGATCGAGGGCGGGGCGGTCCAGTTCGGCGCGCACGTCGGGCAGTTGATCTGGGCCACTGACGCCGCCGTGACGAAGTCGTCCTGTTCGACGCCGTCGCCGCTGACCCCGATGCCGCCGATCAGCGTGGTGCCGCGGTAGAGTCCGATGCTGCCCGGGAAGAACACGATCCCGCTCTGGTTGGCGTTGGCCGCCTGGAAGCCCTGCGAGCAGGGCGTCGCCACGTCCATGACGAAGTCGCCGAAGAACGGGCCGGGCCGCGTCTGGTCGATGCCGGCCGGGTAGAGCGGCTGCGCGCCGAAGCCGATCGTGCGCGCGGTGACCGAGGTCCCGAGCGGCACGCCGGGGATGTCGCGCGGATCGCGGGTCGGGCTGCTGAAGTACACGGCGTTGCGCGCCTTGGCGACCGCGACGTCGATCGAGAAGATCGTCGCGTCCTCCATGCGGTAGAGGCCGACGATGTTGCCCGCGAGGTCGCTCACCGCGAACACCATCTGCGTGGTGGTCCCCAGCGGCAGGCGGATCGCCGCGCGCGTGCGGCGCGCCTCGTCGATGCCGCGCGAGATCACCGTGCCGATGTTCTGCGCGGTCAGCCGGCCGTCGCCGCTGGTCACGGGCGCGATCAGGTAACCGCGCGGTACGCCGGCGGCGCCGTTGGGGCTGTCGATCGGGGCGACGAGGAAGTTCGCCACGAACACGCCGGGGCCGAACCCCGGTGGGCGCAGGACGTTCTGCACGAAGGGCAGTGCGACGCCGTCCAGGTAGATGACGCCGGGCGCGGCCGGCCGCGGCCCGAAGCCCGGTCCCGGGATGCTGCCGGTGAACGCCGCGAACTCGGTGGCGCTGTGCGGGATGCCGATGCCGGCGACGCCGACGCCGCCCACGAGGACGCCGCCCTTGAACACGGGCACGCCGCCGCCGTCCACGGCCCCGGGATCGCTGTCGAAGATGTCCGCCTTGCCGGTCACGATGCCGGTGCCGCAGCCCGCGAAGCCCCCGCCGCCGCCGCACGCGCCGCCGTTCAGCGACGTGGCGCGCGGGATGCCGGCGATGGCGACGCCGAAGTCGCAGCCGCGGTTGGTGTTCTCGATGCCGTAGAGGGCCGCCGGCGGCTTGTTGAAGATACCGGGCGGGAAATGAATGCCGCTGATGAACCGCACCGTGCGCGAGGACAGCGGGGCGTTGTTGTTGCTGAAGAACGCGCCGGTGCGCGCCAGGCCCACGGCGTAATCGGTGGCGAGCACCGGGGCGCCGCCCTGGTAGAGCTGGGAGACGATGCCACCCGTGATGATGTCGCCCGCGGTGGCCGTCGGCCCGAGGTAGACGCCGAGCACGGTGCCGGACCGGTCCACGACGGCCACGATGATATTGGTCGAGCTGATCGCGGTCGCCGCCGTCCGCGTGATGTCCATCACGTCCTGGGCGGTGAGGAACGGCTCTGTCTGCGCGGAGACGAGCGCCGGCGCCAGCAGGGCGACGGCAACGATGGCAGCGAGCAGTGAACGCGTGATGAAGCCACAACCGAGCACGCCGGGGGTTCGGGTGAGGTAGCTCACAGTGGCGGTCATCTTATCCGAATTAGTGTTTCCGGCCAACTCCCGAGAGCAGCGCCGGGACCTTGAACGGCCCATCGGCGTCGCGCTCCTTGCTCTTGTCGTGGTAGCGGTGACACTCCACGCAGC
>JBKPRI010000283.1:0-27413 GCA_046734515.1 Candidatus Methylomirabilota bacterium | reverse complement strand
CGCTTCGCCGCCATGAGCAAGGAGTACCCGGCGATCAAGACCGCGCAGTACCACATCGACATCCTCACCGCGCACTTCGTGCAGCACCCCGACTGGTTCGACGTCGTGGTGGGCTCCAACCTCTTCGGCGACATCCTCTCGGACCTCGGTCCCGCCATCGCCGGCTCCATCGGCATCGCGCCGGGCGGCAACATCAACCCCGAGAAGGAATACCCGTCGATGTTCGAGCCCGTGCACGGCTCCGCGCCCGACATCGCCGGCAAGAACGTCGCCAACCCCGTCGCGCAGATCTGGACGGGCGCGATGATGCTCGATCACCTGGGCCACCCGGATGCGGCCAAGGCGATCGTGAGCGCCATCGAGAAGGTGGTGGAGGAGGCCAAGACGGTGACGCGCGATCTCGGCGGCAAGGCCAGCACGACCGAAGCGGCCGACGCGATCGCGGCGCTGCTGTAGGCGTGGCAGTCGTCCGGAGTTACCGGCCGGACGACTTCGACGCCGTCAACGACCTGTGGCGGCGGGCGCGGCTGCAGGCCCTTCCCGACTTCCAGGCACGCAAGGGTCACACGGCGGAGGAGGATCGCGACTTCTTCCGCGAGGTCGTCCTGGTCAAGAACGACGTCTGGGTACTCGACGTCGGCGGGCGTCCGGCCGCCTTCATGGCCATGGCAGGCGATTTCATCGACCAGCTCTACGTGGATCCCGACCACCAGCGTCGCGGTCTTGGGACCATCCTGCTGGCGCACGCGCGGAGACTGTCACCGGTGGGCCTGCGCCTGTACACCTTCCAGATCAACGTCGGCGCCCAGGCCTTCTACGCCAAGCACGGCTTCGTCGTCGTGCGGGCGGGCCTGAGCCCGCCGCCCGAGTCCGAGCCCGACCTCGAGTACCACTGGCGCCCGTAGCGAGCTGCTACCTCGCGCTGTCGTTCGATAGCACCAGTGTCCCCGCCGCCGACAGCATTCCGCCCATGCCGTTCACGAGCGACGTCTTCAGATTGGGCACCTGGCGCGCGCCGCACTCGCCGCGGAGCTGGCGCGCCGCCTCGATGATCGGGAAGATCCCGTACATCCCGGTGTGGGTGTACGAGAGCCCGCCGCCGTTGGTGTTGATCGGCAGCGAGCCGCCCGGCGTGGAGCGGCCCTCCTCGAAGTAGCGCACGCCTTCGCCGCGCTTGGCGATGCCGAGCGACTCCAGCATGATCGGCGGCCCCGACGTGAACGCGTCGTAGAGCATGATGTGCTGGAAGTCGTTGGGCCCCACGCCCGCCATGCGGAAGCACTTCTCGCCCGAGATGCGCGTGGCCTCGCTGAAGGTGAGGTCCTTCATCTGCGTGAGGCTCACGTGCTCGGTGCCCTCGCCCATGCCGCGCACGTAGACCGGCTTCTTGGCGCAGTCCTTGGCGCGGTCCGCTCGTGTGAGCACCACGGCGCCGCCGGCGTCGGTGACGAGACAGATGTTGAGCACGGTGAACGGCCACACGACCGGCCGCGCCTTCAGCACGTCGTCGACCGTGATGGGCTCCTTGCGCAGCGCCTTGGGATTGAGCGCCGCCCACTTGCGCGTGGAGACGGCCACCTGCGCCCACTGCTCGAGCGTGGTGCCGTACTGGTGCATGTGGCGCACGGTGATGAGCCCGAACATTGTCGGCGCCGGGCCGAAGCCGTAGGGCGCCTCGTACTGGCCGGGGATGGCCGTGTCGCGCCGCGGGCTCACGCCCACCTGCGAGCGGCCCGACTCGCCGTGCGAGATGACGGCGACGTCGCAGAGCCCGTGGTGCAGGGCGGCGACCGCGTGGCCGACCATGATGATGAAGGAGCAGCCGCCCACCGTGGTGCCGTCCACGTAGCGCGGCGTGATGCCCAGCGCCTCGCCGATGGTGGCGGGGGAGTGCTGACCGGCGGTGAAGATGCCGTCCACGTCGGACATCTTGAGGCCGGCGTCGCGCACGGCGTTGGTGACAGCTTCGACGTGCAGCGAGAGCTGGCTCTTGTGGGGCAGCGTGCCCATCTCGTCGGACTCGTCCACGCCGACGATGCAGGCCACGTTCGAGAGGTCCTTCAGGTTGGCCATGGCGCTCACCGTCCCGCCGGCTGGAACAGCGGCAGCGTGACGTCGTCGGTGAGCTTCTGGAAGACGACCTCCACCGGCATGTCGCACTTGATCTTCTTCGGGTCGGGCTCGATGTTGATCAGGTTCGAGAGCATCCGTGGACCCTCGGCCAGCTCTACCATCGCCAGCACGTAGGGCACCGCCACCTTGAACGCCTTGTTGAACGACTGATGTCCGATCTCGAACGAGTGCAGCGTGCCGCGCCCCTTCGACTGCACCCAGCCGATGTCGCGCGCCTGGCACTTGGGGCAGGCCACGCGCGGATACCAGAACACGTGGCCGCATGCGTTGCACTTGGGGAGCATCAGCTTCTGCGCCTTCAACCCCTCCCAGTACGGCTTGGCCTCGGGCGTCATCGGATTCGGCAGCGGGCGGTCGATCTCCATATCGTCTCCTTGTGGTTCGGCGGGCAGAGGCTAGACGGGGGTCCCGGTGCTGTCAAGCGGTGGCAAAATCGCGGGCGTGGACGTAGCGTTGATCCATGGCGGCCATCCGGCCCATGGCGCTCGTGGTCGCGCTCGTGCTCACCGGTGTGGTCGTCACACGGGTCGCGGGCGCCGCGGACTCGTCCGGCTTCGCGCTGACGGTGAGCGGCGGCAAGCTCTCGCTCGAGGCCAGCGACGCCTCGCTGCCGGCCATCCTGGAGGCCATCGCGGAGCGCACCGGCGTTCGCGTGCTCTTCGACGAGCGCACGCAGGCCAAGCCTCCTGACGAACCGGTCACCGTCGAGCTCCACGAGGTACCGGTGGAAGAGGCGCTCCGGCTGCTGCTGCGCGGGCGCGACATCGTGTTCGTCTACGCGCCCGGCCGGCTGGCCGAGGCGCGGGTCTATGGCGCCAGCGAGAAGCGCCCCGCGCCCTCGCCCCAGCCGGCCGCCGGCGTCAGGTCGACGCCTGGAAACGCGCCGCCTTCCAGCCCGGCGCCGGCCGCCAACGCCGCGCCGGATGCCAACCTCGCACCGGGCGTCAACCAGCCGCCCGCCGCCAATCAACCGCCGGACGCCGCCACGCTCGCGCGGTGGCGCACCGATGCCCTGGAGAATCCGGACCCCACCGTGCGCTGGCGGGCCCTCGAAGCCCTCGCGGCCACCGGCGATCGGGAGCGCCTGCGCGAGACGGCGGTTGCGATGCTGGAGCATGAGTCCGATCCCGCGCTGCTCCAGCGGGTGCTGGACCTCATGGAGACCGACCACACTATCCCGATCGAACCGCTCGTGAAGCTGGCGCGCGCCAACTCGTCGCCGGAGGTACGGCTGAAGGCGCTCGCCCATCTGGGCGCCGATGTCGCCCGTGATCCGCGCGCCCGGCAGACGCTCGAAGCCCTTGCCGCGGCTGACCCCGCGTCCAACGTCCGCGACGCCGCGCGTGCCCTGCTGCAGCAGCCCGCGCCGCGGTAGTCCGCCGGGCGCGTTGCTGCTAGGATCACTGGCCATGCACATCGCGACACGGTTGGCATTGCTGGCGGTCCTGCTCTCGGTCACCTTCACGGCCGAGGTGGCCGCGCAGGGCTCGATCAAGATCGGCTTCCTCTCTCCGCTGTCCGGCCCCATCGCGGCGGCCGGCAAGGACATGTACGCGGGGTGCGAGCTCTACTGGCAGGAGACCGGCTGGCAGATGGCCGGGCGCAAGGTCGAGGTCGTCCTCGAGGACAACGAGAGCAATCCCGCCACCACGCTGACCAAGGCGCGCAAGCTCGTCGAGAGCGACAAGGTCAACATGGTGGCCGGCGTCATTCTCTCCAACGTGGCCTACGCCCTGGTGCCGTACGTGGAGCAGCAGGGGATTCCCACGATCTACCCGATCAACTCCGCCGACGACCTCACGCAGCGGAAGCGGCCCAAGTGGCTCATCCGCACCGGGTTCTCCGCCGGCGGCAACATGCATCCGTTCGGTGAGTACGCGGCCAAGACCCTCGGCTACAAGAAGATCGTCACCGTCGGTCTCGACTACGCGTTCGGCTGGGAGACGGTCGGCGGCTTCCACAAGGCGTTCGAGGACAACGGCGGGCAGATCATCCAGAAGCTCTGGGTGCCGCTCAACGTGCAGGACTACGGGCCGTACCTCGGGCAGATCAAGAAGGACGCCGACGCCGTGTTCGTCAACGGCCTCGGGCGGTGGACGGTGCTCTTCGCCAAGCAGTACGCGGAGAGCGGGCTCAAGGGCAAGATCCCGCTCATCGCCAACGGCACGTACAGCGACGAGCACGTGCTGCCGCAGCTCGGCGACGAGTCGATCGGCGTGATCAGCGCGCACCACTACTCGGCGGCGCTCGACACGCCGGCCAACCAGAAGTTCCGCGCGGCCTACGAGAAGGCCTACCAGCGCACGCCCGGCTTCTACGGCGAGAACTGCTATACCGGCGCCCGCGTCGTCAACGAGGCCGTGAAGGCCATCGGCGGCAAGGTGGAGGATCGCGCGGCGCTGATGGCGGCGCTGCGCCAGGTGAAGATCACCGATGCGCCGCGCGGCCCGGTCGAGATGGACAGCTACGGCAATCCGACGCAGAACATCTACATCCGCAAGGTGGAGCGGGTGGGCGGCAAGCTGCAGAACACGGTCATCCACACGTACCCGCACGTGAGCCAGTTCTGGAAGTACAACCCGGAGGAGTTCCTCAAGCAGCCCGTGTACTCGAGGGACTTCCCGCCCTGCAAGCACTGCTGAGAGGACCCATGACGACCGCGATCATCTCCGCCGACTCGCACATCACCGAAGCGCCGGGCACCTACGTCGATCGCATCGACCGCCGCTTCAAGGACCGGGCGCCGCGGCTGGTGCGCGACACCGAGCGCGGGGACATGTTCGTCATCGACGGGCTCGACAAGCCGATTCCCATGGGGCTCGTCGCGGCCGCCGGCAAGAAGGCCGAGGAGCTCACGATGTTCGGCGCCCGCTTCGAGGACCTGCACCGCGGCGGCTGGGATCCCGAGGCGCGCCTGGCCGACCAGGAGCGCGACGGCGTCAGCGCGGAGATCCTCTACCCGACCGTCGGCATGATGCTCTGCAACCATCCCGACTTCGAGTACAAGCAGGCCTGCTTCGACGCCTACAACGGCTGGATCGCCGAGTACTGCGCGCCGCATCCGGACCGGCTGCTCGGCATCGGGCAGACGGCGATGCGGTCGGTCGAGGCCGGCATCGCGGACCTCCACGCGATCAAGAAGCTCGGGCTACGCGGCGTGATGATGCCGGGCAATCCGGCGGCGGCCGACTATCACGATCCGATCTATGACCCGTTCTACGAGGAAGCGGTCGCCCTCGGCTTCCCGCTGTCGTTCCACATCCTCACCAGCAGCGAGGACAATCTGAAGACGCGCGGCCCCAAGCTGAACGCGTTCATGCGGATCATCCGCGGCTGCCAGGACATCATCGGCACGTTCATCTTCGGCGGCGTGTTCGAGCGGCACCCCAAGCTGAAGCTGGTCTGCGTCGAGGCCGACGCCGGCTGGGTGCCGCACTTCATGTACCGCATGGATCACGCCTACGACCGCCACCGCTACTGGCTGACGTCGGGCACGTTGAGCAAGAAGCCGAGCGAGTACTTTCGCGAGCACGTCTACACGACGTTCCAGGACGACTGGAGCGCCTTCCAGGTGAAGGACCTCTGCAACATCCGCCGGCTGCTGTGGGCCAACGACTTCCCGCACAGCGACTCCACGTGGCCGCACTCGCAGGAATTGCTGGCCAAGCACGCCGCCCACCTTACCGACGCCGAGCGCCGGCTGGTGCTGCACGACAACGTCGCCGAGCTCTACGGGCTTCGCTAGCCGCGCTTACGACTTGAAGTCGTAGAGCTTGGCCGGGTTCTCCACGAGGATCCGGTGGCGCAGCTTCTCGTCGGGCACCCAGGCGGTCAGCAAGTCGAAGAGCACCGCGTCGTCCGGCACGCCCTTCGTCTGCTCGGTCGGGTGCGGCCAGTCGCTGCCCCACACGCAGCGCTCCGGATAGGCCTTGGCGTAGGCGCTCGCCACGGCGCTGGAGTCGGAATAGGTCGGCGGGCCCACCTTGGTGTCGGCGTACGCGCCCGAGAGCTTCATCCACGTGCGGCCCTTGTCCATCAGCCCGCGCACCTTGGCGAAGAGCGGGTGATTGACGCCCTCGGGCTGCGGGATGTGCGCGAGGTGGTCGAAGACGATCGGCGAGGCCACCTTCGTCTCGAGGATGGGCATGACTTCCATGATCTTCGCCGCCGGCGCGTTGATCTGGATGTGCCAGCCCATGTCGTTGATGCGCCGGGACAGCGGCTCCATCATCTCCGGCGTGGTGGCGCCGGCCTGGGCCAGGTTGAAGCGGATGCCGCGCACGCCGGCGGCGTGCATGCGCTTGAGCTCGTCGTCCGACACCTTGTCGTTGACCACGGCGACCATGCGCGCCGTGGGCCCGAACGCCGCCAGCGCCTCGAGGTGCGCGCGGTTGTCGATGCCGTAGGTCGACGGCTGCACGAGCACGTTGCGGGTGGTGCCGATGCGCCGCTGCAGGGCGCGGTAATCGGGGACGAGCGCATCCGGCGGCCGCAGCGTGGCGGTCGGGTCGACCGGGAATTTCGCGTTGTAGATGTGATGGTGACAGTCCGCGGCGTTGGCCGGGGCCTTTGACTTCGGCGTCTCGGTGCCGGCCGAGAACTTCACGGGCCCGGCCTGCGTGGGAGTGGTGGCGGTTGTTCCGGTCGCACACCCGGCCAGTGCGCCCGCGCCGGCCAGCGACATGGTTTTCAGGACGTCACGCCGATGCCAGAGTTCACGCTCCATTGCGTTCCTCCCTTGGGAATGCTCGCAGGGCCCGATAGTACGCTATCGCGAGGCCGTCGGCCGTAGCCGCACCGACTGCATGATGTGCTCCGCCTCGTCGCGGTACTTGGCGAAGTGGTGGAGCGCGGTGCCCTCGTACGCGATCACGTGTAGGCGCTTGTCCACGACGGCGCCGGTCACGATCGCCTCCCGCTTCACGCCGCCGGGCACAGCGTAGCCGACCGCGAAGCGAAAACCGTCGGCGCCACCGAACGGCGCCGGCCGAACGTCGCGCGGCGGATACTGGCTGCCGAAGAGGCTGGTGGCCACGAGGTCGCTGATCTCGGCGGCCGTCATCGCCACCCGAAAGCGCGGCCGCTGCGCCTCGTTGGTGCCGCCGCGGATGATCGGCTGGCCGTCGGTGATGCCCGTGTAGAAGCGCAGCGTCTCCAAGCCGATGCCGTCGACGGTCCACATCTCGAAGAGGCCGTACATGAACGTTCGCGACCACGTGATGCGTGGCTCCACCGTGTAGGTGTTGCCGATCGTGTACGTCCCGGGCGAGACCGCCCGGTAGGAACTGCGCAGCGACGCGCAGGCGGGTGCCAGCAGGGCCAGGATGATCAGGGGCCAGGCCCGGGCGCCGATGCTCATCGCGCGCGCTCGAGCTCCGAGATCTGCGTCCGAATCAGCTCGCGATCCGGGGCCTGCGGCAGGCGCTCGAGGTAGCGCGCGAGCGCGTCACGCGCGGCCGGCCGATCGCCGAGGCGCAGCTGCACGAGGCCCAGGCTGCGATGCGTCTCGGGCGGCGCATCGTCGTGCTCGAGCGCCTGCCGGTAGTCCGCGACGGCCTTCTGCAGATCGTCGCCCTCGCCACGCAGGCGGTGGATCTCGCCCAGGTGGAAATATACGTCACCGAGCCCTCCGGGCTCCTCGAGTAGCCGGCGCAGGACGGTGTCGCTGGCGGCGAACTGCCGCCGCGCCACCTCATCCGCCAGGAGTTGATGCCGGAGCGGACGCACGACCGCTGCGTAGTCCTCGCGGCCGATGCGCGGGTCGGGCGCCGCCGCGGCGCGCGTCGCAAGCGTGCGCAGCGCCTCGAGGCGCTCGGTCGTGGGGGGATGCGTGCTCTGCAGGGCCGTGCTCCGCAGCGCCGTGGTTGCGGAGGCATTGCCCGCGCTCCGCTCGGCGACGAATCGCTCCCACGCGCGCACGGCTTCCAGCGGCGCGTAGCCGGCAGCGACCGTCAGCTCGAAGCCGACCCGATCGGCCTCGCGCTCCTGCTCGCGCGAGAACGCCAGGAGGCCGGGAATCTCGAGCATCAGGTTAGCGCCGAAGTTCGGGATGGCCTTCGACTTGATCTGACTCCAGCGCTGCGCGGAGTGACGGCGGCGATAGTGCGCGATCTCGTGGCCGAGAATGCATGCCAGCTGCGCCTCGCTGCCGAGCCGCAGGAGGATCCCGGTGCCGAGGAGCAGCATCCCATTCGGCGCCGCCGCGGCGTACGCCTCGGCATGACGGACGACGTAGACCCGCAGGCTGTCGCACTGCGGACCGGCCAGCCGGCACACCACACCGCGGACGTAGGTGTCGAGCGCCGGTGCCTTGACGAGGAGCGGGGAGATCTTGACCTGTGCTTCGAGCTGATCCACGTGCATCCAGACGCCGGCCTCGTCGCTGTCGCGGGCAGGCCGCTCGCCGGGCGCGAGGTCCACGGTCGGCGTCGGCTTCACGCCAGTGGGGCCGCACGCGGGCAGTGCGACCGCCAGCAGGAGGAGAACAAGCAGGTAGAGGACCGGGGTCACGTCAGAAGGGGAGGTCGCGCAGCAACCGCGTGACCACGCTGGCGGTTTCGTCGGCGCTGCCCACGCTGCCGCCGCGCTCGAAGTTCGTCCACACGACGTCGCCGGTGGCGAGATCGACGATCGACGCAGAGGCCAGCAGGCGGTCGCTGCCGAGCTCACCCCAGGTGACCACTGCGCCGCCGAGCATGTAGCGCTCGAGGATCTCGACGAACAGCGCGTAGCGCGCGGCGGGATGGTCTTCGCGGAGCACGGCGGCAGCGGGGCCCAGGCTCCACGCGAACCGGTCGCCAACCGAGGGAAGATAGGTGATCGCGTTGTAGTGGTGACCGATGATCGCGTTGCGCACGACTCCGTACAGGTTGCGCACCTCGCCGTGGCGCTCGCTGCGCTCCGAGTCCGACGGCGGCATGTACTTCGTGAGCGTGACACGCCCGACCGGGAGCAGCCGGTCGAGCGTGAGCTGCGCCCACTCGCGGGCGTTTTCCGTGCGCTCGGCGCGCACCGACTTCGCGCCGCCGCGCGCGAGCTCGTAGGAGTTGACGTCGACCGGCAGCAGCAGAATGTCGGCGCCGTTCAGGCGTCCAAGTCCGGCCACGCGGTGCGGCTCCGCGTGCGCGGGGCCGGCGGCGAGGCACGCTGCCGCGAGCAGTCCGAGCGCGGAGGCGCGCACTACCCTTTCGGCAGCCCGAGCACGCGCTCGCCCAGGATGTTGCGCTGGATCTCGCTGGTGCCGGCGGAGATCGTGTACTGACGCGCCGCCACGAGGCGATTGAACCAGCGCGGCGCGTCGGGAACCAGCTCGGTGGACACGTTGATGATCGCGTGCATCCCCAGCAGCTCGCCGGCGGCGTCGGCGATGCGCACGCCCAGCTCGGAGCCCGAGAGCTTGAGAATCGAGCCCTCGGGCCCCGGCGCCTCGCCGCGGATCTGGCGGGTGAGCGCGCGGTAGCGCGTGTACTTCATCGCCTCGCAGTCGATGAGCAGCTGCGAGAGGCGCTGGCGGATCTTGGGATCGTCCCACGCCGTCCCGCCGTCGACGGGCAGCCTCCGCGCCACCGCGATGAGATCGCGCACCTGGCCGATCGGGTTGCGCGCGCCGGAGGAATGGCGCTCGTACATGAGCGTGGTGGTCGAGACCTTCCAGCCCTGGTTGATCGGCCCCAGGAGCTGGCTCTTGGGCACCTGCACGTCGGTGAAGAACACCTCGTTGAAGTGATGGTGCCCGGTGGCCAGCACCAGCGGCCGCACCTGGACGCCCGGCGACTTCATGTCGACGAGCAGGCAGGAGATGCCATTGTGCTTGGGCGCGTTCGGGTCCGTGCGCACCAGCAGGATGATCGAGTCCGCGTACTGCGCGCCGGAGGTCCACACCTTCTGGCCGTTGACGAGATAGTGGTCGCCCTTGTCCTCCGCCCGTGTGCGCAGGCTGGCCAGGTCGGAGCCCGCGCCGGGCTCGGAGAAGCCCTGGGCCCAGATTTCGTCGGCGTTGATGATGCGCGGCAGGTACTGGGTCTTCTGCGCCTCGGTGCCCCAGTGGATGATCGTCGGGCCCACGAGGTTCAGGCCCATGCCGGGCAGCACCGGCGCCCGCGCGGCCGAGTACTCCTCGTCCCAGATCACGCGCTCGATGATCGAGGCGCCGCGGCCGCCGTACTCCTTGGGCCACGCGATGCCGACCCAGCCGGCCTTGTGCATCGTCTTCTGCCACGCACAGCGCCGCTCGAAGGTCTCGCGGTCGGGCGCCACGCGGTCGTCGGCGGGATCGTCGACCACGAGATCACGCGGGAGGTTGGCGGCGAGCCAGCCGCGGAACTCCTTCCGGAACGTCTGCTGCTCGGGGCTGTACTCGAAATCCACGGGATCCTCCGCTTGCGTCGAATGCGGTTGCGGGCGAGGCTAGAGGCCGCCGCGCGCCCTGTCAAGAGCGCGGGCAGGGAGGCCCGGGATGGCGGGCGCGCGGCTCAACGGCATCGACATCGATTACGAAGTGAGCGGCAGTGGGCCGACGCTGTTGCTGAGCCACGGCTATGGCTCCACGCGCCACATGTGGGACGAGCAGCACCGCGCGTTTCCCGACTGGCGCGTGGTGTCGTGGGACATGCGCGGCCACGGCCAGACGGACAGCCCCGCCGACCCCAAGCAGTACTCCGCCGCCCTCACGGTGGCCGACATGCGCGCGCTGCTGCAGCACGTGGGCGCCGAGCGCGCGATCATCGGCGGGCTCTCGCTGGGCGGCTACGTCTCGCTGGCCTTCGCGCTCGCGCACCCCGAGATGACCCAGGCGCTCGTCATCTGCGACTCCGGCCCCGGCTATCGCAACGCCGAGGCGCGGGCGCAGTGGAACCAGCGCGCGCAGGAGCGGGCGACGAACCTCGAGGCCAAGGGGCTGGACGCGCTGGCCCGCCGCAGCAAGGAGACCCAGCAGGCGGTGCACCGTTCCGCTCAGGGCCTGGCCCACGCCGCCCGCGGGATGCTGGCCCAGGACGGCTCGCAGGTGATCGACGGCCTCGCGGGAATTCGCCTGCCGACGCTGATCATCGTGGGCGATCAGGATCAGCCGTTCGTGGCGCCGAGCGAGTACATGGCCAAGAAGATCCCCGGCGCGCGCCTGGCCGTGATCCCCGGCGCCGGCCACTCGTCGAACCTCGACCAGCCGGAGATCTTCAACCGCGTGCTGCGGGAGTTCCTGACGACGCTGTGACGATGGACGTCTCGTTCGAGTACGAGGGCTGACGCGTCAGCTGAGGATCGCGCGGCGATAGTGGCTCGGGTAGACGATCGCGGGACGCGCGGGCAGGGCGGCGAGATCCTGGGCGATCTGCCAGCCGAGATCCTTGAGGGCCGGCACCTCCTGCTTCTCGCGCTGGGCGAGCAGGCGCCACGCCTCGTCCTCGTCGCCGGCGGCGGCGATGACCGGTCCGATGAAGTCGTCCTCGGTGATGCGCTCGAAGAAGTAGAGCGTCATTCCGGCTTGAGGTCGGGGCGCTTGAGCGCCAGCGCCGCCCACTCGAGCGCCGCCTTGCGCTTGAACTCGATCGCCCGCTGCCACTCGTCGAGCGGATAGCAGTCTCGCTCGGCGACGCAGCGGATCTCCGTGACCGTCCGCTCGTCGAGACCGAGCCGCTCGGCGATCTGCTTGTCCGACAGCCCCGGCTGGTGGATCTTCTGGAACGAGTTGCAGAGCGCGAGCACGTCGTCCTTGTAGCGCCGGTAGACCTCGGGATCGAGCGAGAAGACTCCCATCACCGCATCTCCTTCAGCCCGTGGGCGGCCGGGCATACGCGCATGCACTCGAAGCACTGGGCAATGTTCGTCGACGAGTAGGTGATCGCCCACAGCGTGCGCGTCATGAAGTCGCCGTAGAGCAGCATCTTGCGCTTGTCCCGGTCCGGCTCGTCGAGTGTTTCCTCCAGCACCTTCTGGAAGCCGGGGATCCAGTGCGTGTGCACGCGCGTCTTGCAGCGCGCGGCATCGTAGCCGGTGCGCTCGGCGCGCCCGTTCGCGATCCGCCCGTCCAGGCAGCCGCCGTCGGAGAGCGGGCACACGCGCAGGCACGGCGTGGTGCCCTCGCGCTCCCACATCTCGCGGCAGGGCGGCGCCGGGCACGCCGGCTCGGCCTCCGGCCCGTCGGCGGCGAGCGGCGCCGTGGTGATCACCGCGCTCCAGTACATGAAGCCGTGCTCGCGGTTGAGCACGGGCCCGGCCAGGCTGCGCGAGCCGACGCCGGCCAGCTCGGCGGCGAGCATCAGCGAGACGAACGGCGCGTCGCCGGAGGCGGTGCCGGGCGGGACGTACAGCGCGTAGTAGCGCCACTCGCTCTCGATCCACTGGGCCAGCCGGCGTCCGACGGACTGGATGCGCTCGGTCGTGCCCATCGTCGAGAGCACCCACGGCGAGGTCGCCGCCCAGTCGCCCTCGCGCGGCGCGGCGCCGCCCACCACCACCACGGCCTTGGCGCCGGGCAGGAGGTCCGACGGCCGGTGGCCGGGCGGCGCGACGGCGTCGAAGGCGGCGGCGTCGGCCACGCCGCACACGAGCGCGCCGCCCTTGAGGGCGACGGACTTCAGCGTCTTCTCCGCGTTGGGCGGCAGGCTCACTGCAGCTTCCTGTGCTTGCGGCCCACCGGGCACACGCGCATGCACTCGAAGCACTGGGCGATCGAGTCGCGGAAGAAGCCGAGCGCCTCC
This sequence comes from Candidatus Methylomirabilota bacterium, assembly GCA_046734515.1. Classification (GTDB taxonomy): domain Bacteria; phylum Methylomirabilota; class Methylomirabilia; order Rokubacteriales; family CSP1-6; genus AR5. The sequence goes on along the minus strand of JBKPRI010000283.1, from coordinate 14,583 downwards.
AGGCTCTTCGTGAAGAAGTCGCCATGTGTCATCGTGTGCCGGCGCTCGCGGTCGTCCTCGTTGACGATCTGCAGCAGCGACTTCTGGAAGGAGCCGATCCCGTACGTCTGGGCGCGCGAATGGCATTTCTCGCGGTCGTACGTCGAGCGCTCGATGCGGCCCTCCGTCACGCTGCCCGACAGGCACGCGGGGCACACGCGCAGGCACGGCGTGGTGCCGATGCGCTTGTACATGGCCACGCAGCCGGGATGCGGGCAGGCCGGCTCGGCCAGCGGCGGATCGGGCTCGAGCGGCAGCGTGGTGATGAGTGCCGCGTAGTAGAGCAGGCCGTACTCGGGGTTCAGGATGATGTGCGCGGCGAGGCTCCGCGTGCCGAGGCCGGCCAGCTCGGCGGCGTGCATCATGGACATCGGCGGCTGGTGGCCGTGCACCGAGAGCGAGGGCGCCTGGATCGCGTAGTGGCCCAGCTCGCGCTCGATGAAGTCGCACATCACGTGGATGGCGACGTTCTCGCGCAGGTCGTAGCCGGTGATCTCCATGACGCGATGGTCGGGGGAGCGCCAGGCGCCCGCGGTGGGGCCGTCGCCACCGGCGACGACGACGCTGCGCGCTCCAGGCAGGATGTCCTCGGGCCGGTAGCCCTCGGGCACCTGCGCGCGGAAGGCCTCGATGGCGGCGATGCCGACCACGCGTGCGCCGGCCGCGAGGCCGGCCTGCTTCACGCGCGCTTCGAGCGAGGAGGGGGCGTCCGCCATGGTGGGCCCTAGGATAATCCCGTTATAATCCGCCCACGCCATGGACTTCGACGCGCTCCGCGCGGCCACGCTCCCCGGCCTCCTCGTCGATCGCGCGCGGCAGCGTCCGGGCCGTGTCGCCTTCCGCACCAAGGAACTGGGCGTGTGGCGCGAGACCACGTGGCGCGAGCTCGCCGACCGGGTCGCCGCCGTCGCCCTCGGCCTCGCGAGCGAGTGCACGGTGGCGCGCGGCGAGCGGGTCGCGATCATCGGCGATCCATGTCCCGAGTGGACGATCGCCGATCTCGCCGTCCAGGCGCTGGGCGGGGTCTCCTACGGCGTCTATCCCACCTCGTCGCCGAGCGAGGTGCGCTACCTGCTCCAGCACGGCGGCGCCGCCGTCGTGGTCGTCGAGGACCAGGAGCATCTCGACAAGACGCTCGCGGTGCTGGACGACTGCCCGGCCGTGCGCGCGGTGCTCGTCGTGGACACGCGCGCGCTCTTCACCTACCGCCATCCGCGCGTGCGCCCGTTCGGGGACGTGGAGCGCGCGGGCCGAACGGCACTCACCGCCGAGCCGGGCGCGCTGGCGCGGCTGGCCGCCGCCGTGCGCCCCGACGATCCCGCCGTCATCATCTACACGTCCGGCACGACAGGGAAGCCGAAGGGTGCCTGGTATCGCCACGGCGCCCACGTCGCCGCGTGTGCGAACATCCTGGCGCATTACGCCGAGCTCACCGAGGGCGAGCACCGGGTCGTCGCGATGCTGCCGCTCTGCCACACGATGGGGCGCGATCTCACCATCACAATGCCGCTGCTCGCGGACGTCGTGCCGCACTATCCGGAGTCGGTGGAGGCGTTCGCCGAGGCGCTCTTCGAGATCCAGCCCACGTTCGTCTTCACCGTGCCGCGTTATCTGCAGAAGTTCGCCGCGCACCTGCTGGTCGGCATCGACGCCTCGTCGCCGCTCAAGCGCGCCGCCTACAAGGCTGCGATGGCGCTCGGGCGCGCCGTGCTCGCGCGGCGCCGGCGGGGTGGACCGGGGCTGGCGGGCGTGGCGCTCACGGCGGTCGCGCGCGGGCTGGTGTTCCGCTGGCTGCTCGAGAAGGTCGGCCTCGCCTGCGCGCGGCTCGTCGTCGCCAGCGGGGCGCCGATGCCGGGCTCGGTGGCCACGCTCTGGCAGGCGTGGGGCGTGAACGTTTGCGAGGCGTACGGCCAGACCGAGACAGGCGGCGCGCTGATCTCGGGCCAGCGCGGGCCGTTCCCGCGGCCGGGCGACGTCGGCGCGCTGGCGCCGAACGTCGAGGTGCGCCTGGACGGCGAGGGCGGGATCCTCGTGCGCTGTCCGGACCTCTTCGCCGGCTATTGGAACGCGCCCGAGGAGACCGCCGTGACGTTCCGCGATAACTGGCTGGTGACCGGCGACGTGGGGGAATGGACGGAGACCGGCGCGCTGCGGCTCGTCGATCGCCGCAAGGACATCCTGATCACCGCGGGCGGCAAGAACGTGAGCCCGGCGGGCGTCGAGAGCCGCCTGCGCGCGAGCCCGTACGTGAGCGAGGCGGCCGTGTTCGGCGACGGGCGCAAGTACCTCGTCGCGCTGCTGGAGCTCGACGCGGAGACCATCATCGAGTGGGCGCGCGCCCAGGAGATCGTGCACGCCGGCTACGCCTCGCTCGTCGCCCATCCGCACGTCGTGGCGCTGGTCGCCGCCGAGGTCGAGCGCGCCAACGCCGACCTCACGCGCGTCGAACAGGTGAAGGCCTTTCGGCTGCTGCCGCGCGAGCTCGACCCCGAGCAGGAGGGCGAGCCGGTGACGCCCACCCGCAAGGTCAAGCGGAGGCTGATGGCCGAGCGCTACGGCAGCCTGATCGAGTCCATGTACGACGCCGCCGAGGAGCAGCGGATCACCGCCGAGGTGGCCGCGCTCGAGAGGGAGGACTGAGATGCGCCGGATCCGCTGGGGAATGGTTGTCCTGCTGCTCGTCGCCGTCGCGGCGCCGTCGTCGTCGGTCGCGCAAGACGCCTACCGCATCGGCATGAGCGCGGCCATCACCGGGCGCGCCGCCACCGGGTACGCGCCGACGTACGAGGCGTACAAGGCCTACTTCAAGCGGATCAACGACGCCGGCGGCATCAACGGCCACAAGGTCGAGATCGACTACGAGGACGACCGCGGCGAGCCGCAGCGCGCCGCCGCCGCCGCCAAGAAGCTCGCCGAGTCGTCCATCCTCATCGTCAACGCCTCGATCTCGGCCACCTACAAGCCGCTGATGACCGAGACGGAGGCGGCCAAGGTCCCGCTGCTCTTCGGCGGCGGCGTGTGCCCGCGCGAGGCGTTCCCGCCGGCCAACCCGCTCATCTTCTGCTCGACGTCGTTCGGCTCGAAGTGGGACATCATCTACGCGCTCGAGTTCATGAAGGCGCAGGCGGGCGGCAAGAAGGCCAAGCTGGGCCTGGTCGCTCAGGACATCCCGCTGGCGCGCATCGAGCTGGAGAACGCCGAGAAGGTGTCGAAGGAGATGGGCTTCGACACGATCCCGCTCGTGATCGTCCCCAGCGCCGCCGCCGACTACACGCCGTTCGCCCAGAAGCTGAAGGACGACGGCGCCGAGTGGGTCTTCGCGTGGTCGCCGTGGCCCGTCGAGATCGGCGTCTTCGAGGCGCTCAACCGCCTCGGCTGGAAGGGCAGCTACCTGCTCTACGGGCACCAGCCGACCCAGGACGAGCTGGCGCGGCTCAAGGCGCCCAACCTCTACGCTTTCGGCGGCAACTCGCTGTTCACCGAGAACCTGCCGATCCACCAGGAGATCGCCAATCTGGTCAAGGGTCAGACGCAGCACCCCGCGCACTACATGGCCGAGGGCTGGGTCTCCGCGATGGTGCTCGAGACCGCGCTGCGCAAGTGCGGCTGGCCGTGCACACGCGAGAAGATCGCCCAGGCGATGGCCGGCGTGTCGGTGGACACCAAGGGGTTGCGCGGCGGGCCGGTCGAGTGGACCGCCGACAACCACTACCGAAAGTCCACCTGGTACAAGGTCTATCACTGGGACGCCGCCAAGGGCGCGATCGTCCCGGTGGGCGGCTGGACGAAGCTCGACATCAAGTAGATGGCGCAGGTCCTCGCGACCGCGCTCGTCGTCGCGAGCCTCTACGCGCTGCTGGCCGCCGGCTACGTGCTGGTCTATCGCGCCTCGCGCGTGCTCAACCTCGCGCAGGGCGACATGCTGACGCTCGGGGGCTACCTGCTGTTCGCCGTCGCCGCCAACGTGGGCGGCGGGCCCGTGGTCGCGATCCCGGCGGCGGCGGCGCTCGCCGCGCTCACGGGCTTTCTCATCTACCTCGTGCTGATGCGGCCGATGGCCGGCCACCCGGTCTTTGCCGCCGTGCTCGTCACCGTCACGCTCGGGATCCTGCTGCGGGCCGCCATCGTGCTCGTGTTCACGGACCAGATCCGTCACCCGGCGCAGGTCCTCGGCCTGGCCAACCCGCCGCGGCGGCTGCCCGGCGGCGCGGTCGTCTCGACCTTCGACCTGCTGACTGTGCTCACCGCGGCCGCGCTCTTCGCCGGCCTCTTCCTCTTCTTGCGGCTCTCGCCGCTCGGCATCCAGATGCGGGCCGCCGGGGAGCGCGCGCTGCTGGCCTCGCAGCGCGGGATCGACTTCCACCGCCTGTTCGCGCTCTCGTGGGCGCTGGCCGCGCTGGCGGGCGCGCTGGCCGGCATCCTCTACTCGTCGAACGTGCGCCTGGAGCCCTCGCTCGACGTGCTCGGGCTGAAGGCGTTCGCCGTCGCGCTGGTGGGCGGCCTCGACAGTCTCGCCGGCGTGATTCCCGCGGCGATCCTGGTCGCGCTGATCGAGGTGCTGTCGGTCCGCTACGGCAACCCACTGCTCAGCGACGTCTCACCGTTCCTCTGCCTGCTCGCCATGCTGCTGGTCCGCCCGTGGGGGCTCTTCGGCACGAAGGAAGAGCTGGAGCGCGTGTGAGGCGTCCGTAGTGGCTCTCGGCGGCGGCTACTTCAAGACGACGTACGCCTCCGACCTCGCGCTGGTGGACACGCGCCTGCGGCGCGTCGCGCTGGCCGTCCTGGTCGCGGCGCTGCTAATCCTGCCGCGCATCACTTCGTCGTTCGTGCTCGACCTCGCCGCCCAGGTCGCGCTGGCCGCCATCGGGGCGCTCGCGCTCAACGTCCTCACGGGCCTGGCCGGCCAGATCTCGCTCGGCCACGCCGGCTTCATCTGCGCCGGCGCCTTCACGACGGCGGCGCTGGTGGAATACGGTGTGCGCTCGCCCTGGGCGGCGCTCGGGGCGGCGGCCGCGGTGGGTGCGGCACTCGGCCTGATCGTCGGCATCCCGTCGCTCCGCCTGCGCGGGCTCTACCTCGCCCTCGGCACCCTGGCGATGCACCACGTGGTGCTCTACGTCGCCAGCGAGCTGCAGAGCCGGTGGGGCGCCAACACGGGCTACTCGATCCCGCCGCCGCGCGTGGCCGGCTTCACGCTGCGCGGGACGGTCACCTGGTACTACGTGCTCACCGGGCTCGCCGCTCTCGCGCTCTGCTTCGCCGCGAACCTCCAACGCTCGCGCGCCGGACGGGCGTGGATGGCGATTCGCGACCGCGAGATCGCCGCGGCGTCCGTTGGAATCCCCGTGGCGCGCTACAAGGTGCTGGCGTTCGTGTGCTCGAGCACGGTCACCTCGGTGGCCGGCGCGCTCTTCGCCTTCCAGCGTGGCTTCGTCTCCGTCGAGGCGTTCGGCTTCCTGCTGACGATCGAGTACATCGCGATGATCATCATCGGCGGCCTCGGCTCGGCTCTGGGCGCGGTGCTCGGCGCGGCCTTCGTGACGCTGCTGCCCTATGCGATCGACGCTCTGGTGGCGGGTCTGAGGCTGCAGGCCGGCGCCGAGTACTACCTCTTCCCGGCAAAGTTCGGCGCGTTCGGGCTGCTGATGGCGCTCTTCCTCGTCTTCGAGCCGCAGGGGCTGGTGGGCATCTGGCGGCGGGTGCGGAACTGGTTCCTGCTCTGGCCGTTGCGCTACCGGCCGCTGCGGTCGGCGTCATGACGCCGCTGCTCGCGCTCGAGAACGTGGAGGTCGTCTACCACCGCGTGGCGACGGCGATCCAGTCGGTGTCCCTCCAGGTGCCCGAGCGGGGGCTCGTCGCCCTGCTCGGCACGAACGGCGCGGGCAAGACCACGACGCTGCGTGCGATCTCCGGCTTCCTCGGCGCCGACGATGCCGCCATCGTCGCCGGCCGCGTCGTCTTCCAGGGCGAGACGCTCAACGGCAAGCGCCCGCACGAGGTGGCGCGCCGCGGGCTCGTGCTCGTGCCCGAGCGCGACAAGGTCTTCGAGACGCTGACCGTGCAGGAGAACCTCCGCGCGCTGGTGCCCGGCCGCGGGCGTGAGGGCCTGGACCTGGCCCGCGTTCTGCATTACTTCCCGGTGCTGGCCGACCGCCGGCGCCAGGTGGCCGGTTACCTCTCGGGCGGCGAGCGGCAGATGCTGGCGCTGGCCACCGCGCTGCTCTGCCGCCCGCGCGTGCTGCTGGTCGACGAGCTGTCGCTCGGCCTGGCGCCGATCATCGTGGAGAGCCTGATGGAGCTCGTCCGCCGGCTGCGCGACGAGCTGGGGATCGCCGTCCTGCTGGTCGAGCAGAACGCCGGAGCGGCGCTGGCCATCGCCGATCACGGTTACGTGATGGAGCACGGCCGGATCGTCTACGACGGTCCCCGCGAGCGCCTGCTCGCCCATGAGGACGTGCGGGAGTTCTACCTCGGCGTGGGCGGCGGCGCCGATCGGCGGCGCTACACCGACGTCAAGCAGTACCGGAGACGGCGGCGGTGGTTCTAGAGGTCGCGGACGTCGCGCTGAGCTTCGAGGGGCTGCGCGTGCTCACCGGCGTGAGCATGACGGTGGCGCCGGGCACGCTTGCCGCGCTGGTGGGACCGAACGGCGCCGGCAAGACCTCGCTGCTCAACTGCATCGGCGGCTTCTATACGCCGACCTCCGGCCGCATCACTTTCGGCGGCCAGGCGATTCACGGGCTGCCGTCGCATCGCATCGCGGCCCACGGGATCGCCCGCACGTTCCAGTTCGTCGAGCTGTTCCGCCACATGACCGTCGTCGACAACCTCATGCTCGGGCGCCACCGTCACATGCGCGCGGGCGTCGTCGCCGGCGCCCTCTTCTGGGGCCGCTCGCGGCGCGAGGAGACGGCGCACCGCCGGCGAGTGGAGGAGATCGTCCAGTTCCTGGAGCTCGAGCGCCACCGCAAGGAGCGGATCGCGAACCTGCCGTTCGGCATCCAGAAGCTGGTGGCGGTGGGGCGGGCGCTGGCCATGGAGCCGGTGCTGCTCCTGCTCGACGAGCCGTCGACCGGGATGAACCGCGAGGAGAAGGAGAACCTCGCGCGGTTTCTCCTTCGAATCAAGCACGAGCTCGGCGTCACCATGCTGTGGGTGGAGCACGACATGGAGCTGGTGGGCGACCTCGCCGACACGGTCACCGTGCTGGACTTCGGCCAGAAGATCGCCGAGGGCCCGCCGGCCCAGGTGCTGCGAGACCCGCGGGTGGCCGAGGCGTACCTCGGCCGGGCCTTCGCCCAGCGCGCGATCTAAGCCTCGGCGATCGAGCGCAGGACCTTGGCCAGCGTGTCGGGAGCGGTCACGTTGGGGCTGTGGCTCGTATCGATCTCGTGGTAGTCCCAGCGCTCGCGGCGCGCACGTTTCGCGAACTGGCCGAACACGTCGCCGGGCGCGATCCGCGTGCAGTAGACGTACGACCGCGGCAGCGTCAGCGGGCCGTGGCGGAGCGCGAGCGGCGTGTCGAAGCAGCGGATTGGCTGGGGATGACGGCGCGGCGTGATCCACGCGAGATCTTCGGGCGAGGTGTCCGCCGGCGTGGGGTTGGGCCCGATGCGCCAGCCGTCGCCGTTCACGCGCGCATCCTCGCGCATCCGCGCACGCACGTCGCCGGGGAGCAGGTCGAAGAGGCTCTGGCCTTCCTGCGGCGCGAATGCGTCGAGATAGACGAGCCGGGCGATGCGGTCCCGGGCGCGGTCGGCGACGCTCGTCGCCACCATGCCGCCGTAGCTGTGGCCGATCAGCAGAACGTCACGGAGGTCCTCGTGCTCGAGGACGCCGAGCACGTCCTCCACGTGCGTGTCGAGGCCGACCGACGGGCTCGCCAGGTGCACTCGCTCGCCGAGGCCGGTGTAGGTCGGCGTGAAGAGCCGGTCACCGCCGACGGCCAGGCGCGGGTGCATCTTCTTCCACGCCCAGCCCGCCGACCAGGCGCCGTGCGCGACGAGAAAGGTCGTCACGCCCGGTAGAACGGCTTGTCGCCCTTGATCGTCACGCGGTGGCCGTGGCGCCGCTGCGGGTAGTAGTCCCACATCGCGTGGTGCTGCACGCAGCGGTTGTCCCAGAAGGCGACCGAGTTCACCTGCCAGCGGAAGCGGCAGTGGAACTCCGGCGTCTCCACGTGGCGGTAGAGCATCTGCAGCACGGCGTCGCTCTCGTGGCGTGAGAGCTGCACGATGCGCGTGGTGAAGCCGCCGTTGACGAACAGTGCCTTGCGGCCCGACACCGGGTGCGTGCGGATCACCGGGTGCTCCGCCTTCGGAAAGCTCTTGCCCTTGTCGTCGAGGCCGTAGCGGCCGCGGTAGACGTGCTCGCCCTCGTGGCGCGCGGTGAGCGGCTCCAGGAAGCGCTTCATCGGCTCCGACAGCGCCTCGTAGGCCGCGTACATGCTGGCGAAGAGCGTGTCGCCGCCCACCGGCGGCAGCTCGTGCATGTAGAGGACGCTGCCCATCGGCGGCTCCTCATCGCAGGAGACGTCGGAGTGCCAGTTCTCGCCGGCCACGTGCTTGGAGTTCTCGTCGGCGTGGATGACGAGGATCTCCGGATGCTCGGGCAGCTCCCGGGGTGCCGCCGGGTGCATGTGGAGCTCGCCGAAGCGCCGCCCGAAGGCCTTCTGTTGCTCGGGCGTCAGGTGCTGATCGCGGAAGAAGATGACGCCGTTGTCGATCAGCGCGTCGTGAACCTGCTTGAACGTGGCCTCGTCGAGGGGCTGTGAGAGGTCGACGCCGCTGACCACGCCGCCGACGTTCGGGGTGAGCTTTTCGACGTGAATCGACGCATAGGGCATGGCGGGCCTCCTGACGTGCGCACAATCCTACTCGCGACGACTGAGGAGCGCCACTCTACCCGGTCGTCAAACCGGCGTAGATACTCCGGGCCAGGCGCGGCAGGTCGGGGTCGCGCGCGCCCATGACCAGGATGGTGTCGCCCGGCCGCGCCTCGGCCAACGCCCAGCGGCGCGCGGCCTCGTGGTCGGCGGCGTAGCCGCACGCGAGCGAGGCCGGCAGGTCGCCGGCGAGCATCCGGCTGGAGACGTCCTTCGCCACCGTCCCGCCCGCATAGAAGATCTCCGCGTAGCAGAAGCGATCGCTGGGGCGGAGGATCGCCGGCAGCAGCTCGCGCAGCTCCGGCCGCAGGAAGCGCGCGGGGCCGAAGCCGTGCGGCTGGAACACGGCCACCACGCGCGGGGCGCCGGCCTGCGCGGTGGTGATCGCCGCGCGGAGCTTCTCACCGTTGTGCGCGTAGTCGTCCACCACGCGGATGCCCGCGTTCGTGGTGCCGATCACCTCGAAGCGGCGCGCCACGCCGGGGAAGCGCGCGAGCGTGGCGGCGATGGCCCGCGGCTCCAGGCCCAGCTCGAGGGCGATCGTCGCAGCGGCCGCCGCGTTCTCGAGGTTGTGCAGGCCGGGCTGCGGCACGTCGAGCGTGAGCGCCTCGCCGTCGCGCGTGAGAATGCCGCCGGCGCGCGCCGGGCCGACGCTCAGGACCTCGAGCGCCGCGTCGGCGTCGGGGGCAAGGCCGTAGGTGACCGCCTTCAGCCGGCGGCCGAGCGCGGCGGCCTCGGGGCAGCGCGCGTTCACGAGCAGGCGATGGCAATTCGCCGCGAAGGCGCCGAACTGGGCGCGCAGCGAGTCGAGCTCGGCGTGATCGCGGCTGATGTTGTGCACGAGCCCGATGGCAGGCCGGTAGCCGACCAGCGTGCCGTCCGACTCGCACGCCTCGGCCACCACCGGACCGCTCGCCGGCCCGGCGGCGAAGCAGCCGCCGCTGCCGCTGTCGGCCAGGGCGGCGCCGCCCAGCACGGTGGCCGGCATCCCGCTCTCCTGCAACAGCCACGCGACCATGCCGACGATGGTGCTCTTGCCGCTGGTGCCCGCCACCGCCACGCCCGGCCGCCCGGCGTTGACGACCTCGGCGAGCAGGGCCGGGCGGGGAAGACACTCGATGCCCAGCGTGCGTGCGGCGCGCATCTCCGGCGTGTCGGGCTCGACGGCGCTCGAATAGACGAAGCGGTCGATGCCCGCCGTGATCGCGCCGCCGTCCTGGGGCACGAGCTCGATCCCGAGATCGCGCAGGCGCGCGCCGACCTCGCCGCTCTTGCCGGCATCGAGCGCGCGATCGGAGCCTTGCACGGCGTGACCCCGCACGCGCATGAGCTGCGCCAGCGGGCTCATGCCGGCGCCGGCCACGCCGGAGAAGTGATAGCGGACGGCATTCGGCGGTGGAAGCATGTCGGCTGCTGGTGCAGCGGGAGTGCCAGAGCGCTTCTTGTCGTGGCCCACGATTTCTCGCGAGTTTACGGGTGATCGCCGCGGCGCGCGAAGCCTTTTGTGTCCGTCGACTGACAGACGGCAGGCGTATGATGCGTCACCACCGCCGGAGGAGAGCCATGAGCACCGTGAAAGGCCGCGCCGTCGTCGTTCAGCCCGGAGAGGGATCGTCGTACTGGCAGCCCGTGCCCGCCAACGGCCACGCCGATCCGCGGCTGACCCCGGCGATCACCGGATTCGACACGCTCTCGATGGGCTACCAGACGATCGCGCCCGGCGGCCGCGTCCGCGAGCACTCCCACGGCGACCAGGTGGAGCTGCAGATCTGCTTCCGCGGCCAGGGCCGGGTGGTCGTGGACGGCGTGAGCCATCCGCTGGCGCCGGGCACGGCGTGCTTTCTCGGCCACGAGGTCAAGCACGAGCTCATCAACGAGGGCCCGGACGACCTCGTGATGCTCTGGGTCATCACGCCGCCGGGCCTCGAGGACTTTTTCAAGGCGATCGGCCGGCCCCGCGCCGAGGGTGAGCCGGCGCCCGCGCCCTTCGCGCGACCCACCGACGTGGTGGCCATCGAGCGCGCGCTCGGCATGAACGATACGACGGCGAGCTAGGCCGCGGCGTTCTTGTCGGGCGGAACGATCACGTCGGCGGCGTTCTCGTCTGCGGGCGGTGTTCTGGACTCGACCGCGTTGCTGGTCGTGGCCCGCGGCACGGTCAGCTTGACGGCCGCCGCGGCGGCGGTGGCCATGTCGGTCAGCACCGCGATGGTCAGGGCGATGAAGCCTGCCAGCACCAGCGCCGCGCGCGCGGCGTGACCCCACTCCCAGCGCGTACGCAGCGACTCGAAGTTGCCGGGGACGTCGAGCGAGCCCGCTGCCTGCCAGTGCGCGTTCACGGGGTTCACGATGGCCACCCAGATCAGCAGCGCGGCCACCAGGCAGAGCGCGCCGGCCATCGCGGGACGGAACGCGCGGCCGCGGCGGGCCAGGAACGCGAGCGCGAAGGCGCACACCACGGCGGCCGGCTCGAGCAGCGCGCCCGCTGCGCCGAACGCCGAGTAGATCTGCTGGACGATCAGGTAGTCGTGCGGGGGCATCTTGAGCTTGGCCGGCATCTCGAGCGCGTGCGCGACGGCCAGGCTGAGCACGAGCCCCGTCAGCACGAGGCTCAGGAACCGGACGGCTTGCGACACGGCGCGCATGCGTCCTGCTAGAGCAAGGGCAATGCCGCTCACGCTTGCCAGGCGCGGGACGCTGCGGTAGCGTCAGGCCGCCATGCCGAGCGTGTCGATCGGCGACGCCGAGATCTACTACGAGGAAGCGGGCCAGGGCGAGCCGCTCATGCTCGTGCCGGGGCTCTCCGGCCAGGGCTCGTTCTGGGGCCAGCAGGTGGAAGCGTTCAAGCACGACTTCCGCGTGATCGTTCACGACCACCGCGGCGCGGGCCGCAGCACGCACTCGCAGATCAAGTACTCGGTCGAGCAGATGGCCGACGACGTTCTGCGGCTAATGGATGCGCTCCGCATCGAGAGCGCGCACCTGGTCGGCCACTCGACGGGCGGCGCGATCGGCCAGGTGATCGCGCTCGACCACCGGCGCCGGCTGCGCAGCCTGGTGCTCTCGGCCACGTGGGCCGGGCCCGATCCGTACTTCCGCCGGCTGTTCGAGGCGCGCAAGGAGACGCTGCTCACCCAGGGCATCGAGGCCTACCTGCGCGCGTCCGTGCTGGTGCTGGCGCCGCCGGAGTGGGTCAGCCGCAACGATGCGGCTATCGCCGAGCTGCACCGGGCGCAGGCGGCCTCGTGGCCTCCGCGCGAGGTCGTGGCGAGCCGCATCGACGCCATCGTGGCGTTCGACCGTCGCCGGCGGCTGGGCGAGATGGGCGTGCCCACGCTCGTCGTCGTCGCCCAGGACGACATGGTGACGCCGAAGTTCTACTCCGACGAGCTGGCCATGGCGATCCCCGGCGCCAGCTATGTCGTGCTCGACGGCGGCGGCCACTTCGCGCCCCAGGTCCTGCCGGAGCCGTACAACCGCGCCGTCGGCGCGTTCCTCCGCTCGCAGCGCGCGCGCTAGCCTCGCTGTAATTCCGACACTCGTCGCCTGCTGCTCCCTGCCGACTTTGTAACCGGCACCTGCCTTGCTGAAAAAAGGAGGCGAAGAGGGAGACATGTCATGGGCATCAGGATGACGGGGATTCGGGGCGCGCTCGCAGTGGCGCTGGTCGCGGTCTCGGCCGGCGCCGTGTTCGCTCAGGCCGCGGGACCGGCCGGGCCCGGCGGTGGCAGCGCCGGCGCCGCCGCGACAGCGACACCGTCGGGTGGAGCGAGCGGGGTCGGCGGCGCGACCACGCCGGCACCGGTCGTCCCGCCGAGCACGGTGCCACCCGGCACCGCCCTGACGCCGAGCCCCGTCATGCCACCTGCGCTCGCGCCCGGCACGACGGCAACGACCACGCCGCCGGTCTTCGACCCGCGCATCGCGACGCCGCCCACGAACCGCTCGACTGATCCACGCACGGGTGCACCGTCCACGGCGCCGGCAAACGATCCGCGCATGGGGCTGCCGACCGCGGCGCCGCCCAATGATCCGCGGACCGGCATTCGCACGGCCACGCCGACGCCGATCGACCCGCGCACGGGGCTGCCCGCATCCACGTCGTCAACGATCGGCGGATCGACCGCGCTCTCGCCGACGGCCGTGTTCACACCCGGCGCCACGCCCACGCCGGCCATCGGCACGACGCCCGGCGCCATCGACGCGCGCACCGGCGCGCCCCTGGGCACGTTCGTGTTCGACACGCGCTCGGGGCTGGCAATCGACGTCGCCACCGGTCAGCCGATCACGACCCCCACGGTCGACATGCGCACCGGCTTCCTGCTCGATCCCGCCACCGGCTTGCTGACGAATCCGGCCACGGGGATGCTGATCGATCCGCGCACGTCGGCGGCGCTCGATCCGAGCACGCGCGCGGCGCTCACCTTGCCGGTGCTCGATCCGCGCACCGGACTCCTGATCGACGCGCGCAGCGGTCTGTTCGTGCAGCCGGGCAGCGGGCTCCTGATCGATCCGGCGACCGGCGCGCTCATCGATCCGCTCACGCTGCAGTCCGCGGCCGTCTCGCCGAGCAGCGGCTCCTCCGCCTCGCCGAGCAGCGGGCGCTAGGAGACCGTTGTGATGTTTCGCGCGCTCTTCGCGCTCGTGATCCTCGCGCTGGCGGCGGCGCCCGCGCTGGCGCAGACGGGGACGACGACCCCGCAGGTGCAGCCGCCGTCGTCCTCGCCCTCGACGTTGCCATCGCAGTCGCCGACGGGCACGCCGTCGCCCTTCCTGTCGACGCAGCCTTTCGGGACGACCTCGCCGGTCGATCCGACGACGGGCCTGCCGACCAACCTCTCGCGGCCGGGATTGACGCCGGGCACCTCGCCGGGCGCATCGCCCAGCCTGCCGTCGGCCTCGCCGTCCACCGGCTCGTCACCGGCGACGGCGCTCCCACCGCCCGTGTGGTCGTCGCCGAGCCCGCCATCGGGCCAGCCGCTCGCGCCCGGCTCCCGATAAGTACGCGCCCGGGTTAGGATGCCTCCCGGAGGGGAAGGGGGAACCCTGCTAGGGTTCCCCTCCCAACAGGAGGTTCGGATGGCAGGTCCCACCGTCGGTGTCATCGGGCTGGGCTTCGGGCGCGCGCATATTCCTGCCTTCCAGGCCAACGGCTGCGAAGTTGTCGCCGTCTGTCAGCGCGACGAGGCTTCCGCGCGCAAGATCGCTGACGCCCACGGCGTGAAGGGCGTCTTCTCGCGCTGGGAAGACCTGCTCGAGCGCGCGCGCCCGGAGATCGTCGTCATCGCCACGCCGCCGCACAACCATCTGGCCATCGCTGAGGCCGCGTTCGCGCGCGGCGCCCACGTGCTCTGCGAGAAGCCGGTGGCGCTCACGGCGGACGAGGGCACGCGGCTCGTGGCCGCGGCACAGCGCTCGGGCCGCGTGGCGATGACGGGCTTCAACTGGCGCTTCCCCGCCGCCATGCAGACGCTGCACGCGCTCGTTGCCGAGGGCGCCATCGGGCGGCCGTTCCACATCGGCGTGCGCTGGCTCGGCTCGCGCTGGGCGGCCGAGAGCGCGGCGGCGACCTGGCGCATGGACCGCGCGCAGGCCGGCCACGGCGTGCTCGGTGACAACGGGGTCCACGTGGTCGACCTGGTGCGCTGGAGCTTCGGGGA
>JBKPRI010000282.1:0-3965 GCA_046734515.1 Candidatus Methylomirabilota bacterium | reverse complement strand
GCCAGCGCCTGCACGCGCTCGCGCGGGCGCGCCGCGCCCCGATAGGGATTGGCCGCCACGAGGATCACTCGGGGGGCCTCGGCATGGCGCCCCTCGAAAAGATTGCGCGGCCCTGCGATACTAGCCGCCCGGAGGATCCTCCATGCAGTTCGAGGTCGAGGTGGAGAAGAAGGACACCGGCGAGTGGGTGGCGACCGCCATCGAGTACAAGGTCAGCGTGACGGGCCGGACCGAGCAGGAAGCGCTGGCGATGATGATGGACGCGCTCGCCAAGCACTTCAAGACCGCCAGGGGCTCGTGACGCGCACGGCACGTCCGAGATTGTACGTCGCGGTGGCGCTGCTGGCGACGCTGGCGGCGGTGCCCGCGTGGGCCGCCGATTACGCCGGCCCGCTGGTCGACGCGCACTCCCACGTCCCCAACGCCACCGCCATCGACGCCTACGTGGCGGCGATGAAGCGCCACAACGTCACCCGCGTCATCCTCCTCGGCGTCGGCGGCGTGCAGAAGGACGACGCCGCCTGGATCGCCGCCGCGGTGAAGAAGCATCCCGACCGCGTGGTGGCCGGCCAGCCCGTCGCCGATCCCACCGCCGCCGGCGCGGCCGCCCGCCTGGACGGCGAGCTCGCCAGGAGCGGCGCGCGTGCCGTCGGCGAGATCCACGTCCGCCAGGTCAGTCGCAAGATCGACCGCAGCCCGGCCGACGCAGCGTTCGTGAAGGTCCTGGAGGTCGCCGCCAAGCACAAGACGCCGGTGGTGATCCACGACGAGCTGAACGCGGACGCCACCAAGACGCTGGAGGCGGCGCTGAGCGCCGTGCCGACTGCCACGCTCGTGCTGGCGCACGGCGGCGAGAGCGCGCCGGCGACGCTCGAGGGACTGCTGGCACGCCATCCCAACCTCGTGGTCGATCTGTCGGGCATGCACTTCCAGCGCACACCGGCGCTGGCCACCGAGAAGGGCCCGCTCGATCCCGCCTGGAAGGCGTTGATCGTCAAGCACCCCGACCGCTTCGTCATGGGCATCGACGTGTGGGCGGCACGCCTGTTCGAGCCGGCCATGCTCGACCGCCTGCTGACGTGGACGCGGCGGATTCTCGGTGAGCTGCCGCCCGACGTGGCCGAGCGCGTGGCGCACCGCAACGCGACGGCGCTCTTCCGGCTGGAGTAGCGCGTGACGGCCGGCCCCTTCGCGGAGGCGACGGCGTACGGCATGCTGGCCTCCGTCGCCGCGCGGGATGGTGGGCGCGAGGCGATCGTCTTCGACGGCGAGCGCATCACGTTCCGGGCATTCCTGGCGCGCGTGGAGGCCTTCGCGGCCGGGCTCGCCGCCCTCGGCCTCGGCAAGGGCGACGCGCTCGGCATCTGGCTGCCCAACCGTCCGCTCTGGTATGTGGCCCAGTACGCGGCGGCGCGCCAGGGCATCGTCGTGGTGGCGCTGAACCCGCGGTACCGCGCCCACGAGCTGAACTACATCCTCGGCCAGTCGCGCGCCACCGCGTTGCTGATCACCGATCACCTCGGCGCCATCGACTACCTCGACATGCTCGCCGAGGTGATTCCCGAACTGGCGAGCGCGGTTCCCGGCGAGCTCGCGAGCGCGGCGCTGCCGCACCTGCGTCACGTGCTGGTGGACGCCGAGGATCCCTACCCCGGCTGTCACCGCGTGCAGGACGTCGTCGACGCGGGTGAGCCGCTGCCGCCCTCGACGGTGGCGCCGGACGACGTGTTCACCCTCCTCTATACGTCGGGCACCACGTCATTTCCCAAGGGCGCGATGATCTCGCACCGCAACTGCGTGCCGCACGGCTGGCACACGGGCGAGATCCTGCGACTGACGGCCGACGATCGCGTCCTCCATGCGCTGCCGGCCGCCGGCACGTGGGGCGGCGTCAACATTCCGATCTCGACGTGGAGTCACGCGGCGTGTCTGGTGCTGATGGAGGCGTGGGACCCGCGGCGCGCGCTGATGCTCATCGAGCGCGAGCGCTGCACGGTGATGAACTCCGTGGACACCATGCTCAAGCCGCTGCTCGAGCATCCCGACCTCGGCCGCTACGATCGCTCGTCGCTGCGCACCGGCGCCTTCGCGGCCGTCGGCGGCGGCGGGCCCGGCATGTTCGAGGCGGTCGTCAAGCAGCTCGGCATCCCGCTGGCCTTCCATCCCTACGGGATGACGGAGGTCAACGCGCAGTCGCTCATGCACGATCTCGACGAGTCGTTCGAGGACCGCGGCGAGGCCGGCGTGACGCCGCTGCCGGGGCTCGAGGCGCGCGTGGCCCACCCCGACACCGGGCAGCCGTGCGCGGCCGGCGAGGAGGGCGAGCTGCAGTTTCGCGGGCCCAGCGTCACGCGCGGCTACTTCGACAAGCCCGAGGAGACGCGCGCGGCGTTCACCGGGGACGGCTGGTTCCGCACCGGCGACCTCGCCGTGGAAGACACCCGCGGCCGCTTCATCTTCAAGGGGCGCCTCAAGGAGACGCTGCGCATCAGTCACTTCATGGTGGCGCCCGGCGAGATCGAGGCCTTCTTGATGTCGCACCCGGACGTCGAGCAGGCGTTCGTGGTCGGCATCCCCGACCCGGTCGCCAACGAGGCGCCGGCCGCGTACGTGATTCTCAAGCCGCACGCGCGGCTCACCGAGGACGCGCTGCGCGCGTTCTGCCACGGCAAGATCGCCTCGTTCAAGATTCCCAGGATGGTGCGCTTCGTGAGCGACGTGCCGCGAACACCGAGCCCGCACGGCGACAAGGTCCAGCGCGTCAAGCTGCGCGAGCAGGCGCTGAAGGAGCTGGGGGGATGACGCTGCGCACGCCGCTGTGTGAGCTGCTCGGCATCGAGCATCCGATCGTGCAGTCGGGCATGGGCGGCGTGGCCGGCCCCGACCTGGTGGCCGAGGTCTCGAAGGCGGGCGGCCTCGGGATCATCGCGGCCCTCAACGTGCCACCCGACAAGGTGCGCGAGGCGATCCGGCAGGTGCGCGCCGCCACCGCGCGGCCGTTCGGCGTCAACCAGTTCATGCCCGACTCGCTGCGGCCGCCCGCGGACCCCGCCGCCATCCCCGAGCGCACGGTGGCCGAGATCCAGTCCACGCTCAATGGCTTCCGCACCCGCCTGGGGCTGCCCACCACAACCGCGCGTCCTCCCGCGGTGCCCGATATCATCGACGCGACGTTCGAGGTGCTCCTGGAGGAGCGCGTGCCGGTGTGGTCCATCGGCCTCGGCCGCCCCAGCCCCGAGCAGGTCCGGCGGGCTCACGAGCGCGGGATCAAGGTGATGGCGATGGTCACGACGGTCGAGGACGCGCGCGCGGTCGCCGCCACCGGCGTGGACGTGATCGTCGCCCAGGGCGGCGAGGCCGGCGGACACCGCTCGACGTGGACGAAACGGGGCACGGCGGAGGAAACGTGCGTCGGCACGCTGGCGCTCATCCCCCAGGTGGTCGACGCGGTGAACGTGCCTGTCGTGGCCGCCGGCGGCATCGCCGACGGGCGCGGGCTCGTCGCCGCGCTCGCGCTCGGCGCGGCCGGCGTGCTCCTCGGCACGCGCTTCGTGGCGACACGCGAGTCCGCGGCGCCGGAGTTCCAGAAGAAGACGCTGCTGGAGAGCGAGTCGCAGGCCACGGTGGTGACCGACGCCATCACCGGCCTGTGGGCGCGTTACCTGCGCAACACGTACACGACCGAGTACGACGCCTCCGGCGCGCCGGTGTTCCCCGCCCTGCTCCAGGCGCGCGCCGCCCAGGACATCTTCGGCCACGCCGCCAGGCAGGCCGACCCCGCGTGGTTTCCGATGCCGACCGGCCAGAGCGTGGGGCTCATCCGCGATTTACCGGGCGCCGCCGAGGTGGTGGAGCGGGTGGTGGGCGAGGCCCGCGAGGTGCTCGCGGGCCTCGCCCGACTGCGCTAGTTCCTACTTGTCCTGGTCGTGCGGGACGGTGACGGCCACCGTGTTCTGCGCGGTGTT
>JBKPRI010000281.1:0-14725 GCA_046734515.1 Candidatus Methylomirabilota bacterium | reverse complement strand
CGCGCGGCCTGGCCGTCGTCGAGGTGCTGGGTGCGCTCGTCGGCCTCGACGATCGCGAGGGCCGCACACGCGGGCTCGGGTGGGTGAGCGCGCTCGACGTCGGCAAGGCACGGCTGACGGTGGAGACGGCGGTGGAGAGCGAGGGCATCGCCGCAGTGGCGATCGGACGGGAGCGATACCGGGTCGCATGAGGGCGCGGCCGGCGCGCCGCTCGGGAGAGACGAGCGCGCCGGCCGGACCC
Organism: Candidatus Methylomirabilota bacterium; assembly: GCA_046734515.1. GTDB lineage: Bacteria > Methylomirabilota > Methylomirabilia > Rokubacteriales > CSP1-6 > AR5. Next base: position 14,484 of record JBKPRI010000281.1, on the reverse strand, counting down.
GACAGCGACGTTACTTCGTGCCGCTGGTGCTGCTCGAGGACGAACCGGTCGAGCTCGGCGCCGACGGCGACGCGGGCGACGAGGACGAGCTGCTGCCGCTCGGGCTGGAGCTGGACGACGACGACGTGCTGTCCGTCGAGGTCGAGCTGGACCCGGAGGTCGACGGCACGCTGGTTGAGGGCGTCGTGGGCGTCGTGCTCGGCGACGCGGACGGCGTCGTCCGATCGGCCGGACGCTCACCAACGCGGTCCGTGCGAGTCTCGCTGCAGGCGGTCAGCAGGCCGAGGCTGAGCGCCACCGCGAAGATGGCCGTGAGAAACCTTTTCATTTCGGTGCCTCCTGTGTGGGGTTGCGCGACCTTAAGCCGAAAGTGCAACGGGCATGCCGCTACCCCTGGCTTGACAGGCCGGAGGACAACCATTACCAATGCGGCAGTGACCGCGCGGAATCAAAGGAGATCGCGATGAAGCTCGAGGGGACGTACGAGGTGCCGGCGCCGCGCAAGAAGGTGTGGGACGCGTTTCAAGATCCCAAGGTCCTCAAGAAGGCCATTCCGGGGTGCGAGAAGCTCGAGGCGATCGGCCCCGATGAGTACAAGGCCACGATGAAGGTGGGTGTCGGCGGCGTGAAAGGAACTTTCGAGGGCAAGGTGAAGCTCAGCGACAAGCAGGCGCCCGACTCCTACAAGATGAACGTCGAGGGCGCGGGCGGTCCGGGCTTCATCCGCGGGGAGACCATCATCACGCTGACCGATCAGGACGGTGGCACCCGCGTGTCGTACACCGCGGACCTGCAGGTCGGTGGGCTCATCGCCTCCGTCGGCCAGCGCATGCTGGGCGGCGTTTCGAAGATGATGGCGGACAAGTTCTTCAATAAGATGGGCGATCTGCTCGGGGCCTGAGCGCCCGTCCCATGGCCTCCCGCTACCTCGAGCCGCGTCTGGAGCGCGCCTCGCGCGCCGACAGGACGCGCTTGCAAGCCCGCCGCCTGCGAGAGCAGGTGGCCCACGCCGCCCGCCACAGCCCGTTCTACCGGCAGCGGCTGCGCGCGGCCCGCGTCGATCCCGCGCGCATCCGCACCCTCGACGATCTGGCCCGCCTGCCGTTCACGACGAAGGACGAGCTGAAGGACGACCAGGCCGCGCACCCGCCGTGGGGCACCGTGCTCGCGGTGCCGTTCGCGGATGTCGTCCGCGTGCACCTCACATCGGCGACCACGGGGCGTCCGCTCGCGTTCCTCGACACCGCCGACGACTGGCACGGCTTCTATCACTCGTACGCGCGCTCGCTTCACGCCTTCGGCGTGCGCAAGGCCGACATGGTGATGGCGGCGTTCTCCTACGGTCCCTGGATCGGCTACTGGTCCGGCTTCTACGCGGCGCAGGATCTCGGCTGTCTCGTCTACCCGGCCGGCGGCCTCTCCACCGAGCAGCGACTCGACGCGCTGCTCACGTATCCCATCACCGTACTCGGCTGCACGCCGTCGTACGCGCTCTTCCTGGCCGAGGCGGCCGCCAAGAAGGGGATCGACCTCGCCAAGCAGTCGAAGCTGCGCATCACCTGGCACACCGGCGAACCGGGCGCGTCGATCCCGGCCACGAAGGAAAAGATCGAGACGGCGTTCGGCGCGCGCGCCTACGACCTGCCCGGGCTCACGGAGATCGCCGCCTGGGGTTTCGAGTGCGACGCGCGCGCCGGTCTCACGCACGTGCACGAGGACTACGTCTACCCCGAGGTGCTCGACGACGACGGCCGCGCCGTGAAGCCGGGCGAGCGCGGCGAGCTCGTGTTCACGAGCCTCTATCGCAAGGCGATGCCGCTGCTGCGCTACCGCACGCGCGACATCGTGCAGCTGGCCGATCGCCGCTGCCCCTGCGGGCGCACGCTGGTCGCCTTCGAGGGCGGCGTGCTGGCGCGGGTGGACGACATGAAGAAGGTGCGCGGCATCATCGTCTACCCGCGCCGCATCGAGGAGGTGGTGCGCCCGCATCGCGACGTGGACGAGTTCCAGATCGTCTTCCGCCGCGTGGACGGCCTCGACGACATCCTCGTCCGCCTCGATCCCGCGCCGACGCTGGCGCGCCCCGAGCGCGACGGCCTGCGCGACGCCCTGGCCAAGGACCTCCAGCTCGGCCTCGGCATCCGCGTCAGCGTGGAAGTGGGCGACCCCGGCTGCCTCCCCCGCTGGGACCACAAAGCCCGCCGAGTCAAAGACGAGCGCACCGAAGTGCCTTTTTAAGGAGGGGAAGGAGGAACCCTGCTAGGGTTCCCTTTCAATCATGAAAGCGGCGTACTTCAAGGAGCACGGGGGCAGCGACAAGATCGTCCACGGGGACTACAAGGATCCCGTGGCCGACGGCCAGCACGCCGTCGTGCGCGTGCGGGCGTGCGCGCTCAATCAGGTCGACATGCTGCTGCTCGATGGGCGCTTTCCGCCACCCGAAGGGCTGCCCCACGTCAACGGGTGCGAGGTGGCGGGCACCGTGGAGACGCCGGCCGGCGCCGTCAGGGCCGGCCAGCGCGTGATCGTCTTCCCCGGCTTCTCGTGCGGGACGTGCGAGTTCTGCCTGCGCGGCGAGCGCACGGTGTGCCTGCGCTACGGCTATCTCGGCGCCCACAAGGACGGCGGCTACGCCGAGCTGGTACGGGTCCCGGCCGCCAACTGCCTGCCCCTGCCCGAGGCGATCAGCTTCGAGGCGGGCGCGGCGCTGCCGCTGGCGTTCCTCACCTCGTGGCACGCGCTGGTGGCCAAGGCCGAGCTGAAGCCGGGCCAGACGGTGCTCGTGCAGGCCGCCGGCAGCGGCGTGGGCAGCGCCGCGATCCAGATCGCGCGCCTGGTCGGCGCGCGGGTGATGACCACCGTGGGCAGCGACGACAAGATCGAGTTCGCGAAATCACTCGGCGCCGAGCGCGTGGTCAACTACCGCACGCAGGATTTCGTCGAGGAAGCCAAGGCGTGGACGAACAAGCGCGGGGTGGACGTGGTGATCGAGCACATCGGCGGTGACACGCTGGAGCGCTCGACCTACGCCCTCACACGCCTGGGCACGCTGGTCTCCATCGGCTCCCACGACACGCACTGGGGCCGCCTGGACCTGCGCCACGTCTACTCGAAGAACCTCCGGATCGTGGGCACCAACCTCGGCTCGATCCTCGAGCTGCGCACGATCCTCGACTACGTGGCGGACGGCCGCTTGAAGCCCGTCGTCGATCGCGCGTTTCCGCTGAAGGACGCGCGCGCCGCCGTGCAGCACGTGCTCGACCGCAAGAACAAGGGCAAGGTCCTGGTGATCCCATGAGCGAGTTTCTGCGCGTCGAGCGGAAGGGGCCGGTGGCCACGCTGTGGATCGACCGGCAGCCCAAGATGAACACGATGACCGTGGCCATGCGCAACGAGTTCCCCGGCATCTTCGAGGGGCTCGACAAGGATGCGGGCGTGCGCGTCATCATCATCCGGGGCGCCGGCGGCAAGGCGTTCAGCGCGGGGGGCGACGTGGCGGAGTTCCTCACGCTGGCGCCGGCCGACCTCGAGCAGTGGGGCGACACGCTCACCGCGGCCGAGCGCTGCCGCAAGCCCGTGATCGCGGCGATCGATGGCTACACGATGGGCGCCGGCCTCGAGCTGGCCGTGGCCTGCGACTTCCGCGTGGCCACGCTGCGCTCGGAGTTCGCGTTTCCCGAGATCCGCCTGGGCATGATTCCCGGCAGCGGCGGCACCCAGCGCGCGCTGCGGCTCATGGGCATGACGCGCGCCAAGCTCTTCATGATGACGGGCCAGCGCATTCCCGCCGAGCGCGCGGAGGCGTGGGGCCTCATCACGCAGGCCGTGGCCAACGACGGCCTCGACGCCGCCGTGGACGCGCTGGCGCGCGAGCTGGCCGAGCGCGCGCCCCTGGCCCTGCGCACGCTCAAGATGGTGCTCAACCGCGGCGCCGACGCGCCGCTGGACACCGCGCTCGAGCTCGAGCGCAAGTCGTACGCGTGGCTCCGCTCGACGCACGATTACGAAGAGGGCGTCCGGTCCTTCGTGGACAAGCGGGCGCCGAAATTCGAGGGACGCTGAGATGGCGAATTCGCTGGGTCTGATCCTCGCCAACCGCGCCGTCGTGCTGGGCGCGATCAAGGCGCGTGACCTGCTCGACATCAGCGTGAAGGCCGAGGCCTCGCGCGCGTTCGACACCGTCTGGGTCGGCGACAGCCTGCTGGCCAAGCCACGGCTCGAGTCCGTCACGCTGCTCTCGGCGCTGGCGGGCGTCACCGAGCGCGTGAAGCTGGCCGTGGGCTGCATGGCCACCTTCGTCCACCGCCATCCCGTCATGCTGGCCCAGCAGTGGGCGAGCCTCGACGTGCTGTCGGACGGCCGCGCGTGGCTGGCCGTGTGTCTCGGCGGTCCGGACAGCGCCAATGCCGCGCAGGCGGCCGAGCACGCGGTCATGGGCATCGCCTCCGGCGAGCGCGTCGAGCGCCTGGAGGAAGGCATCACGATCCTGAGGAAGCTGTTCACGGAGAAGAGCGCGACGCACGCCGGCCGCTTCTATCAGTTCCAGAACGTCACGCTGGAGCCGCGTCCCGTCCAGAACCCGTGCCCCATCTGGATCGCCTCCAACCCCACCGGACTCACGTGGAAGGGCGGCGCCAGCGCCTCGTCCGGCGCCGTCGAGCGCGGCTTTCGCCGCGTCGCGCACTACGCCGACGGCTGGATGACCAACAAGCTCTCACCGGGCGAGTTCGCCGAGCAGTTCGGGCGCATCCGCGCGATGGCCCGCGAGGCCGGGCGCGACCCGGGCGCGATCGGCAGCGCGCTCTACCACAACATCAACATCACGGAGGATCGCGCCGCCGGACTCGAGGAAGCCAAGGGCTTCCTCGACGCCTACTACTCGGCGAAGTTCTCGCCGCAGTTCGTGGAGCAGTGGACGATTGCCGGGCCGCCCAAGGAGTGCGTCGCGCAGCTGCGGGCGTACTTCGGCGCCGGCCTCGGCCACATGGCGCTGCGTCTGGCCTCGTGGAAGCAGCAGGCGCAGCTCGAGCGCTTCCTGGGCGAGGTCGCCCCCGCCCTTGGAGAGCGCTGATGCTCCGCGCCATCGACCACCTCGTGATCACGGTCACCGACCTCACCGCCGCCATCGGGACGTACCGCGAGCTCGGCTTCACGGTCGTTCCCGGCGGCCGTCACCCCGGCGTCGGCACCGACAACGCGCTCATCGTCTTTCGCGATGGCGCCTACCTCGAGCTGCTGGGCTTCCACGAGCCGCGGCCCGATCATCGCTGGTGGACGCCGTTCAAGCGCGGCGGCGGCCTCGTGGACTTCTGCCTGCAAACCGACGATCTCATCGCCGATGCCAAGACGCTGCGCCAGGCCGGCGTCGAGATGGGCGAGGTCGAGCGGCGTCACCGCCTGCGGCCGGACGGCGTCGAGGTCCGCTGGGTCTGCGTGCTGGCGGGCGGCGCGCACCGCGGCGTGGCGCCGTTTCTCCTCGCCGAGGATGGCCCCCGTGAGGCGCGCGTGCCGTCCGCGCGCGCGCACGCCAACGGCGTGACCGGCATCGGCACCGTCACCGTCGTCGTCGACGACCTGCCGGCGATCAAGGGCTGGTACGGCGAGGCGCTGGGCAAGCCCCCCGCCGAGTTGACGTGCCCCGAGCTCGGCGCCGTCGGCGCGCGCTGGACGGTCGGGCCGCACGCCTTCGAGTTCCTGGCCCCCGCCGGCGCCGGCCCCATTCGCGACTGGCTGCAGAAAAGTGGCCCCTCACCGTACTCCGCCACCCTCATCGGCGCCCACGGCCGCGGCCCCCTCAACCTCGACCTCGCTTCCGGCGCCCGTCTAGCCTTCGCGGGCAGCGCGTGATCCGGAGGGGAAGAGGGGAGCCCTGCTAGGGTTCCCCTCGACGAAAGGAATTCGCGAATGCGGCTAACCCTCGCCGTGGTCCTGATCCTGGCGCTCGGCGTGAGCGGCGTATCGGCGCAGGCGCCAGCGCCGGCGCAGCCCGTCAGCCTTGCCTTCGCCACGCTCGACACCGGCAGCGCCTGGTACGTGTACGGCGCGACCATGGCGGAGCTGCTGCGGCGCGCACTGCCGCCAGGCTCCAACATCGACATCAAGCCGCGCGCCGGCGGTGTCGGCAATCCGCGCCTGGTCGCCAAGAACGAGACCCCGCTGGGCTTCGGCTTCACGGTGACGAACCGCTGGGCGTACGAGGGCAAGGAAGCCTACACGGAGAAGATGGAGAACCTGCGCGGGCTGGTCGGCGGCCTCGACACCTATTATCTCGTCGCCGTCGCCACGAAGAAGCTCGGCATCTCCTCGGTGCGCGAGATCAAGGACAAGAAGCTTCCGGTGAAGGTCTACACGCAGCCGATCGGCGCGCTCGGCGAGTTCGCCGGCCGCCAGCTCCTGCGCGCCGCCGGCATGAGCTACGCGGACATCAAGAGCTGGGGCGGCAGCACGAATCACGTCGGCTACAACATCATCATCGACGCCTTCAAGGACGGCCGCGCCGACATCCTGTTCGCCGTCGTCACGCCGAAGCATCCCTCCGTGAGCGAGATCGTGACGGGTGTGGACGTGGAATTCCTCGGCCTCGATGCCGAGACCGCCAAGGCGCTGCTGCCGCTCGGCTACTCGGCGGCCACGATGCCGGCCGACACCTTCAAGAGCCAGACCAAGCCGGTGAGCACGGTCGGCTTCCCGACGGTGCTGATCACCAACAAGGACCTGCCGGAGGCGGTCGCCTACACGGTGACGAAAACCGTCCTCGACAACAAGGACGCGCTGGTCCGCGGCCACGCGGGCCTGGCCGAGTTCGAGCCGAAGACGGCCTGGCAGCCGGACAAGGTCGGCATCCCGCTGCATCCGGGCGCCGAGAAAGCGTATCGCGAGAAAGGCTGGATGAAATAGCCGCCGACCTGGTTCTCGACGACGGCCACGTCCTCACGCTCGATCCGCGGCGGCCGGTCGTGAGCGCGCTCGCCATCGCCGGGGGGCGCGTGGTGGCGGCCGGCAGCCGCGCCGACGTGCGCCGGTGGCGCGATCGCCGCACGCGGGTCGTCACCCTCCGCGGCGCCACGGTCGTGCCCGGCCTCGTCGACTCGCACGCGCACCTCGACCGCGAGGGCCTCAAGGGCATCTACCCGTCGCTGGCGCGCTGCCGCTCCATCGCCGACATCCAGGCCGTCATCCGGCGTGCGGCCACCGACCGCGCGCCGGGCGAGTGGATCGTCACCATGCCGGTCGGCGCGCCGCCGTTCTACCAGGACGTGCCCGCCGGACTGGCCGAGAAGCGCTGGCCGACGCGCGAGGACCTCGATCGCGCTGCGCCCGCGCATCCCGTGTACGTGCGGGGCATCTGGGGCTACTGGAACCGGCCGCCCGTGCACTCGATCGCCAACAGCCGGGCGCTCGCGCTGGCGGGCGTGACGCGCACCACGATCGCGCCCAAGGGGGTAGAGATCGTCAAGGACGCGGCCGGCGAGCCGACCGGCGTGTTCGTCGAGCACAACCTGATCCAGGTGCTCGAGTTCACCCTCCTGAAGGCGGTGCCGCGCTTCACGCACGCCGACCGGCTGCGCGCGCTGCGCGAGTCGCAGCGGCGCTATGCGATGCGCGGCGTGACGGCCGTCTACGAAGGCCACGGCATCGCGCCCGAGGTCCTGCGCGTCTACCGCGACACGCACGCCGCCGGCGCGCTCGCCCTCCGCTGCACGCTCGCGGTGAGCCCGACGTGGACGCGCGCCGAGGCCGCGCGGGCCATTCCCGAGCTCGCCGCGTGGGCCGGCGGCCGCGGCCTCGGCGACGATCGGCTGCGCGTGGGCGGGATCTGCCTGCACTACGGCGGCGACGCCGAGGTCGCGCGCATCCTGCACGCGAGCCAGCCCTACACCGGCTGGGCGGGATTCGTGGAGAGCGCGAACGACGGCGGAGCGTATCGCGCCCAGGCCGAGCTCGCCGCCAGCCACGCTCTGCGCGTGAACACGCTGGTCACGCGCTGCCTGCCCGAAGTGCTCGACGTGTGGGAGGACATCGCCACGCGCCATCCGATCCGCGACCTGCGCTGGGTCCTCGTGCATCTGAACGCGGCCACGGCGGCGCAGATGCAGCGCATCCGCCGCCTGGGTGCGGTGGCGACGACGAACCCCATTTCCTATCTCTACCGCTCGGCCGGCGACGAGGTGGCGCGGCTCGGCGGCGCCGCCGAGCAGCTCCTGCCGCACAAGAGCCTGGCGCGCGAGCGCATCCCGTTCGGCATCGCCACCGACAACAAGCCGGCCGACCCGTGGGTGGCGTTCGCCGCCGTGGTGGCCCGCCGCGACATGCGCACGGGCGTCGTGGTGGGCGAGCGTGAGCGGTTGACCCGCGCCCAGGCGCTCGCCGCGCTCACGACGGGCGGCGCCTGGGTGACGTTCGCCGAGCGCGAGCGCGGCCGGCTGGCGCCGGGGTGGGCGGCCGACCTCGCCGTGCTCGAGCACGATCCGCTGACCGCGCCGCTGGAGACGCTGGTCGGGCAGACCGCGCGTCTGACGCTCGTCGGCGGGCAGGTGGTGTGGGAGCGCGCGCGTGCCTGACCTGCGCTCGCCGCGCGTCCTGCTCGCCATCACGTGGTCGCTGTTCCAGCTCTACACGGCCGTGGCCGGCCTCTACGACCTCCTCGTCCAGCTGCCGGTCCACGTCGGCTTCGCCGTCGCGCTGGGCTTCCTGACCGAGCCCACGCCGGAGTCCCCCGAGCAGGCGGCGGCGCTCGCGCGCCGCCCCAAGCGGCGCTGGCTCGACGGCACGCTGGCCGTGCTGGCGGTGGCGTGCGCCGCGCACTACGTCTTCCACGTCGATCGCCTCACCACCCGCATGGCGGGCGTCGACGATCCGGAGCGGGCCGACCTGGTCGTCGGGGTGCTGTTCGTGCTGCTGCTGCTCGAGGCGGCGCGCCGCCACATCGGCCCCGCGCTCGTGGTCCTGGCCCTGGTCTTCATCGCCTACAGCTTCGCCGGACCGTGGCTGCCGGGCTTCCTCTCCCACGGCGGCGACTCGACGATTCGCCTGATCGATCAGCAGATGTTCACCACCCAGGGCGTGTTCGGCATCCCGACGTTCGTGTCGGCCACGTTCATCTACCTGTTCGTCATCTTCGGCGGCGTGATGTCCTACGGCGGCTTGCTGCGATTCTTCACCGACGCCGCGCTGGCCGTCGCCGGCGCCTCGCGCGGCGGGGCGGGGAAGGTCGCGGTGATCTCCAGCGGGCTGTTCGGGACGGTGAACGGCAGCGCCATCGCGAACGCGGTCACCACCGGCGCCTTCACCATCCCGCTGATGATGCGCGCGGGTTATCGCCCGGCCTTCGCCGCCGGCGTGGAGGCCTGCGCCTCCATGGGCGGCCAGCTCATCCCGCCGGTGATGGGCGCGGCCGCCTTCATCATGGCCGAGACGCTGCAGGTGCCGTACGGCACCATCGCGTTCGCCGCCACGATCCCCGGCATCCTGTACTTCGTCGCCGTCGGCGCCATGGTGCACTTCGAGGCGGCGCGCGTGGGGCTGCCCGTGCTGCCGCGCTCGGAGCTGCCGCGCTTCGGCGCCGTCCTGCGGCGTGACTTCCACCTGCTGATCGGCCCCGCGGTGCTCGTGTGGTTTCTCGTCGAGGGCCGCTCGCCGCTCTTCGCCGGGTTCTGGGCGCTGGCGACGGCGTTCGTGCTGAGCCAGCTGCGGCGCGACACGCGCATGGGGCCGGCCAAGGTGCTGGCGGTCCTCGCCGACAGCGCGCAGAGCGCCATGCCCGTGGCGCTGGCCTGCGCCACCGTGGGCATCGTGGTGGGCGTGGTCTCGGCCACCAGTCTCGGCCTCAAGCTTGCCGGCGGCATCGTCAGCCTGGCCGGCGGCAGCATGCTGGCCACGCTGCTGCTCACGATGATCGCCGCGCTCGTGCTCGGCACCGGCCTGCCGACCTCCGCGACGTACATCATCACGTCGATCATGGCGGCGCCGGCGCTGATCCAGCTCGGGATCCCCAAGCTCGTCGCCCACATGTTCGTCTTCTACTTCGGCATCCTCGCCGATCTCACGCCGCCCACGGCGATCTCGACCTACGCCACCTCGTCCATCGCCGGCGCCGACGTGTGGAAGACGCAGTGGACGGCCATGCTGCTGGCGCTCTCGGGATTCATCATCCCGTTCTCGTTCACCTACGATCCGGCCCTGCTGATGCTGAACGCCTCGGTGCTGGAGATCGTCTGGCGCACGCTGGCCGCCACGCTCGGGATCCTCATGCTGGCCGCGGGGCTCATCGGCTACCTCCGCGCGCCGACGCTGGCGTGGGAGCGCGTGGTGCTGCTGGCGGGCGCGTGCCTGCTGATCTTCCCCGGCGTGTGGAGCGATCTCACCGGCCTGGTCGGCTTCATCGTGGTCTTCGCTGCGCAGCGGGCGCGCACGGCGCGACCCAGTATGATGAGGGACGTCCAGGAGGGCGACCGCGCATGAGCTTCATGGACCTGCGGCAGTGGATGACCCTGCTCGAGAAGGAGGGCGAGCTGCGGCGCGTCGGTGCCGAGGTGCACTGGGACCGTGAGCTGGGCGCCGTCGCCCGCCGCGTGCTCGAGAAGCGGGGCCCCGCGCTGCTGTTCGAGAACGTCACCGGCTACAAGCCCGGCGCGCGCTGCACGAAGCTCTTCACGGGCGGCCTCGGCGACCGCCGGCGGCTGGCGCTGGCACTCGGGTTCCCGAAGGACGTGAGCAACGCGGAGCTGGTCCAGTACGTCATGGCCAAGAACCGCGAGACCGTGGCGCCCCGCCTCGTGAAGACCGGGCCGGTCAAGGACGTCGTCGTCAAGGGCGCGGCCATCGACCAGACGCAGTTCCCGGTTCCGCGCTGGCACCATCTCGAGGGCGGCCGGTACATCCACACCTTCTCCGGCATCGTCACGCGCGATCCGGACACGCGGGTGATGAACGTCGGCATCTACCGCGGGATGATCGGCAAGCCCGACACCTGCCCGATGCTGCTCATCAAGGGCGGCCAGCACTGGGGCCACCACTTCCAGAAGTATTCCGACCGCGGCCAGCCGATGCCCGTCGCCTGCGTCATCGGGTGGGATCCGATCATGCCGTTCCTGGCGGGCTCGCCGATCCCCACCGGCGTGTGCGAGTGGGACGTGATGGGCGCGTATCGAGGCGAGCCGGCCGAGCTCGTGAAGTGCGAGACGGTCGATCTCGAGGTGCCGGCCTCGGCGGAGATCGTCATCGAGGGGTTGATCCACGACGATCCCGCCACGTGGGAGCTGGAGGGGCCGTTCGGCGAGTACACCGGCCATCTCTCCGACGTGCCGACGAAGCGCCCCACGATGAAGGTCACCTGCATCACGCACCGGCGCGATCCGATCTTTCGCGGCTGTCTCGAGGGCACCCTGCCGGGCTCGTACAGCGAGAACAGCGTGATGTCCGGCGTGCAGCGCGCCGGCATCGCGTGGAACATCCTCAAGACCGCGGGGATCCCCGGCATCACCGACGTCCACGTCCACCCGATCACCAACGGCGTCAACATCGTGGTCCAGATCCGCAAGGCCTACCAGGGCCAGCCCAAGCAGATCGCCGCCGCGCTCTGGGGCAACAGCGCCGCCCAGTACCGCTACAAGCATGTCTTCGTGGTGGACGACGACATCGACATCTCGTCCTACGAGCAGATCGACTGGGCGCTGGCCCATCGCATGAACGCCGGCGAGGACGGGCTCGTCATCTTTCCCGGGATCTTCGGCTCGCCCATCGATCCCTCCACGCCGATGGAAGACCGCGACGTGAGCCGGCTAGGCACCGGCCTCTGGAACCGCGTGCTCTTCGACGCCACGCGCTCGTGGAAATTCCCGCGGCGCCCCGAGTGGAACAACGAGCGCTTCCCGCCGACTGTCCGCCCGGCTGCCGAGGACGAGGCGCGCGTGCGCCAGCGCTGGACCGAGCTGGGCCTGGGCGACCTCTGAGATGAAGGTCACCGAGGTTCGCGCGATCCCGCTGGCGATCCCGCTCGCGCCGGCCACGCCGCCGTCGTCGTGGGCCGCCGGCCTGGCGCGGCAGATCCTGGTGCGCGTCACCACCGACGAGGGGCTCGTGGGCTGGGGCGAGTGCTTCGCGTACGGCGCCACGCTGGCCGTCTGCAACATCGTGGACGACGCGCTGGCGCCGATCATCGTCGGGCAGGACCCCGCGCAGATCGAGATGCTCGTGGATCGCATGCACCGCACGCTCATGATCTGGGGCCGCCGCGGACTGGCCATGATGGCGGTGAGCGGCGTCGAGCTGGCGCTGTGGGACCTGGCCGGCAAGGCGCGCGGCGTGCCGGTCTACCAGCTCCTCGGCGGCCTCTGCCAGTCACGGGCGCGTGCGTACGCGAGCCTGCTTCGCTTCGACACACCCACCCAGGTGGCCCAGGCCGTCTCGGCCGCCAAGGTGCTCGGCTACACGGCGGTCAAGCTGCACCAGACCGACGTGGACTCCGTCGACGCCGCCCGCGGCGCCGGCGGGGCCGACATGGACATCATGCTCGACACGAACTGCCCGTGGACGGTCGAGGAGGCCATCCGGATCGGGCGCAAGCTGGAGCGCTACGACCTGCGCTGGCTGGAGGAGCCCGTGTGGCCGCCCGAGGACTACGCGGGCCTGGCGCGCGTGCGCGCGGCGCTGCGAATCCCGATCGCCTGCGGCGAGAACGAGGCGACGGTGCTGGCCTACAGGCAGATCATCGAGGCCGGCGCCGCCGACATCGTGCAGCCGAGCATGACGAAGGTGGGCGGGATCTCGGAGATGAAGAAGGTCGCCACGCTGGCGGCCGCGGCCAACGTCACCTTCGTCCCGCATTCGTTCTACTTTGGCCCCGGGCTCGCCGCCACGCTGCACGTGGTGGCCTCGACGCCGGGCGTGCCGTACGTCGAGCTGCCGCCCGGCCACCTGGTGGCTCCGCTCACCGCCGAGCCCATCCGCTCCGGCGGCGTCGGCCTGAGCGTGCCCGACCGGCCGGGGCTCGGCGCCGATCCCGACCCCGACGTGCTGGCGCGCTACCCCTTCGGACGCGAGGCCGCCCGGCCCTTCATCCTCACCTGATGCGCCTGGTGGTCTTCGACTTCGACGGGCTCATCCTCGATACCGAGGTGCCCGTCTACGACGCCTGGCAGGCGATCTATGCCGAGCACGGCCACACGCTCGACTTCGTGAAGTGGGCGCAGTGCATCGGCACGCACGACGTGTTCGATCCCGCCGTCGATCTGGCCGCGCTGTGCGGCCGCGAGCTCGACTGCGCGGCGCTGACCGAGCGCCATCGCACCGACTGCGACGTGCTCATCGCGCGCGAGACCGTGCGGCCCGGCGTACCCGAGTACGTCGCGGAGGCGCGGCGGCTCGGTGTGCGGCTGGGCGTGGCGTCGTCGTCGAGCCGCAAGTGGGTGGAAGGCCATCTCACGCGCCTGGGTCTGCGCGAGCACTTCGAGGTCGTCCGCTGCCGCGACGACGTCAAGGTGGTGAAGCCCGACCCGGCGCTCTACCTGGCGGTGCTGGAGGCCACGGGCGTTCCCGCCCACGAGGCGGTCGCCATCGAGGACTCGCCCAATGGCGTGCTGGCGGCCAAGCGGGCGGGGATGACCGCGGTGGCCGTGCCGAACGCGCTCACCGCGCGCCTCGACCTCGCCCACGCCGACCTGCGCCTCGCCTCGCTCGCCGACCTGCCCCTCGGCGAGCTCCTCGCGCGCCTGCGCGCGCGCTGACGGGCGCGGCGTCAGACGGCGGGGAGTCCGACCGCCTTGCGGATCTTCGCGATCTGGCCGGCGTGATCGTTCACGTGGTAGTCGAACATCGCGCCGACGAACATCGGTAGCGGGATCTCGTCGGTTCCCATGAACGACTTGAAGAGCGGGATGCGCGCCTTGCGCGCGAGGTCCGTGTCGGAGAGCCCGCGGAGGTAGGCGAAGACCTCGCGGCGGTGCGCATCGAGCGCGTCCACGAGCTGCTTGAGCGTCATCGTGCGGCGCGCGGGCGTGAGGAACGTCTCGCCCGGCGCAATGTCGATCGTCGGCAGGTCTCGGTCGGCGAAGCTCGCCAGCACGGCGGCCGGCTTCCAGTCGTCACCCTCGATCAGGTGGGAGAGCACCTCCCGCGCGGTCCACTCGCCGGGCGCATCCGCACGCTCCAGGTAGGGCTCCATGCCCGCCAGCTGGGCGGTCAGGTTCTTCCACGCCGCGTCCGCCTTGGCCTCCAACTCTCGCACTGTCTGACTCGCCATGGCCCCCTCCGTGCCCAGGGGCGAGCGTACCACGCCCCTGAGCTCCACATGGACGGTGGGCCATAAGCGTTTTACGATGGGCGTGCTGCCTTCCACGCCAGGAGGAACGTCACCCCATGCGCGTTCTGCTCGTTCACCCGAGCCCACTGCTGTACTCCGAGCTGTACCTGCGCCTCGAGCCCCTCGGCCTCGAGCGCGTGGCCGCCGCCGTCCGGGCCGCCGGCCACGACGTCAGGCTGATGGAC
>JBKPRI010000280.1:0-5741 GCA_046734515.1 Candidatus Methylomirabilota bacterium | reverse complement strand
GCCGTCGGCCTGCACCGCCAGCAACAGGCAGGAGCGCGCGGCCTCGCCGCCGAGCAGCACCGTGCAGGCGCCGCAGATGCCGTGCTCGCAGCCGACGTGCGTGCCGGTGAGCCCGAGGTCCTCGCGCAGGAAGTCCACGAGGAGCTTGCGCGACGCGCAGCGGCCCTCGCGCGCCTGTCCGTTGACGGTCAGCCGGATCGCGACGTCGCTCACCCGCGCGCCACCGTGAGGGCCCGCCGGAGCGCGCGCCCCGTGAGCACGCGCGTGAGATGCCGGCGGTAGTCGGCGGAGGCGTGGACGTCGGAATCGGGCTGCACCAGCTCGGCCGCGCGGGCGGCGGCCGCCTCGATGGCCGCGGCGCCGAGGCCGTCGCGCTCGAGAATCTCCTCGGCTGCGCGCAGGCGCACGGGCACCGGCCCGGCACCGGCGCTCGCCAGCCGGGCCGCCGTGCAGCGATCACCCGCCCGGACGACCATCGCCGCGATGCCGACGATCGCGAAATCGCCGTGGCGCCGGGCGAACTCCTCGAAGGCGTAGCCCGCGCCCGCCGGCATGGCCGGCAGCCGGACCTCGACGACCAGCTCCTCGGCGGCCAGCGTCGTGGTCAGGTACGTCTCGAAGAGCTCGGCCGCCTTCACGGTGCGGCGGCCGCGCGGGCCCTGCACGACCACCTCACCGCCCAGCGCGGTGAGCACGGCGGGATATTCCGCGGACGGATCGGCGTGGGCGATCGAGCCGCCGATGGTGCCGCGGGAGCGGATGGGCAGATGGCCGACCCAGCGCGTGGCCTCGCGCAGCAGCGGCAGGCGCGCCGCCACCACCGGCGAGAACTCGATGGTCCGCTGGCGCGTCATCGCCCCGAACGCCACGGTGCCGTTGTCCTCGCGGATGTAGGCCAGCGCGGCGATGCGGTTGACGTCCACCAGCGCGGCCGGGCGCGCCAGCCGGAAGTTCAGCATCGGCATGAGACTCTGGCCGCCGGCCAGCACCTTGGCGTCGCCGCCGTAGCGCGCGAGCAGCGCGACGGCCTCGTCGATGCTCGCCGGCGCGTGATAGTCGAATTTCGGCGGCTTCATGGGAGCGGGTGGCGCGAGTCCGGCTCGGGCCGAGGGTGGCCTGGCCTGGAACCGCGTGGCTCCGATGCGCCGGATCGAGCCCGCTTCATCAATTCGTGCAGCCTGCTCGGCGTCATCGGCAGCTCGGTGATGCCGATGCCGAGTGGCTTGAGCGCGTCGCTGACGGCGTTGGCGATGACCGCGGGCACCGTCATCGACGACGACTCGCCGAGGCCCTTGGAGCCGAGCGTAGTGAGCGGCGAGGGCGACACGACGTGCTCGATCTCGATCTCGGGCGCCTCGCTCGCCGTGGGCACCAGGTAGTCCATGAACGTGCCGGTCAGGAGCTGGCCGTCGTCGTCGTACGCCAGCTCCTCGTAGAGCGCGCCACCGAGGCCGTGGAGCGCGCCGCCGTAGATCTGGCCCTCCACGATCATCGGGTTGATGATCGTGCCCGCGTCGTGGACGGTGACGTACTTGACGATCTTGATCGCCGCGGTGTCGGGATCGACCTCGACGGCCATCACCTCGGCGATGAAGCCGTACGTGTTGGACGAGTTCACCCGGTCCTCGGCGTCCACGGCCTTGGCGACCGAGAACCCGAACACGGCGGTGGCCGACAGCCCGGGCTCCATCCCGTCGGGCAGCGACTCGGTGTTCCAGTGCGCGCGGCCGGCCAGGTCCTTGATGGAGTACGGCGCCGCCTTGCCGCTGGTGCGGTGCACGCCGCCGTCGCGGAATTCCACCTCGCCCGGCGGCACGCCCATGAGGTGCGCGGCGTACTCGCTCAGCTTGACCTTGAGCTTGCGCGCGGCCAGCGCGACGGCGCTGGTGCCCACGGAGCCGAAGCGGCTGGAGTAGGTGCCGGAAGAGATCGACCACACGCGCGTGAAGGTGTCCATCTCGTCCACGACGGTGACGTCGCGCGGCTCCACGCCAAGCTCGTCGGCGACGATCTGCGAGACGATCGTCTGGTGCCCCTGCCCCTGCGGCGTGGTGCCGAGGATGGCAATGACCCGCCCGAGCGGGTCGATCTTCACGGTGGCGGAATCGACGGCGCCGGACTTCGGCAGGTACTCGGGCTTGGCGCGAAACTGCGGGTCGAGCGCCGTCGCCACGTAGCCCATGTTGGAGACCGACGGATCGACCGCGAGCGCCAGCCCGATGCCGAAGTAGCGGCCTTCCGCCCGCGCCGTCGCCTGCTCCCGCCGCAGCTCGTCGTACTTCGCCACCGCCAGCGCCTTGTCGAAGGTCGCCTGGTAGTCGCCGCTGTCGTAGAGGCCGCCGGTCGGCGTGCGGTACGGGAAGCTCTCGCGCCCGATCAGATTCTTCCGCCGGATCTCCACCGGATCCAGCCCGACCTTCTCGGCGAGCAGGTCCATCATCCGCTCGGTCTCGAAGTAGAGATGGCCGCACGCGTAGCCGCGATTCGGCCCGGTGAGGCTCTTGTTCGTCATGACGACGGAGGCGTCGACCTCGAGATTCTGAAAGCGATAGGGCCCCACGAAGTTGCCCGTCGGGCGGAAACTGCAGCCCGGCTCGGGGCTTCTGATGTAGCCACCGACGTTGTCGTACCACTTGAAGCGCATGCCGAGGATCGTGCCGTCCTTCTTCGCGGCGATCTCGCGCCAGGCGATCCGGTCAGTGCCGCTCGAGGAAGCCAGCAGGTGCTCCCGGCGGTCCTCGATCCACTTCACCGGCACCCCGAGCTTCATGGCGCAGAGGCCGATCAGCGCCAGGTACGGATAGATGGACGACTTGATCCCGAACGACCCGCCGATATCGGGCGGCACGATGAAGCGTAGCCGGTTCTCCTGGAGCCCCAGCACGCGCGCGACCAGCGGGTGCATGATGAACGGCCCCATGAAGTTGGACCAGATCGTCAGCACACCGTCGGCCACGCCGTCCCAGCGCGCGACGATGCCGTAGGTCTCGATGGGCGTGGAGCCGTACTTGGGGAACTTGAAGCGCTCGCGGACGACGACCTCGGCGTCCGCGAACGCGCGCTCGGGATCCCCGTAGACGAGCCGGCGGTTGCCGGCCAGATTCGAGCCGACCAGCTCGTGCAGCACGGGCGCGCCCGGCTCCAGCGCCTTCTCGAGATCGACGACCGCCGGCAGCGGCTCGTAGTCCACGACGACCGCCTCGGCGGCATCCTCGGCCAGGTAACGGTCGCGCGCCACGACCACCGCGACGGGCTCGCCCACGAAGCGCACCTTGTCGATCGCGGTGGGATAGTAATGGACCGGCGCGGTCACGCCGACACCGAACGGCTTGCATGCCTTGGCCACGTCGGCGCCGGTGACGACGCCGGCCACGCCTTCCATCTTCAGCGCCGCGCTCACGTCCCACCCGCGAATGCGCGCGTGGGCGTGGGGCGAGCGCACGATGGCCGCGTGATACGCGTTGGCCACCGGCGGGTGGTCGTCGATGAACGTTCCGCGCCCGGTGAGCAGACGGCCGTCCTCGACGCGCGATACCGATTTGCCGATCCAGCGAGCGCTCATGAGGGCGTTGAACTCTAGTCAGCGCCCCGCGCGGGTGTCAAGCGGCCGCATCGGCTCATTCGCGCGCCGGGTTGGTGAAATCCGCCAGGCGATACATTGCGGGAGGGCGGCCCGCACGCTAGTCTGCTGGAGCGATGGGCACACCAGCCCGCCATCATGCGACCTGAGACGAGGTACGCGAAGAGCGGCGACGTCCATATCGCCTATCAGGTGGTCGGCGAAGGGCCTATCGATCTGGTCCTCGTGCATGGCTGGATCTCTCACCTCGAGCACCAATGGGAAGATCCACCGCTCGCTCGATTTCTCGAACGGCTCGCCGCCTTCAGTCGACTGATCATCTTCGACAAGCGTGGCACCGGGTTGTCTGATCGCGTGGCCGAGAACGCTCTTCCGACTCTGGAGCAACGGATGGATGACGTCCGCGCTGTGCTGGAGGCCGCGGGCTCTTCGCGGGCTGCGCTGTTCGGCATCTCCGAGGGTGGGCCGATGTCCGCGCTCTTCGCCGCGACGTACCCCGCGCGAACCTCCGCCCTGGTCATGTACGGCACGTACGCCAAGTGGATTCGTGATGCAGAGTATCCCTGGGCGCCGACCCGTGAGGCTCACGAAGGAGCCATTGCCGCGTACGAGAAGGGATGGGGCACGCCCATCGGCCTCAAAGTCTTCGCCCCGAGTATCGCTGGGGACGAGCGGTGGCGCCAATGGTGGGCCCGGCATCAACGCCTCGCCGCGAGCCCGGGCGCAGGGGTGGCACTCTACCGGATGAACATCGAGATCGACGTCCGGCAAGTTCTCCCGACGATCAGGGTTCCGACGCTCATTCTTCATCGGACCGGGGACCGCCTCATGGATCCTGCGGGTGCCCGGTACATCGCCACGCGGATTCCAGGCGCCCGGCACGTCGAGCAGCCGGGTGGCGATCACATCGCGTGGCTGGGTGACGCCGATACCCTCGTTGGGGAGATTCAGGAGTTTCTGACTGGCGTGCGCCCTACCTCAGACGTGGACCGCATCCTTGCCACGATCATGTTCGTCGACATCGTGGGTTCCACGGAGCGGGCCGCGGCGCTGGGCGACGCGCGGTGGCGAGACTTGTTGGCCAACTATCACGAGCGCGTGAGCAGAGAGGTCACGCGCTTTCGGGGGCGCGTCATCGACACCGCCGGGGATGGCGTCTTCGCCAGCTTCGATGGTCCGGCACGCGCGATCCGGTGCGCACGTGCGGTTCGCGACGCCGTGGGAACGCTTGGACTGACGATCCGCGGAGGCCTGCACACCGGCGAGTGCGAAGTGGCCGGAGACAAAGTCGCCGGAATTGCCGTGCACATCGGCGCGCGCGTCGCTGCGAGTGCTGGCCCCGGCGAGACGCTGGTGACCGCGACGGTGAAGGATCTTGTCGCCGGATCGGGGCTTCGCTTCTCGGATCGTGGGTCTCACGCCCTGAAGGGCGTTGCTGGCAAGTGGCGGCTCTTCGCCGTTCAGGCGTAGGCAATTAGCGGCCGCCGGCGCCTTGGCTTTGCGCTCGGCTCGCCGCCCACACGCGCGAGGGACTGAGCGGCAGCGCGTCGGGCTCGACTCCGAGCGGGCTGAGCGCGTCGGCGACGGCGTTGGCCAGCACGGCGGCCGGTCCCAGCGTGCCGCCCTCGCCCACCCCGCGCACGCCGAGCAGGTTCGCGGCCGGCTCCTCGATGTGCGTGGTCTCGAGCGGCGGGATCGTCGCCGCCGTCGGCATCGCGTACTCCATGAAGGTCCCGGTGAGGAGCTGCCCGCTCGCGTCGTAGACGTGGTGCTCCATCAGCGCACCGCCGATGCCCTGCGCGATGGCGCCCTGCACCTGGCCCTCGACCACCAGCGGGTTGATGACGCGCCCCGTGTCCTCCACGCAGACGTAGCGGCGAATGGTCACGGTGCCGGTCTCGGGCTCGACCTCCACGATGGCGGCCTGGGCGCCCGCCGCGAAGGTGCCGCGGATCGGATCGTAGAAGCGCGTGGCATCGAGCCCGGGCTCCAGGTCGGCCGGCAACCGGTGCGTCTCGAGGTGCGCGATCCGCGCGATCTCGGCCAGCGTGACGGCGCGGCCGGGCGCGCCCCGCACGAAGGCCTGGCCCCCGGCGAGCGTCACGTCCTCCGCGGCGGCCTCCAGCACGTGGGCGGCCACGCGCTGGACCTTGTCGCGCAC
>JBKPRI010000279.1:0-5874 GCA_046734515.1 Candidatus Methylomirabilota bacterium | reverse complement strand
GCGCCGGCGGAGCCGGCACGGCGGCCGCAGGGTCAGCGCCGGGCTGGCGCGCGGCGGTCGCGCTCTCGCGCGCGTGCAGCCGGGCCTGGAGCGTGGTGACGTGCTGCTGGAGCTTCTCGACCTCGGGCGGCACCGGCGCGGGCCGGTTCAGCTTCGAGGCCTCCCAGCCGACCACGAAGGTGGCGACCAGCGCGAGCGGCCACAGCAGGCGGGTCATGAGCTCCTCCCTGGAGCGGCATCATACGCCGCTGGCTTCGTCCCGGAACCGGGTGGTGGCGGCGGCCTCGCCGGCCTCGACCAGACGCGGATACTCGCGCTCGAAGATGGCCACGATGTCGGCCATGGGCACGTCGGCGTGCGCGCCGCGCTCGCGCACGTACTCCATGTGGCGCCGGCCGGCCCGGTCGTAGGGCTGGAAGACCGAGTCCTCGCGGCCGTCGAACTCGAGCGGGACGACGCCGAACCGCTCGCAGAGCGTGCGATCGAACGCCGGCGTGGCCTTCACCCAGCGCCCCTCGAGCTCCAGCTCGACGTAGCCGTGGTAGTAGAAGACGTCGCCGCCGACGAGGGCGCGCAGCCGCGGCGTGCAGAGATGATTGCGCACGTCGGCAAAGACCAGGCGCGCGGGAATGCGCTCGGCGCGCGCCACCGCGGCCAGCACGGCCGCCTTGCCCACGCAGAACCCCGCGCCCTTCGCGAGCACCGCGCTGGCCCGGTAGGTGTCGGGCGAGCGGAAGTCGCAGTACGGCGTGTAGGTCACGCCATCCCGCACCGCGTAGTAGAGGGCCACCGCACGCTCCCGCGCGTCCGCGCGGCCGCCCGCCGCGGCCCGCGCGAAGGCGACGATGGCGGGCGCGTCGCTGTCGACGAAGGGCGTCGGGTGGATCACCGCAGCGCGCCGCGGTGCGAGAAGCGCGTCTCCTGGCTGGTGATGAACTCGAGCAGCGCGGCCTGCCCGCTCTCGGTCGCCTTGCGTGCGCGCGCGAAGGCGCCGGCGATCTCCCCGGGCTTCTCGACGCGCTCGCTCCAGCCGCCCATGGCGCGGCCGAGATCCGCGTAGTGGCCGCCGATGTCGCGGGCGCCGTACTTGTCGTGCGAGACCACGAGGTGCGGGATCTCGATGGCCATGGCGGAGTTGTTGAGCACCACGGTGCAGATCGGCGTGCCGCAGCGCACGGCCGTCTCGAAGTCGAGCCCCGTCATGCCGAAGGCGGCATCGCCCATGAAGTTGACGCAGAACTTGTCCGGCGCCGCGAGCTTGGCGCCGATAGTGAGGCCCAGGCCGGTGCCGAGCGCGTGCGACTTGCCCCACCCGAGATAGCTGCGCGGCGACACCGCGCGGTAGAACGGCAGCAGCTGGTCGCGCGGGCTGCCGGAGTCGTGCGTGACGATCGCCTCGCGCGGATCGACCGTGCGCATGAACTCGCTGATCACGCGGTACGGATTGAGCGGGACCTCGCCGGAGCCGAGCATCGGCGCCCACTCCGCCAGCCAGGCGGCGCGCACGCGCTCCAGCTCGGCGCGCACGTTGTCGCGGCCGGGCGGGCGGCCGCCCTGGCTCGCGATCGCCTCGATGAACTGCCGCAGCACGAGCGCGGCATCGCCCAGCAGCGGATGGTCGGCCGCGTAGTTCTTGTTGAGATCGCGCTCGTCGTTGGTGGCGTGGATCAGCGTCTTGCCGGCCGGGATGGTGGCCGCCATGCCGTGGCGCGTGAAGCTGCAGCCGATGCCGAAGACGACGTCGGCCTCGCGCAGGTAGGACAGCGTGGGGCCGGTGACGGCCGGGCCGCCGGTGCCGAGCGCGAGCGGATGATCCTCGGGGAACGCGCTCTTGGCTTCCATCGTCGTCATGACCGGCGCCTGCAGCAGCTCGGCCAGCTCGAGCAGGTCCTGCGTGGCCTCGGCGTAGAGCACGCCCTGGCCGGCGTGGATCACCGGCCGCCGCGCCGCGCGCAGCACGCGCGCGGCCGCGTCGACCTCGCGCGCGTTGGCGCCGGCGGCGGTCACCTTCACCGGCCGGTACGCCTCGATCAGCGCGTCGGGCACCTCCTCGTTGAGGATGTCGGCGGGAATCTCCACCATGGCGGGGCCGGGCCGGCCCATGCGCATCACGCTGATGGCCCGCCGCATGACCTCCGCCACCTGGCCGGCCACGTTCACGGTCTCGACCGACTTCGTCACGGACGCGTAGGTGCGCGCCGAGCTGAACAGCGGGAACACCTGGGCGCGGTCGCGCGGGTGACCCAGCGGCAGCAGGAGCATCGGTGTGGAGTCGGAGTACGCCGTGGCCACGCCGGGAAACGCGTTCTCGGCGCCGGGGCCGTACTGCATGCAGAACACCGACAGCGTCTTGCCGTTCTTCACCCGCGCGTAGCCGTCGGCGATGCCCACGCCGACGCGCTCCTGGCGGCACAGCACGGGACGGATGTCGGCCTTGGCCGCGGCCTCGATGACCGGGGTGGTGGGATAGGCACTGAGGAACTCCGCGCCCTCGACCTTCAGGATGCGCGCAATGGCGTCGACGACTTTCACGGGTGGGCTCCTCTAGCGGGCCGGCTCGGCGACGAACACGGGAATCTTGCGCGTGGTCTTGGCCTGGTATTCCTCGTACGGCGGGAAGGCGGCGACGGCGAGCTTCCACAGCCGCGCCCGCTCGGTCTCGTCGCTGACCTCGCGCACGCGCATGGGCTGCACCGCGGCGAGGTCGCGGATCTCGACCGCGGGGTTCGCCCGCAGGTTGTACACCCACACGGGATTCGCCGGCGCGCCGCCGACCGAGCCCACGAGGATGTAGTTGGCGCCATCCTTGACGCGCATCAGCGGGGTCTTGCGAATCGCGCCGGTCTTGTTGCCCCGGTGGGTGACGATGATGACCGGCAGCCCGGTGTCGCGGAGCGTGGTGCCTTGGCGCCCGCCGCTCTGCTCGTAGAGCTCGACCTGGTCGCGCACCCACTGCCGGGGGCTGGGAATGTAGTCGGGCATCATCGACTCCTCGTCATCATGGATTACGCGAGCCGGTAGGCTCGCGCGACATTCTCGCCCAGGATTCCCCGGCGGCCCGACTCGGTCATCGGCGCCACCATCTCGCGCAGCTCGTCGAGGTAGGCGCCGGGATGGTCGGGGTGCGGGTAGTCGCTGGCCCAGAAGAACTTGTCCTCGCCGACGTGCGGCATGAGGGCCGCGATCGTGCGCTCGTCGGGATCGGCCGAGATGAAGCACTGCCGCTTGAAGTAGGCGGATGGCTTGTCCTTCAGCCGCACGGTGGCGCCGAGCGGCGTGCCGGTGAAGGTCGCATCCGCGCGGTCGAGGAAGTAGCCGATCCAGCCCGCCTGGGACTCGAGCACCGCCACGCGCAAGCGCGGGAACCGCTCGAAGACGCCGAACTGAAAGAACGTCGCGAACGCCTGCTGCACGCCCTGCCCGGCGAAGAGGTTGAAGTACCAGACCGCCCAGCCGAACTTGTCGAAGCGATGATGGACGTTGAACGCGATGGGCTCGAAGGTCGGATGAATGGCCAGCGGCACGTCGAGGTCCTGCGCCGCCGCGAAGACCGCGTCGTGGCGCGGATCGCCGTGGGGCACGCGCGTGATGGTGAAGGGACAGACGAAGGCGCCGCGGCAGCCGTCCTTCACCGCGCGCTCGAGCTCCCGCGCGGCCCCGGCCGGATCGCCGAGCGAGAGATGCGCGATGGGGATCAGTCGGCCGCCGGAGTCACGGCAGAAGTCGGCAATCCAGCGGTTGTACGCGCGGCAGTACGCGCTGGAGAGCTCGGCGTCGAACAGCTCGGCCTCCCACAGCAGGCCGAGCGTGGGATAGAGCACGGCCTTGGCCAGGCCCTCGCGATCGAGCAGCTCCACGCGCTCTTTCATGTCCATGGTGCCGAAGGCGGCGCCGCGCAGGTAGGTCTGCTCCGGCGACACCCGAACGCCTCGGACCTCCTCGGGCGCGATTTCCCCGCGCATGGCGCGCTCGCGGAGCTCCCGGGCCTCGTCGACGCGCTTGCCCATCCCGCCGAGCGCGCCGAGCTGGCCCGGTCGAGCGATCGTGGAGGGCCGGCCGTCGATCAGCAAGCGCTCGAAGCCGTCGTCCCCGACACGGATGCGCAGCGCCCGGTCCCGGTGGGCGGGCTCCAGATAGGTCTCCCACAGGTCCGGCGGCTCGAGGATGTGGCCGTCGCAATCGATGACGAGATCGGAGGGCTTCATCGGCGTAGCATAGCCGACCATGCAACCCGCCGGTACCGCGGCGCGTATCCACCTGAGCGTCGCCGACGCACGCGCCCTGTCAGAGCGCGCAATGCGCGGGATCGGGTACGACGCCGAGGAAGCGTGGATCCTCGCCGACCACGTGCTCGACGCCGCCCTGTGCGGCTACGAGTACTCCGGGCTACCCAAGCTCCTCAACGTCGCCGAGTACCCGCGCTTCCAGGCGCCGCGCCGGCCGATGCGCGTCGTCAAGGAGACGAGCGTGTCGGTGCTCCTCGACGGCGGCAATCAGAGCGGCATGCTGGGGATGTATTACGCGACGCGCGCAGCGATCGAGCGGGCGGACGACCACGGCCTGGCGCTGGTCGCCGTCAGCAACATCTGGATGAGCGGCCGCAGTGCGTACTACGTGGAGATGGCGGCGCGCGCCGGGCTCGTGGCCATCCACACGGTGGCGTCGCCGCCGTCGGTGGCACCGCTGGGCGGCGCCCGGCCCGCGCTCGGCACCAATCCGATCGCCTTCGGCTTTCCGCTGGACGGTGATCCCCTGGTGATCGACCTCGGCACCTCGGCCTTCATGGGCACCGACCTGCAATTCCGCGCGCGGCTCGGCACGCCCCTGCCCGAGGGCGTCGCCCTCGGCGCCGACGGCCGCCCCACCACCGACGCCGCCGCCGCGCGCCGCGGCGCGCTGCTGCCTTTCGGCGGCCACAAGGGCTACGCGCTGGCGCTGGCGATGCACGCCCTCGGCGTGCTTTGCGGCGACACGGACCAGCGCGCCGGCTATCTCTTCATCACCTTCAAGCCCGACCTCTTCATGCCGCTCGAGGACTATCGCCGCGCGCTGGCCGACGAGATCGCGCGGATCAAGACCACGCCGCGGCAGGACGGCGTGGAGGAGATCCGCATTCCCGGCGAGCGCGCGTATCGCGAGCGCGCGCGGCTGACGCGCGAGGGCATCGAGATCGACCGGCGCATCTACGAGGCGCTGGTCGAGCTCGCGGAGCGTACGCCCTAGCGCGAGGCCTCGGCCGGCAGCTCGGCGAGGAGGCGGCCGAAGGCCGGCAGGCGCTCGGGGCTGTCGAACGCGCGCAGCATGGCCCAGAGCGAGGCCTGATTCGTCGTGACCACGGGCCTGCCGAACTCCCGCTCCCACGACGTGATGGACGACATCGTCGGAAAATTACCGCCGGGCACCACGAACGCCTCGATCTCGGGGCGATCGATGCGCGCGAATGCCTCTCGCGCGTGTTGCGGACCCAGCTGCCCGATGGCGTACGCGTCGGTCGCGCCGAACCCCTCGAGCGCGATCGTCTCGAGTCCGTGCTTGTCCTTGAAGTACTGGGCGGCCCGCGTGTTGACCGCCTCGGAATACGGCGACACGATGGCGATGCGGCGCGCGCCGAGGGCGCGAACCGCGCGGCCGACCGCCTGCGCCGAGGTGAGCGCCGGCACGCCGGCGCCGGCGCTCATCCGCTTGGTGACGCCCTCGTCGTAGTCGTCGGCAAAGAGGCTCGCCGATGTCTGCGCCAGGATCACCAGCTCGACCTTTGCGGTGCCGAGCAGGCGGGATTGGTAATCGATGTCTTCGTCCCGGCTGGGCGAGAAGGTCCGACCCGGCGCGCTTGTCATGAGCCGCCCGATATGCGCCTGGTAGGCCGGTGGCAGC
>JBKPRI010000278.1:0-11933 GCA_046734515.1 Candidatus Methylomirabilota bacterium | reverse complement strand
ATCCAGCCCAGGAAGGGATCCCAGCCGCCGTCCCAGGCCCCCCGCTCCTCACGCCCTGCGCTCGCGGGCCACCGCGATCATCGCCAGGACGGCGAGGTCGTGAAACGCGTGCCGGCGCCGGCGCAGCCCGCGGCGGCGCCGGTCGCGAGGATCATCAAGAAGAAGCCGACGGCGGAGATCCGGGAGCTGCGCAAGCGGGTGGAGGAGCTGGAGCGGCAGATCCACGCGCTCGAGCAGCGCATTGCCGAGATCGGGGCGCTCCTGACCAATCCTCGGATGTACGCCGACGGTGACCGCGTGCGCGAGGTCTCGCGTGAGCGCAAGGCGGCCGAGGAGCGGATGACCGGCCTGCTGCGCGAGTGGGAGAGCCTGTCGACCGAGCTGGCGACGCATGACTGAGTTCTACGCCCCCGTCGATCCCGACGAGCTGAAGCGCCAGCGCGCGCGGGCGCGCGAGCTGCGCGACAGCCAGTGGTGGAAGCGGCGGATCTCGACCGGCGTCTGCTATTACTGCCGGCGTCAGGTCGGTCACAAGGCGCTGACGATGGATCACCTCGTGCCGCTCGGCCGCGGCGGCAGCTCCGTGCGCGGCAACGTGGTGCCGGCGTGCAAGGACTGCAACAACCGCAAGAAGAGCCTGCTGCCGATCGAGTGGCAGGAGTACGTGGACTCACTCGCCGAGCGCGAGTGATGTATCCAGCGTGCGTGTCCGAAACGTTGGACATTGATCGGAGCTCGCATTCCCCGTTGAATGGCGCCGCTCGATTCGAGCGTGCTGTGCCCCACTCACCGGGAGGTTCGCCATGTCCCAGCTCGTCATCGCGCTCGCCGTGCTCGTCGCCGTCGTCGCGCTGATCCCGTCGCCGGTCGTCGCCGACACCGCCGCCGCCTCCGTCAGCGTCCCCGCCAAGGTGAACATCAACACCGCCGACGTGAAATCACTCATGACGCTCACCGGCGTCGGCCGAAGCCTCGCGGAGAAGATCGTGAAGTACCGCGACGAGCACGGCCAGTTCAAGAAGCCCACCGATCTTCGAAAGGTCGAGGGCGTCGGCGACACGCTGTGGGAGAAGAATCGCGAGCGCATCGTGGTGAAGTGACGATTCCCGTCACTTTTTCTTGGACGGACTTAAACGCTGATGTAGGATGAGTTCACAAGTCGGTCGGAGCGATAACAGCGCTCCATCAGCGTCCCCGCCGACAATTCCGCCGGCGGTTGACGTGGCCGAGCCTCGGGCCGGGAGTCGGCATCCGGTTCGCGGTCAGCGGAACCTGGGCCTGCGTGGCGCCCTTGCCGAGAATAGGAGGTGATCCAGCCGATGTGTTCCTCTACGGTGATCTGTGAGGTGGTTGCCTCCTAGGCAGGGTCCACGCTAGCTTCAGGTGGCACGCCTGGGAGTCCAGGCACCACCGGCCCCGACGATCCCGCCTCACCAGCGGGGCGGCGCGACGCGCGAGAAAAAGTTTCACGCGCCGCAGCCATCGTCGGGGCCTTTCATTTTTGTAGGAGCGAAAGAAAGCCCGGACCCGCTGGAGCAGCGGGCCCGGGCGAGAGCGACAGGGGTTAGCTGATCTTGCGGACGTTCGCTGCCTGAAGACCCTTCGGGCCGCGGGTCACCTCGAACTCGACCTTGTCACCTTCGGCCAGGGACTTGAAACCCTGGGCCTGGATGGCGCTGTAGTGGACGAAGACGTCCTCTCCGCCTTCCTGCGTGATGAACCCATAGCCCTTTGCGTCGTTGAACCACTTCACCTGTCCCTGTGCCATCCTGCGACCTCTCTCTTCGGGGGTCTTCAGCCCCTGTGTGCTCCCGCCGTAATGGCGGGGTTACCTGCCTGAATTGGCAGGCAAGCCGGTTCAGCCGGGCAAAAAAAAGCGCCGCGGGGACTCGGGTCCGCGCGGCGTGTGTCTCGATCTCTTCACTCGTTTCAACTCCGTATGTCTCAAAAAACCGACGCAACAATTACATCCATGGCCCCCTCAAGTCAACCCATTTTCTAGGGTGCGGGTAACGGGGCCTGTCGTTGCCCTTCGTCGCGCTTCGATGTCGCGCTGGCGGTCGGAGGGTATGATCGCGGCCATGCACGCGTGGCACGACGTGGAGCTGGGCGAGGACACTGCGCAGGAGTTCGTCGCGGTGATCGAGATCCCGAAGGGCTCGAAGGTGAAGTACGAGCTCGACAAGGTCACGGGGCTCCTCCGCGTCGATCGCGTGCTGCACAGCGCCGTGCACTATCCGGCCAACTACGGGTTCCTGCCGCGGACGTTCTGCGGTGACGGCGATCCGCTCGACGTGCTGGTGCTGGGCCAGGAGCCGGTTACCCCGCTCTGCCTGCTGCGGGCCCGCGCCATCGGCGTCATGACCATGACGGACGACAAGGGCGTGGATGACAAGATCATCGCCATCCACATCGACGATCCGGAGTATGCGCACTACCGCGAGGCCGCCGACCTGCCGCCGCACCGCCTGCGGGAGCTGGAACGGTTCTTTCTCGACTACAAGGTGCTCGAGAACAAGACCGTCAACGTCGAGGGCCTGCGGGGCCGGGGGGACGCCGAGACGGTGATCCGCGCCGCCGTCCGGCTCTATGACACGCGCATCCGTCCGGGCCTGCCGACGCGTCCGCCCAGGTGACACGGAATGACCACCGGGTGCCACCCTGGACCTCTTCCGGGGAGCTTTTGACCGCGGCCGGCCACGTCGCCGGCCCCCGAAATCGCGGGTCGTTCCGGCTGCAACGGGCGGCTGTCCCTGGGCATCGAACGGGGTGGGGCCGGGCTCGCCAAGCCTCTGAAAATATTTTCCTTTTCGCGGTAGCGGGGCGGGGCTTTCGCTCGTGACAGGCCGTCAGGGAGTGCCCTAAACACTCGGAAAATTAGGGTTTTCTTTCAGGAATGGCACGGACTGTGCTACTGTACGAACGCTCTCGAAACGGGCGAAATCGCCAACCCGCGACCATGGAGCGCTGATGTTCTACAACCTGCTGGCCGGCATGTTCTCGAACGACCTCGCCGTGGACCTCGGCACCGCCAACACGCTCGTGTACGTGCGCGGTGAGGGGATCGTGCTCAACGAACCGTCCATCGTGGCGATCCACCAGGCCGATCACTCCGTGCTGGCCGTCGGCCACGAAGCCAAGGCGATGCTCGGGCGCACGCCGGGCAACATCGTGGCCATCCGCCCGCTGAAGGACGGCGTCATCGCCGACTTCGACGTGACGGAGAAGATGCTCCACTACTTCATCTCCAAGGTCCATCGCCGCCGCACGCTCGTGCGCCCGCGCATCGTCGTCGGCGTGCCGTCGGGGATCACGCAGGTCGAGAAGCGCGCGGTCCGCGACTCCGCCATGCAGGCCGGCGCCCGCGAGGTGTACCTCATCGAGGAGCCCATGGCCGCCGCCATCGGCGCGGGGCTGCCGATCCAGGAGCCGGGCGGTAACATGATCGTCGACATCGGCGGCGGCACCACCGAGGTGGCCGTCATCTCCCTCTCCGGCATCGTGTACGCCAAGAGCGTCCGCATCGCCGGCGACGAGATGGACGAGGCGATCGTGCAGTACATCAAGAAGCACTACAACCTGCTGGTCGGCGAGCGGCGCGCCGAGGAGATCAAGATGGCGCTCGGCTCCGCCTATCCGATGGGCGGCGAGCGGCGCACGATGGAGGTCAAGGGCCGCGACCTGATCGACGGCATCCCGAAGACCATCGTGATCACCGACGAGGAGATCCGCGAGGCGCTGCGCGAGCCGGTGATGACCATCGTGGAGACGGTGCGCACGTGCCTCGAACGCACGCCGCCCGAGCTGGCCGCGGACATCGTCGACAAGGGCATCGTGCTCACGGGCGGGGGGGCGCTGCTGCGCGGTCTCGATCATCTGCTGCGCCAGGAAACCAACCTGCCGGTCACGCAGGGCGAGGACCCGCTGTCCTGCGTCGCCCTCGGCACCGGCAAGGTGCTCGACGAGCTCGATCTGCTGAAGAAGGTGGCCATCCCGGCCTGAACTGTTCGTCCGGGGGTCGACGGTGAAGATTCGCGCGCTTCTCCTGCTGGGCACCGTCGCCGTGGTCTGCCTGCTGCTCCTCACCCTCCAGATGCGCGGATACGTCGCCGGCGCCTCCGATGCGCTCGCCGTCATCACCACGCCCGTGCAGAGCGTGCTGTCGCGCGTGAACCGCGCCACCGTCGGGCTCTGGTCGACGTATCGCGACTGGAAGAACGTGCGCGCCGAGAACCGCCGCCTGCGCGAGGAGACGCAGCAGCTCCGGGTGGACGCGCTGCGCGTGACGGAGACGGTCGAGGAGAATCGCCGGCTGCGCCGGCTGCTCGCGCTGCGCGAGTCGATGCCACTGGCCACGCTGTCGGGCGAGATCATCGCGCGCGAGTGGGGCGGCTGGGTGCGCTCGCTCACCGTCAACCGCGGTCGCGCCGACCGCGTGGCGCGCCTCACGGCCGTCATCGGCCCCGACGGCCTCATCGGCCGCGTGGTCGACGTCCGTCCGGGGGCGTCCATCGTGCAGGTGCTGACCGATCCGACCTCCACCGTGGGGGCGCACGCGGTGCGCACGCGCACGCAGGGCATCGTCGAGGGCGAGCCGCGCGGCACCATGCGCTTCAAGTACATGGCCCGTGACGGCAGCGGCATCCAGGTCGGCGACCTCGTGGTCACCTCGGGCGCCGGCGGCGTGTTCCCGCGCGGCATTCCGGTCGGCCGCGTGCGCGCTATCGACGACCGCGGCTCGGCGCTCTTCCACTACGCGCAGCTCACACCCGCGGTGGACTTCGCCCGGATCGACGAGGTGCTGCTGATCGTCGGCGAGGGCTCGCACGACCTGGCGGCGCTCTTCGCGCCTCCGATGCCCTGATGCGGACCTTCATCGCCGTCGCGATCTTCGGAGGCGGCATCGCCCACGCCACGCTGGGCCCGGCGCTGCGTATCGCCGACGTCGCGCCCGACATCCCGCTCATCGTGGTGGTGTTGCTGGCGCTCCGGCGCGGGCCCGAGTTCGGCTGCGGCGCGGGTTTTCTCGCCGGCCTCCTGCAGGACGCGGCCTCCGGCGGCATGCTCGGCGTGCAGGCGCTGACCAAGGCGCTCATCGGCTTCGCGATCGGTGCGGTGGCCGGACGGCTGCGCGTGAGCCAGCCGCTCGTGCAGGTGCCCGGCCTCGTGCTGCTGACGATTCTCGAGGGCCTGGCGCGCTTCGCGCTGCTGAAGGTGTTCCACTTCCCGGCGCCCTTCGGCGAGCTGATGACCTACGTCGTGCTGCCGCAGGCGCTCTACAACGGCTTCCTCGGCGCCGCGCTCGTGCTGGCGCTGACCTGGGCCGAGGCGACGCGGGAGCGCGTCTCGTGAACCCGTCGGGACGTCTCGGCTACCTCGGCGGGCCGATGCCCGGGCGGCCGGATCCCGGCCGCCGGCGCGTGACCGCCATGGCGATCATCGTGAGCGTGGCGCTGGTGACGATCGTCTGCCAGCTCTGGTACCTGCAAGTGCTCGAGGGCGGCCGCTTCCAGGAGGCCTCGGACAAGAACCGCATTCGCGTCCGGCCCATCGCGGCGCCGCGCGGCATCCTGTTCGACCGCAACGGCCTGCCGCTCGTCGACAACCGGCCGGCCTTCACGCTCTCGCTGATCCCGCGCGAGCTCGACCGCGATCCCACCCAGCGCGACGTGACACTCGGGCGCCTCGCATCGCTCCTGCAGATTCCCTTCGCGGACCTGCAGGACGCGGTGGCCAAGGTTTCGTCCGACTCCATTCTGCCGGTGCGCGTGCGCCGCGGCCTCAGCATGGACGACGTCGCCAAGGTGGAGGAGTGGAAGCTCGAGCTGCCCGGAGTGATCGTCGAGGTGGAGCCGCAGCGCGCCTACCCCAACAGCCGCTTCGCCGCGCACCTGCTCGGCTACGTGCGCGAGGCCAGCGACGAGCAGCTCAAGGGCGGCCGCTATCGCCGCGGCGACATGGTGGGGCAGACCGGCCTCGAGCGGCTGCTCGACGAATTCCTGCGGGGCAAGGACGGCGGCGAGCGCATCGAGGTCGACGCCATGGGACGGCAGATCCGCCTCGTGCAGTCGACGGAGCCGCACCCCGGCGCCCAGGTCATCACCACCGTCGATCGCCGCGTGCAGGAAGTGGCCGAGAAGGCCATGGAGGGCAAGGCCGGCGCCATCGTCGTGATGGACCCGCGGAACGGCGACGTGCTGGCCATGGTGTCGACGCCCTCGTTCGAGATCGACCGCTTCACCGGCACCATCGATCGCAACGCCTGGCTGCGCGTGATGCAGGATCCCAATCACCCGCTGCTCAACCGCACGATCCAGTCGATGTACCCGCCGGGCTCCGTGTTCAAGATGGTGGTGGCCGCGGCCGGCCTGCAGGAAGGCACGCTCACGCCGAGCGACCGCGTGCACTGCACGGGCGAGTTCCAGCTGGGCAACCACACGTTCCGCGACTGGAAGAAGGAAGGCCACGGCAGCGTGGATCTCATGAAGGGGATCCGCGACTCCTGCGACGTCTACTTCTACAACGCCGGCCTCAAGGTCGGTGCCCCGGCCATGGCCAAGTGGGCGCACGCCTTCGGCCTCGGCGCCATCACCGGCATCGACTTCGGCAGCGAGAAGCCCGGGCTCATCCCGCAGCCGCGGATGTCCAAGAAGGGCAAGCCCGTGTCGTGGCACGCGGGCGAGACCGTCAACATGTCGATCGGCCAGGGGCAGGTACTGGTGACGCCCATGCAGGTCGCGCGCATGATGGCGGCCATGGCCAACGGCGGCGTGCTGTGGAAGCCGCGGCTCGTGCAGCGTATCGAGCGCCCTGACAAGGGTGTGGTGTGGGGCGACGCCGGCAGCGTGACCGGCCACGTCGACCTCTCGCCGATGGTGCTGGCCTTCCTGCGGCAGTCCCTGTGGGCCGTCGTCAACGACGGCGGCACCGGCGTCGCCGCCCGGATTCCCGGCCTCGATGTGGCGGGCAAGACGGGGACCGCGCAGACCATGGCGAACTCCAAGTCGGAGAAGGGCCAGGACCATGCCTGGTTCGCGGCCTTCGCGCCGGTGAAGGATCCCGAGGTCGTGGTGGTCGTGATCGTCGAGCGCGGCGGCCACGGCGGCTCCGCCGCGGCGCCCATCGCCAAGCAGATTTTCAGCACGATCTTCCTCGAGAAAGTCGCCTTCGCCGCCTTCGGCGGCTAGCAGCAGTCGATCGCCGGATGCGCGAACACGGGTTGATCGCAGGATAAGGGGGGGTCGGGGGGACCCTACGAGGGTCCCCCTTCATATGGTCGGCATCGATCGCCGCTTGCTGCAGAACGTCGACTGGCCCCTGCTGGGCGCCACCGTCAGCCTCGTCGGGCTCAGCGCCACCACGCTCGCCACGCTCAACGTCGGCCGCGCCGGCGGCGGCATCGCGGTCCGCCAGCTCGCGTGGTTCGGCCTCGGGCTCGTCGCCCTGCTCGTGGTGGCCAGCATCGACTACCGGCGGCTCGTCCGGATCGCCCCGCTGCTCTATCTGGCCGGCCTCGCCGTGCTCGTCTCGGTGTTCGTGCTCGGCCGCACGGTGTCGGGCGCGCGGCGCTGGCTCCTGGTGGGGCCGATCTCCGTGCAGCCCTCGGAGCTCTTCAAGCTGTGCTTCGTGCTGATGGTCGTGTGGTTCCTGTCCACGCGCTGGGCGCAGCCGGTCGGCAAGATCGTCCTGGTGACGGCGGCGCCGCTGGCGCTGGTGCCGGCGGTGCTCATCGTCAAGCAGCCCGACCTCGGCACCGCGCTCCTGCTGTTTCCCGTGTTGATTGCCCTGCTCGTCGCCGCCGGGATGCGGCTGCGAATCCTGGGAGGACTCGTCCTCATGGGACTCGCGGCGGCGCCGGTGGCATGGATCGCGCTGAAGGACTATCAACGGGATCGGATTCTCGTCTTCCTGGACCCGCTGCGCGATCCGCTCGGGAGAGCGTACAACGTGATCCAGGCGAAGATCGCCATAGGCTCGGGGCAGCTCCTGGGCAAGGGCGTGGCCGGCGCCACACAGAGCCGGCTCGCCTTTCTTCCGGAGCGCCACACAGATTTCATCTTCGCCGTATTCGCCGAGACGTGGGGGTTCGTCGGGTGCCTGGTGTTGCTCACCTGTTACGCGCTGCTCTTGCTCCGCGGTTTCGACATCGCGGCCTCGACGCGCGAGCCGGTGGGCCGGCTGGTCGCCCTGGGCGTCACCGCGCTGGTGTCGACCCAGGTGCTCGTGAACGTGGCTATGGTGGTGGGGCTGATCCCCGTCGTGGGGATCCCGCTGCCGTTCATGAGCTATGGCGGCTCGTCGATGGTTGTCTCCATGATGGCCCTCGGGCTCCTGCTCTCGGTAAGGATGCGGCAGTTCCAATGAGGTGCTGCCGTGAGCAAACGGATCGTCGTCAACGTCGGCCTGCTCGAAACGCGCGTCGCCGTCCAGGAAGGTAACCTCCTCACCGAGCTCTATCTCGAGCGTCACCGGCACCGCTCCATCGTCGGCAACGTCTACAAGGGGACGGTGACCAACGTCCTGCCCGGCATGCAGGCGGCGTTCGTGGACATCGGCCTCGCCAAGGACGCCTTTCTGTACGCGGGCGACTACACCAGCAACCTCGAGGCGAGCCGCGAGGTGCTGGCCGCCGAGGAGGGCGAGGACGCCGCCGACGCCGATGTGGACGTCGACGAGGAGCCCCGGCGCGAGGCCACCGGGCCCATCGAGGAGATGCTGAGCCGCAGCCAGCACGTCCTCGTCCAGGTCTCCAAGGAATCGCTGGGCACCAAGGGCGCGCGCATCACCTCGTTCATCTCGATCCCCGGCCGCTACGTCGTCTACATGCCGCAGGCGCGCCACATCGGCGTCTCCCGGCGCATCAAGGACGAGCGCGAGCGGGAGCGGCTGCGAGCCGCGCTGCGCGGCCTCACGCTGCCGCCCGGCGGCTTCATCCTGAGGACCAACGCCGAGGGCAAGGGCGAGGCCGAGTTCGCCCACGACGTGGAGTTCCTCTCGCGGCTGTGGGCGCAGATCCAGCGCCGCTTCGAGCAGGCCACCCCGCCGGCCGCGCTGCACGAGGAGATGGATCTCACGTTCCGCGTGGTGCGCGACCTCTTCTCCCCCGAGGTCGACGAGTTCGTCGTGGACGACGCGGCCGCCCACGAGAAGTGCCTCGGGTACGTGCGGGCCCTCGTGCCGTCGCTGGAGAGCCGCGTCAAGCTCTACAGCGAGCGCGCCCCGGTGTTCGACGCCTTCGGGATCGAGAAGGACATCGAGAAAGCGCTGCGCCGGCGCGTGTGGCTGAAGTCGGGCGGCTACATCGTCATCGATCACACCGAGGCGCTGGTCTCCATCGACGTGAACACCGGCAAGTACGTGGGCAAGCGCGACTTCGAGCAGACCGTTCTCAAGATCAACCTGGAGGCCGTCAACGAGGTCATCCGCCAGATCCGCCTGCGCGACCTCGGCGGCATCATCATCATCGACTTCATCGACATGGAGGTGCTGGAGCACCGCGAGCAGGTGGAGAAGGCCATCAAGCGCGCGCTGGCCGAGGACAAGGCCCGCACCAACGTCATGCCCATCTCCGAGCTGGGGCTGGTGGAGATGACGCGCAAGCGCGTGCGGCAGGACCTCCGCGCGCTGCTGACGCAGCACTGTCCCGTGTGCCGCGGCACCGGCGTGGTGAAGTCGGACGAGACGCTGGCCACCGAGATCTACCGCGCCGTGCAGGCGAAAGCGGCCGCCGAGGCGCCGCCGGGCGAGGGCCGCGAGATCATCGCCCGCGTGCACCCTGACGTGGCCGCCTACATCGAGCGTGAGGGCCGCGCCGACCTCGAGCGGCTGGAGTCCGGACTGCAGGTGAAGATCACCATGCAGGGGGGCTCGGGGCAGAGCCCGCGCGAGGAGTACGAGATCCGCGTGCGCTAGGCCGGCGGCGCCAGCGCGATGCCGCGCAGGCCGAAGGTGTCGCAGCGGATGCGCCAGCCGGCCTGATCGATCTTGCCGAGCAGGAGCTCGTCGACCGTCTGGAACGGATCCAGCGCGCCGAGGGATCCCTCGAGCACGAGCGGCTCGCCCGGCGTCGCCCGCACACGCCAGCCCGCCCCGACCAGCGCGATGGCCAGCGCGCCGCTCAGCACCCAGCTCGCGTACTGCGCGGGCGCCTCGGCCGACGGGTGCGCCGCCTCCGCCGGCATTTCGCCGGCGAGCCGGGTGACGAGTCCCGTCGCCGCGTCGGCAAGTGCGTCGACGGTGACACCGGCCAGCGCCGCCGCGTGGCGCTCGGCCGCGCGCCGCCACATCGTGGCGTACACGCGTTGCCCCACGTCATCCCAGCCGATCGCGGGCAGCGTCGTGCCGGCCGCCATGAGCGCCAGCATCTCCTGCTCGAGCGCGTCGACGTCCTTCAGCAGCTCGACGGCGCGCTGCCCGTCGGGCGCCGCGCCGGGCGGCAGGCCGGCCAGCGCCGCGACGCGCTCGTGCAGCGGCGGATGGGTATCGTACGGATCGGCCGCCTCCGGCTCCTTGATGTGCTCGTCCACGGCGGCCGCGATGCGGCTGGACGCCAGGAAGCGCGAGAAGCCGTCGGCGACCGGCGGCCGGAGTCCGGAGCCGAGCACCGGTACGACCTCGGTCGACCAGTACGTCGGGAACGCCACCGCCGCCCGCCGTATCTTGCCGAGCGCCATCGCCAGCGGCCCGGCGCCGTAGAGGCCGGCGGCGAGGCGGTCAGCCGTGAGCTCCTGCTGCCGCGAGATGGCGTGCGAGACGCGCAGGAACATGTTGCCGTACCAGACGAACGGCTTCTGCAGCATCGAGCTGTGGGCCGCCAGTCCCTGCAGTGTGCGTCCGATGGCGGCGCGGGTCTTGTAGACCCACGGCCCCAGCCGCGTGTCGCCGCCCTGATAGTGGCCGAACTCGTGCGCCAGCACGGCGCGGAGCTCGGAGATGCCGAGCGTCTGCAGCAACGGCAGGCCGAGCCCCATCACCCGCCGGCTGCCGAAGCCCATGAGGCCGCCGCGGGTCGTCACCCACGCATTCACGTCGGGCACGAGATAGACCTCGACCGGCATGGCCTGCCGGGTCCCGGCCGCGATCTCCTCGATGACCCCGAACAGCCGTGGCTGGCGCTCGCGGGTGAGCACCGGCCCCGGCGCCTGGAACCGGTCGGGCCGCGGCACGATGTTCCAGAGGATGATCAGCCCGCCGATGAGACCGAAGATCGCGAGGCGGTCGATGCGGCGGCCGTACACGACTTCCGCGTAGGCGACGGCGAGCAGGGCGCCCGCCAGGGCCAGGGCCATGACGTAGAAGCCGACCATGAGGAGCAGCGCGAGCACCGCGCGTCCGGCGAGCGAGGGCGGCGTCGGGGTCATGAGCGCCTCCTGACCGGCTGTCGAGTCGAGCCCTTCGATGCTAGCATCCCGGCACCATGGCTCGTACCGCGCCTTCGCGCGTGAGCGCCCGCAAGGTCCTGCTCGATCTGCGCCTGGCCGCGCGCAAGGGGGACCGCACCGCGCTCTCGCTCGCGCTCGACCAGATGCGCACCCTCGCCAATTCGCCGCGGTACTGGGAGCGTTACCTCGGGCTTCTTCGCAATCCGCTCGCGCGCCTGGTCGACCTGCTGGTCATCAAGCAAGGAGACCGCATCGCCCACCAGAAGGGCTGGAAGCTGCCCCGGCCGGCGCCGGCCGCCGAGAGCAAGGCCAAGCGGGAGACGAAGAAGACCTCGAAGCGCCGCGGTGCTCCGCCCACCGCCACGACTCAGCCCTCCCTCTTCGATTGATCGGCGCCGGCGGCTCCGCGCCTGCCCCGGGCCCGCGCTGCCTCGTGATCGTCAATCCCGCGGCGGGCGGGGGCCGGACCGAGCGCCGCTGGCCGGCGCTGCGTGACGAGCTGCGCCGCCTCGGGCTCCTCTTCGACTGGGCTCCGACCACACAGCGCGGTGC
>JBKPRI010000277.1:0-10618 GCA_046734515.1 Candidatus Methylomirabilota bacterium | reverse complement strand
GGTTACTGAAGGTGAGTTAAACTTTGCCGTCGTGGACGCTCGCGAGGTGGTAGGCCAGTTAGTCGATGCCATCGATGTGGCGGACGAGACCGCGGGGAAGCACCTGCATCTCGACATCGTCCCCGAGGCTTTACCGCAGCTTGTCAAAGTCGATGCCACTCAACTTCGGAAGGCGCTGTCATATCTGATTCGCTATCTCACCCACAATTCGCCAAGCGATCAGGCTAAGGTCGTTCTGTCCGTCGGCCGTCACGAGGACAGCGAAGGCAACAGCGACATTCGCATCCAGGTCGCCTCCCGTACCGCCAGCGTGACGCCCGAGAGGCAACAGCGCCTGTTCGATCCCGTCCACATGGTCCAGGAGAGCCTGATCGACGTGGGGCCGGCCGTGGCCCAGCGGCTGATCGAGGCCCTGGGCGGACAGCTTCGGCTGCGGCAGACCCGGCATGAGCTGGGGTTCCAGGTGACCTTGCCGGCAATGGCGTGAAGACCACGGCGGCGCCCCCGGCCAATGCCGCGCGCGTCCTCGTCGTCGACGACGAGCTGGGACCGCGCGAGTCCCTCCGGATGCTGCTCAAGCCGACCTATCTCATCCAGACGGCGGACAGCGGCAAGACGGCCCTCGATCAGATCCCCGCGTACCGGCCCGACATCGTCATCCTCGACATCAAGATGCCCGAGATCGACGGGCTCGAGGTGCTCCGGCGCATCAAGCGGGTGGATCCCTCCATCGAGGTCGTGATGATCACGGCCTATGCCTCGCTGGAGACGGTCAAGCTGGCCCTCACCCACGGGGCCTTCGAGTACCTCATCAAGCCCTTCTCGCGCCAGGACCTGGAGGACGTGGTCCGGCGCGCGCTGCTGCGGCGGCAGGCCGAGCTGGGCACCCGGGGCCAGGTGGCCCGGATGGTCGAGGAGATGCGCCGGCTCGGCGCCAAGACGCGCGAGCTGGAAGAGGTGGCGCGGCGCGAGAGCTTCGAGCAGTCGCTGCGGGTCACCCAGCTGTCCATCCTGCGCGAGATCTCCCGCACCATCGTGGGCCAGCTCGATACCGCCGCCCTGATCGACATGGTCACCAGCCAGCTCCAGACGGGGCTCGGCTACGACCAGGTGACGATCCCGGCCACCCCGCCCGGGGGCGTGCCGACGGCCATGGCCGGCTCCATCGTCATCACCTGCCCCATCCGTGACGTCGAGGGGGCGCTGGGCTGGCTGGTGGTGGACAACCGCACCAGCGGGCGCGCCGTCGACCCCCGCGAGCGCGAGCTGCTGGAGATGCTCTCGGAGTACCTGGCCATCGCGCTGCGCAACGCGCGACTGTACGGCCAGATCGCCGACACCAAGCGCTCGCTGGAGCAGCTCATCGCCTCCGCCGGTGATGCCATCATCAGCGTCACGGCCGAGGACGTCGTGGCCGGCTGGAACCCGGCGGCCGAGCGCACCTTCGGCATGCCGGCCGAGACGGCGGTGGGGCGCCGCATCATGGACATCCTGGCCGAGCCGGAGTACGTGGCGGCCCGGCGCAAGCTCAGCCAGGGGGCCGATCGCGAAGCCTTCGAGATTTCCCGGCCGGCCGCGGCCGGCGCGCGGCCGCTGTCGCTGGCCGTGACGCTCTCGGGGCTGCGCAATCGCCAGGGCGGGCTCGACGGGCTCATCGCCATCGTGCGCGACATCACCAGCCAGCGGGAGATCGAGGCGCAGCTGCACCAGTCCGAGAAGCTCACCGCCCTCGGACAGCTCGCCGGCGGCATCGCCCACGACTTCAACAACCTGCTGCAGGCCATCCTGGGCTACGCCCAGCTCATGAAGCAGAACCCCACCAACGCCGAGCTCATCGAGCGCTCGCTGACGGTGGTCGAGTCCGCGGCCATCGATGGCTCCGAGACGGTGCGGCGCATCCAGCAGTTCGCGCGGCTGCGGCCCGAAGAGCAGTTCATGCGCGTGGACATCAACCACATCGTGCAGGACGCCGTCGCCATGACCCGGCCGCGCTGGGAAGAGCAGATCGCCCGCGACCGGCGCCCGCTGGACCTGCGCATGGATCTGAAGGCCACCGA
The DNA here is from genome assembly GCA_046734515.1 of Candidatus Methylomirabilota bacterium. GTDB lineage: Bacteria > Methylomirabilota > Methylomirabilia > Rokubacteriales > CSP1-6 > AR5. Next base: position 8,561 of record JBKPRI010000277.1, on the reverse strand, counting down.
GCACATGCAGGGCCGCTCGGCCGCGCTAAGCGAGGTGCTCACCAACCTCATCCTGAACGCCATGGACGCCATGCCCCAGGGCGGCGCGCTCAGCATCGCCACGCGCAGCGAGCGGGGGCGCGAGGTGCGCGTGACCGTGACCGACAGCGGCACCGGGATGCCCGAGACGGTGCGCCAGCGCATCTTCGAGCCCTTCTACACCACCAAGGGCGAGGGCGGCTCCGGCCTGGGCCTGTCCATGGCCTACTCGATCGTGCGCCGCCACGGCGGCGAGATCGAGGTGGACAGCGAGCCGGGCCGCGGCACCACCTTCACGCTCACCTTCCCGGTCAGCCGCGAGATGGTCGAGACGGAGGCGCCGGAGAGCGCCGCGCGCGAGCGCCGGACGGCCCGCGTGCTGGTGGTGGACGACAACGGCCAGGTGCTCTCCACCCTCGCCGAGATGATGCGCGCCTCCGGCCACACGGTGACGCCAACCCAGAGCGCCCCCTCCGCGCTGCGCGACTACCAGCCCGGGCGCTTCGACGTCGTCATCACCAACATCGGCATGGCGGAGATGAACGGCTGGGAGTTCGCCGAGCGGCTGCGCGCGCGGGATGCGCGGGTGCCGCTGCTGTTCATCACCGGCTGGGGCCTGCGGGAAGAAGACCGTGCGCGGCTGGCCGGCCTGGGGGTGCGCCGCTGCCTGTTCAAGCCCGTCCGGCCCGACGAGCTGGACAGCGTCATCCAGGACGTCCTGACCCCTCGCTGACGCCGCGTCCCCGCAGCGCCTTCGGGACGGTCTCGTGTGCTACCTTTCCACCGGCCTGGAGGGCCCCATGGACCGCCGACTATTCATCCAGACTGTAATGGCCGGTTTGAGTGCCGTAGGACCGCGCGGCGTTGGCGCGCAGCAGCCTGCGAAAGTGGCACGGATCGGCGTGCTGTGGGGCGGTGATACACCGTTTGCGCTGCCGTATCTGGAAGCGGGCCGCCGCGCGCTCACGGAGATGGGTTACAGCGAGGGGCGGGACTTTCTCGTCGAGGGGCGGTTCGGCGAGCGCCAGATCGCGGTCGACACGCTGGCCGCTGACCTCGTCGAACGCAAGGTGGACATCATCATCGCGGCCGGCGACACTGCCATCCGCGCCGCGCGACGCGCCACGACGACGACCCCGATCGTCATGGTAGCGGCCGGTGATCCGGTCAAGAGCGGACTCGCCGCGAGCCTGGCCCGACCCGGCGGGAACGTGACGGGCATGACGTTCCTGACCAGCGAGCTCGCGGGCAAGCGGCTCGAGCTACTGAAACAAGCGGTGCCGGCCGCGGTGCGCGTCGGTGTCGTCTGGAATCCCGAAAACCCCGGCGGCCCCGCCGATCTCGAGGCGGCGCGAGTGGCCGCGGAGCGTCTGCGGGTGACACTTCAGTCGTTCGAGGTTCACAAGGTCCCGGAGTTCGAGGCGGCCTTCAAGGCGATGACGGACGCGCGCATCCAGGCAGCCGTGGTGCTGACCGATCCCGTGACGTCCAACGTGGCCGGCAAGATCATCGCCGATCTCGCGCTCAAGTACCGCCTGCCGCTGGTCTGCGATCTCCAGGAGTTCACCCGGGCGGGCGCGCTCCTGTCGTACGGCCCCAGCCTGCGCTCGATGGCGCAGCGTTCGGCGTGGTTCGTGGACAAGATCCTCAAGGGGGCGAAGCCCGGCGACCTGCCGATCGAGCAGCCCACGACCTTCGAATTGGCCGTGAACACCAGGACGGCCAGGTCGCTCGGCATCACGCTGCCGCCCTCGGTGGTCACCCGCGCCGACCTCGTCGTCGACTAGAGAAACGCTAGCCCCGCCTCAGGCGCGCTGCATCGGGCGACCGCAGCACATCTTCTGCATCATCGCGACCTTGCCGCACTTGGGACACCGGAATCCTGCCATGGCTCGTGATTGTAACGCAGGGCACCGCACGTGGCACTCATTGGACGGCGCGGCCTGCGACCCCCGCGATGATCGTCGTCAGCTCGCCCGGGTCGATCGGCTTCGGCACGTGCATGTCATAGCCCGCCGCGAGTGACTGCACGCGATCTTGCGGGCGGCCGTAGGCCGTCAAGGCCACCGCCGGCGTTCGGCCGCCGCGCTCACCGTCGAGGGCGCGCACTTTCCCGATGAGCGTGTAGCCGTCCTCACCGGGCATCTCGATGTCCGAGACGAGGACGTCGGGTCGCCATGCCTGGACCAACTGAAGCGCTTCCGTCGCGGACCCGCAGGTCCGCACGACGGCGCCCCCGTTCACCAGGACGGCGGTCGCCAGCTCCAGGGCATCGACATCGTCGTCGACGACCAGGACACGCAGGCCGTCGAGACGTGTGGCGCGTGCCGGTGCATCCAGGATCGTCGCAGCCGGCCGCCGGGACGGGACGGCCTGGCCGCCTTCATCGAGGGCCGCACTGGTCACGGGCAGCCGGATCGTGAACGTCGCTCCCTTGCCCTCCCCGTCACTGTGGGCGGCCACGGTACCGCCGTGCAGCTCGACCAGGTGCTTCACCAGAGCCAGGCCCAGCCCGAGACCGCTGTGCGCGCGCGTGCTGGAGCTGTCGGCCTGGCGGAAGCGGTCGAACACGAACGGCAAGAGCTCCGGCGTGATGCCCCGCCCCGTGTCATGCACGATGATCTCGACGTCCGTGCCGCTTCGCCGCAGCACCACCTCGACCTCCCCACCCGGCTCCGTGAACTTGACGGCATTCGTCAGCAGGTTCCAGACGACCTGTTGCAATCGAGCCGCATCGCCGATGACCACGCCCGCGCCGCGTGCGAGGTCCGCGTGAACCGTGATCCGCCGGGCTTCGGCCGCGGGACGGATGGCGTCCAGCGCTTGCTCGATGACCGTCCGGGGATCCAGCGGCTGGATCTGGAGCCGCATCTTGCCCATGGCGACGCGCGAGACATCGAGAAGCTCGTCGATGAGCTGCAGCTGGACATGCGCGTTGCGAACGATCGTGTCCAGCGCGCGCTGGGCCACCTCCCCATGGACCTGGCCCTTGCGCAGCATCTGAGCCCAGCCGAAGACCGCGTTGAGCGGGGTGCGCAGCTCGTGCGAGAGCACGGCGAGGAACTCGTCCTTCGCTCGGTTGGCGGCCTCGGCCTCGGTGCGGGCGACGTCGAGCGCCGCCAGCTGCCGCTGGAGCGACGCGCCGCGCTCGTGGATCACCTGGGCGGCCGACCTCAGGGCGTCACGCAGCCGGGCCAGCTCGGTGATGGAGGGATCCGTCGCATTCACCGGAGCATCAGGATCGCTCAGGGTCTCGGCCTGCGTGACCAGCGCCGCCACGTTGCGGCGGATGCGGCGCGCGAACGTCAGCGCAACCACCACGCTCGCCGCGAGGAATATCGTGCCGACGCCGGCGACCTGGCGCAGTGACCGCTGCTGCGCTGCATACAGCGTGCTCTGCGGGATGCCGACCGCCACGGCCCAGCCTGACAGACTGGAACGCTGAAAGACCACTCGCACGGGTATGCCTTCGCGATTCGCGTCGTCCAATGCGCCCGACGGCTGGCGAGCACTGGCCTCCGCCAGCTTCGGGGTCACGGTGGTGCCGATGAGCTTCTCGGGATTCACCGTCCGGTACACGATCCGGCTTTGCCGGTCGTACAGCACCGCGATGCGGTCGGGAGCACGCGCCTGGCTCAGCAACAGCTCGCGATGCGCCTCGGCCGACACGGCGGCCGTGAGCACATACTTCACGGCGCCGCCACGGATCACCGGCACACCTACGCCGTACGCGTACCCGCCCTCCGGGAGGACCACGAGATCGGTGATGAGCGGGCGGCGCGTGGCGACGGTTTCCCCCACACTCGCCGGGTCGGGACGCGGCAGCGTGGCGCCGGGCGCGTAGCGCGCGTTCATGAGCGGGGTGGCGTCAGGTGTCGTGAGATGGACGGTCAGCCAGCCGCGCGCCTTCTGAGACTCGAGGACCCGCAGCGCCCGTGTTCGAAAGGCGTCGAGATCGGGCTCGTCGAGCGACGGCGCCGTCGCCAATGCCTCCAGGGTCGCAATCGTGCTCGTGAACTCACGGTCGACTCCGGTCACGAGCGCGTTGACCGTGTCGACCACGCCGCGCTCGACGGCGGCCTGCTCCGTGCGGCCCAGGCCCATGGTGAGATACGCCGCGAAGCAAAGAAGCGGAATGCCCGCGCAGCCCGTGAGGGCGAGCAGGTACGTCAGCAGGGACGCGCGCGCGGATGAGATCGTCATTGTCCGGCGGCCTGCGATCCGGGTGATTCTAGCGTAGGCGCTTCACTCCGAGCGTGGCGCCGTCCGGCCCAGGACGCGGAACACGCGGGCCACCGGCTCCGCGGCCAGAAAGCTCCGGCGACGCCCGGGCGCGCCGAGCCCGGCGGCGATGGACTCGATCGCGTCGGCCGCCGCCCCGAGGCGCGTCTCGGCCTCGCGGTCGCGGCCCAGGCGCGTGAGGACCTCGCCGAGGGCGGCCTGGCCGATCCACGACTCGCGCGGCGTCTTGAGCTGGCCGGCCCGCTCCAATGAGGCCGTCAGGACGCGCACCGCGTCCTCGAGCCGCCCCTGCGCCGCCAGGATCGCGCCCTGCAGCCGCAGCGCGCGCGTCTCGTGCTTGCGCTGCCGGCAGCGGATCGCGCCGTCCAGCGAGCGCGCGGCCAGGGCCCAGGCCTCGTCGTGCTTGCCCTCGGCCAGCGCCAGCTCGCCGCGCGAGCGCCAGAGCGAGAGCTCCCAGGTCCACCGGCCCCAGGCGTCCAGCTCGCGCAGCGCCTCCGCATCGCGGAACGCGCGCTCGGCGGCGCCGTGGTTGTCGGCGTAGAGGTGCGCGAGGCCGAGCTTCCACAGCGCATGGCCGCGCGGCTCGGGCCACGGCCACAGCCGGCGACTCGCCTCGTCGCCCTCGCTGTTGAACCGGATGGCGCCCTCGATGTCGTAGGTCTCGAGCGCCACGCCGCCGAAGAGGTTCGGCAGCCGGGCGAGGTAGAGCTTGTCGCCGGCCGCCTGGGCGTAGTCGAGCAGCGTCTGGTAGTGGGCCTGCGCGCCGTCGTAGTTGCCGCGGGCGAGGTCGGCGTGGCCGAGATGATAGAGGGCCAGGCCTATCAGCACGGTCGCGTGCTCGCGCCGCGCCAGCTCCAGGCCCTCGCCCAGGTAGCGGAGGGCGACGTCGTAGTCGCCGTACCACTCCAGGTGCCGGCCGGCGAACACGAGAGCCTGGGCGAGCCCACGCGGGTGGCCCGCCTCGCGCGCGAGGCGCACCGCCTCCGACGAGTCGCGGACTGCCTCGACGGTCGGCCCGTACACGACGCCGCGCGCTTCGCCGCGCAGCGCGAGGCAGCCGGCCTGGCCCGCGGTGTCGCCGATCTCCACGGCGATCGCCAGCGCCTGGTCCACCGTCGCGAAGACCTGCTCGGGTTTCTTGTGCCCCCAGACGTAGACGTTGGCGAGGCCGATCAGGGTCGCGACCTCGCGCTGGCGGTCGCCGGCCCGGCGCAGCAGCACCAGCGCGCGCTCGTACTCCGCCACGGAGGCATCGAACTCCGCCTGGGTCAGCAGCACCGCGCCGAGCTTCTCGTGCACGCTCGCCAGCTCGCCGTCGCCCGGCGTCGGGCGCGCGCGCTCGGCCACGGCGAGCGCCTGCGCGTAGTGCTTGCGCGCCTCCGCGCTCGCATACGCGTGGGCGGCGCGATCGCCGGCCAGCACGCTGTAGCGGAAGCCGTCGTGCCACTCGTCGCCCTCCACGAAGTGATGGGCCAGCTCGGCGTAGTGCTCGGGCAGGCGGTCCGGGTACAGATCCTCGATGGCGCGGCCCACGGCGCGGTGCAGCTCCTTGCGCCGCTGCACGAGCAGGCTGCGGTAGGCGACGTCCTGGATGACGGCGTGCTTGAAGATGTACGCCGGGTCGGGTAGCCGGCCCTGCTCGTAGATGATCTCGAGCCCCTTCAGCTCCTGCAGGAATCCCTCCAGCTCCCCGGTGTGCCCCGCGATGCGCTCCAGCAGGCGGCGCATGAACTGGCGGCCGATGACCGAGGCCAGCTGCACCGTGCGCTTGCCGGCGTCCCCGAGCCGGTCGAGGCGCGCCATGATGATGTCCTGGATGGTGTCGGGCACGGCGGCGTCGGTGATCGGCCGCACGAGGCGGAAGCCGCCGTTGTCGCGCTCGAGGATGCCGAGGTCGAGGAAGGTCTTGGTGACCTCTTCCACGAAGAGCGGCACGCCCTCGGCCTTGTCGAGCAGCGCCCGCGTCACGTCGGCCGGCAGGAGCGCGACGCCGAGCACGCGGCCCGCCATGGCGACGGCGTCGGCCTCCGAGAGCGGGCTCAGCATCAGGCGGCTCTGGAAGCTGCGCGTGCCGAACGGCGGCGAGTAGCCGAGGCGATGCGTGGCCAGCACCAGCACGCGCGTCCCGGCGATGCTGTCGATGAGCGCGGTCAGGTACTCCTCGGTGCTGGTGTCGACCCAGTGGAGGTCCTCGAATACGAACACCAGCGGGCGCCGCGCCGCGCCCCGCAGCGACATCGCCAGCACGGCGTCGAAGATGTGCTTGCGGCGGCGCGCGGCGTCCATGACGGCGACGGCGGGATCGCCGGGGTCGACGGCGAGCAGGTAGCGCACGAACGGCACGTGCGGCTCCAGCCCGCCGAGGCGCCGCATGCCGTGCTCGACCTTGGCGATGATCTCCGGCTCGCCGTCGAGCTCGTCGATGCCGAAGTTCTCGCGGAGCTGATCGATCACCGGCAGGAGCGGGCTCGACTGGCCGAACGAGATGCAGCGGCCCTCCAGCCACGTGGGCGGCTCGCCGGCCGCCGCCAGCCGTCGCCGGAGCTCCAGCAGCAGGCGGGACTTGCCGATACCCGCATCGCCCGCGAGGAAGACGACCTGGCCCTGGCCGGCCCGGACGCGAGTGACGACCTCCATCAGCGTCTCGAGCTCGCGGTCGCGGCCGACCAGCGGCGTGAGGCCGCGCTCCGTCTCCACGTCCAGGCGGGCCCGGCGCGCGCGGGCGCGGACGATCTCGAAGGCCCGCACGGGCGCGTGCCCCTTCACGGCGAGCTCGCCGAGGTCGAGCGTCTCGAAGTAGCCGGCGATGAGCCGGTGCGTCGAGGCGCCGGCCAGGACGCTGCCCGGCCGCGCGTTCTGCTGCAGGCGCGCCGCCACGTTGGTGGTGTCGCCGACGGCGGTGTAGTCCATCCGCAGGTCGTCGCCGATGCGGCCGACGACGACGGGGCCCGTGTTGAGGCCGACGCGCATCTGCAGCGGCCCGGGCAGGCGCTCGGCGAGCTCCCGGCTCAGATCGGTGATGGCGCGCTGGATGGCCAGCGCGGCGTGCGCGGCGCGGCGCGGTGCGTCCTCGTGGGCGATCGGCGCGCCGAACAGCGCCATGACGCCGTCCCCCGTGTACTGGTTGATCGTGCCCTCGAAGCGGTGGACCTCGGCGGCGATCAGGCTCAGGCAGCGATCGACGATGGCGTGGATCTCCTCGGGATCGCGCGCCTCGGCCAGCGCGCTGAAGCCCGCGAGGTCGGCGAACAGCACGGTCACCTGCCGCCGCTCGCCCTCGAGCGCCGAGCGGGCCTTGAGGATCTTGTCGGCGAGGTGCTTCGGCGTGTAGGCGACCTGCGCCGGCGCGGGCGGCTTCGATGGGGCCACCGCGGGGGCGAGGGCGTGCCCGCACTCGTTGCAGAAGCGGCTGTCCGGGAGGTTGGCGTGCGAGCACGCGGGACAGATGGCGTCCACGCGCGCGCCGCACCCGCGGCAGAACTTGGCGCCGGGCGGGTTATCGGTCGCGCAGCGCGCGCAGATCACGGCGCTATAGCGAGCGCTTGACCTGGTCGGACAGTTTGCAGAACGCGCAGAGGGTGCCGGTCGTCACCTGGCCGCAGCGCGCGCACTCCTGGAGCACCACCGTCTCCGCGCGCTCGAAGGCCGGGCGCGCCTTGTCGAGGAAGCCGAAGAGGAAGTTGTGCTTGGCGCCGGGGGCAGCGTCCTCCATGCGGTTGAGGACTTCCTTGTGCGCGGTGGACGTGGCGCCGACGGCGAAGGGGCACTCCTCCACGATGTAGTCGATGCGGCGCAGGAACGCGAAGGCGGCCGTCTCGCGCTCGGACAGGCGATAGAGCGGCTTCACGCGGCGCACGAGCTTGGGGTGCGTGGAGGCCAGCGCGGGCGACTGGCGCGGCAGCGCCTCCGTGCGCCAGTGCATGACGGAGCCGAACAGAGTGGCCGCCTCGTCGTCGAGGTTGTGGCCGGTGGCCACCACCGGCATCCCCTCGTCCAGCGCCACGCGATTCATCAGGTAGCGCTTGCTGAGGCCGCAGCCCGAGCACGGGGGCCGGCGCGTGACCTGCTTGATGACCGGCACGGGCGCGCCCACTTCCTCCTCCACCCGCTTGATCAGCAGCGGCACGCTGCGCCGCGCCGCGAAGGCCTCGCACTTGCCGCGCGAGGCCACCGAGTAGTCGAAGATGCCCAGGTCGAGGTAGAGCCCGGTGGTGCGGTAGCCCTCGTCGATCAGCACGTCCCAGAGGGCCAGCGAGTCCTTGCCGCCGGAGACGGCCACCAGCACGGGCTCGTCCTTCGTG
>JBKPRI010000276.1:0-6104 GCA_046734515.1 Candidatus Methylomirabilota bacterium | reverse complement strand
GCGGCCACGAAGTCGCTGGTCATGAGCGCGAACGTGGAGACGACGCGGTCCGCGACGCCGGCCCCGGCCACACGCGGCAGCAGCAGGAGAATGAGCAGCGCCGCCAGCAGGTGGGCGCGGCGGAGGCTCAAAAGGTCACCGAGGGCTGGTGCACGCCGAACACCTCGCGTAGCCGCCCGCAGATCTCGCCGAGGGTGACCGAGGCCTCGACCGCCTCCACCAGCAGCGGCATCAGGTTGGCGCGGCCCCGTGCGCCTTCGCCCAGCGCGTCCAGCGCGCGTGTCGCGCGGTCGCCGTCGCGGGCGCGGCGCAGACGGGCCAGGCGCTCGGCCAGCGCATCGCCGATGCCGGCGTCGAGCTGGAAGAGGTTGCCGGGCGGCGGATCGTCGGTGACGAACTCGTTGACCCCGACGACGACGCGGGTCTTGTCCTCGACCTCGCGCTGCCAGCGGTAGGCGGCGTCCTGGATCTCGCGCTGCATGTAGCCGATGGCGGCGACCGAGCCGCCGAGGTCGTCGATCTTCTTGATGTACGCCTCGGCCGCCTCCTCGATGTCGCGGGTGAGGCGCTCGATCATGAAGGAGCCGCCGAGGGCATCGACCGTGTCCGCCACGCCCGACTCGTGCGCGAGCACCTGCTGCGTGCGCAGCGCGATCCGCACGGCCTTCTCGGTGGGCAGCGCGAGCGCCTCGTCCATCGAGTTGGTGTGCAGCGACTGGCAGCCGCCCAGGATTCCGGCCAGCGCCTGCACGGTGACGCGCACGATGTTGTTCTCGGGCTGCTGGGCGGTCAGCATGCTGCCGGCCGTCTGCACGTGGAAGCGCAGCATCTGCGAGCGCGCGTCGCGCGCGCCGAAGCGATCCTTCATGAGGCGGGCCCACAAGCGCCGCGCCGCCCGGAACTTGGCCACTTCCTCGAGCAGGTCGTTGTGCGCGTTGAAGAAGAACGAGAGCTGCGGCGCGAAGGCATCCACGGCGAGCCCCGCCGCGCGCGCGGCCTCCACGTACGCGACCGCGTTGGCCAGCGTGAAGGCCACCTCCTGCACCGCGGTGCAGCCGGCCTCACGCATGTGGTAGCCGGAGATCGAGATCGTGTTCCAGCGCGGGACGGCGTCCTTGCACCAGGCGAACACGTCGGTGACCAGCCGCATGGAGGGCACCGGCGGGAAGATGTAGGTTCCGCGCGCGATGTACTCCTTGAGGATGTCATTCTGCGTGGTGCCGCTCAGGCGCTCGGCCGCCACGCCCTGCCGGCGCCCCACCGCCACGTACAGCGCCAGCAGGATGGCCGCGGTGGCATTGATGGTCATCGAGGTCGACACGCGGTCCAGCGGGATCGCCTCGAAGAGATCGGCCATGTCCTCGAGCGCGGCAATCGACACCCCGACCTTGCCGACCTCGCCCCGCGCGATCGCCGCGTCGGGATCGTGCCCCATCTGGGTCGGCAGGTCGAAGGCCACCGAGAGACCGGTCTGGCCCTGCTCGAGCAGGAAGCGGTAGCGCTTGTTGGTCTCGGCGGCCGAGCCGAAGCCCGCGTACTGGCGCATCGTCCAGAGTCGCGAGCGGTGACCGGACTCGTGGATGCCGCGGGTGAACGGATACTGGCCGGGCGCGGCCTCGGCGGTCGCCTCCGGCGGAACGTCGCCCGGCCCGTAGACGCGCCGGCGCTCGGCGCCCCACGTGGTCTTGAACTCCGGCTTGCGCTCCTGGCCGCTCACACACCTGCCCTCACAGCGGAATGTTCCCGTGCTTGCGCGGGGGGTTGCTGTCGCGCTTGGTCTTCAGCACGTCCAGCATCGCACAGAGCCGCGCGCGCGTGTCGCGCGGCTCGATCACCTCGTCGACGTAGCCGCGCTCGGCGGCGATGTACGGATTGGCGAACTTCTCGCGGTACTCGCGGATCTTGGCGTCGCGGAACGCGGCGGCGTCGGCCGCCGCCTCGACCTCGCGGCGGTAGAGGATGTTGACGGCGCCCTCCGGCCCCATGACGGCGATCTCCGCCGAGGGCCATGCGAAGTTGGCGTCGCCGCGGATGTGCTTGGACGACATCACGTCGTAGGCGCCGCCGTAGGCCTTGCGCGTGATCACAGTAAGCTTCGGCACCGTGGCCTCGCAGTACGCGTAGAGCAGCTTGGCGCCGTGCTTGATGATGCCGCCGTACTCCTGCGCCGTGCCGGGCAGGAAGCCGGGCACGTCCTCGAACGTCACCAGCGGGATGTTGAAGCAGTCGCAGAAGCGCACGAAGCGCGCGCCCTTGACCGAGGCGTTGATGTCCAGGCAGCCCGCCAGGTGAGCCGGCTGGTTGGCGACGATCCCGACCGGACGGCCCCCCAGGCGGCCGAAGCCAACAACGATGTTGGGCGCGAAGCCCGCGTGCACCTCGAAGAAGTAGCGGTCGTCGAGCACCGTGCGGAGGACGTCCTTGATGTCGTACGCCTTGTTGGGCTGCTCCGGCACCAGCGTCTGCAGGCTCTCGTCGCGCCGGTCGACCGGATCGCGCGTGGGACGCAGCGGCGGATCGTCCACGTTGTTCTGCGGCAGGAACGTCAGCAGCTCGCGGATCAGCGCCAGGCACTCCTCCTCGCTGTCGGCGGCGAAGTGCGCGACGCCGGAGGTCGTGCCGTGCGCGGTGGCGCCGCCCAGCTCGTCGGCGGTGACCGCCTCGTGGGTGACCGCCTTGATGACGTCGGGGCCCGTCACGAACATGTACGACGTGTTCTTCACCATGAACACGAAGTCGGTGATGGCCGGCGAGTACACCGCGCCGCCCGCGCACGGCCCCATGACCGCGGAGATCTGCGGCACCACGCCGGAGGCCAGCGTGTTGCGCAGGAAGATGTCGGCGTAACCGCCGAGCGAGGCGACGCCTTCCTGGATGCGCGCGCCGCCGGAGTCGTTGAGCCCGATGACCGGCACGCCGGTCTTCATGGCCAGATCCATGATCTTGCAGATCTTCCGCGCGTACGCCTCCGACAGCGAGCCGCCGAAGACGGTGAAGTCCTGCGCGAACACGAACACGCTGCGGCCGTGAATGCGCCCGGAGCCGGTGACGACGCCGTCGCCGAGGACCTTCTGCTCCTCCATGCCGAAGTCGTGGCTCTGGTGGACGACGAACTTGTCGATCTCCAGGAAGGAGCCGGGGTCGAGGAGCAGCTCCAGCCGCTCGCGCGCCGTCTTCTTGCCGGCCTTGTGCTGGCGCCGGATCCGCTCGTCACCGCCGCCCAGCTCGGCCTGGGCGTGCCTCCGTCGGAGCTCGGCGAAGCGATCCTCGGCGGACATGGCTCCACTGTGTTCGTCCAGGCCTCCAAAGTCAACGCAGTTATTGAGTTTCGGCGCGTTTTCCGGCGATAATCCGAGCCCATGCTCCCGTGGGCCCAGGCCGTCCTGATCGTGTGCGCGGTGGTGTTGACGGCGGCGCTGGTCGCCGCCATCCTGACCTTGCGCCGGGCCCTGCGCCGGACGGACGCCGTGCTGGCCATCGTCGAGCAGGAGCTGCGTCCGCTCATCGGCCAGGCGCACGGGCTCACCGACGAGCTGCGCGACCTCACGCGCGAGACGCGGCGCGAGGTCGAGCGCATCGGCGAGGTGACCGAGCACGTCGAGAACGCGGCCGATGGCATGAGCCGCGTGGTCGTCGGGCTGGGCGGTCTCGCCCGCGCGGGGCAGGTCATCGGCCTGGCCGCCGGTCTGCGGCGGGGCGTGGACGTGTTCGTGAGTCGCCTGCGACGCGACGAAGGAGACAACAGTCATGGCAAGTGAGCGAAACGACGCGGCAGGGTATCTCGGCTGGTTCTTCCTGGGCGGGATCATCGGCGCCGCCGCGGCGCTGCTGGTCGCCCCCAAGACGGGCCGCGAGACGCGGGAGCTGCTGAGCAACGGTGAGTGGGCACGCAAGGCCCAGACGCTGGCCACCGAGGCGCAGGGCCGCGCCGGCGAGTGGCTCGACAAGAGCCGCGAGCTGTTCGAGGAGCAGACGCAGCGTCTGATGACGGCGTTCGAGGCCGGCAAGGACGCCATGCGCGAAGAGATGAAGAAGGGGCCCACGCCGCCGCGTGGCTGAGGTCGAGCTTCCCAATCCCGAGGAGCTCGAGGAGCGGCGCGACAAGACGTTCAGCCGTCGCGTCGCGCTCACGACCGCCGTCTTCGCCGTCATCCTCGCCATTGCCTCGCTGGGCGGCAGCAACGCCATGAAGGAGATGCTGCTCGCCCAGCAGGAAGCCTCCAACCAGTGGGCGTACTACCAGTCGAAGGTCATCCGCGAGCACCTCAACCGCGGCAACAAGATGATGCTGGAAGCCCAGCTGGCCGAGCCCTCGGCCCTCAAGGGCGCCGAGCGGGCGAAGTTCGAGGCGCTGGCCCAGAAGTTCGCCGACGAAGAGAAGCGCATGAACGCCGACAAGAAGGAGATCGAGCCCCGGGCCAAGGCGGCGGAGGCCGAGCGTGACCGCAACCAGGCCAAGGATCCGTACTTCGACTACGCCGAGGTGCTGCTGCAGATCTCGATCGTGTGCGCCTCGATCGCGATCCTCTCGGCCTCCCGCCCGATGTTCTGGTTCTCCTCGGTGCTCGCGATCCTCGGCACGCTCCTGACGATCAACGGCTTTACCCTGCTGGTGCGCATCCCCTTCTTCCACGGGCACTAGCCACATCAGGGGGGCCGGGCCCCCCTCCGAGTAGAATGCTTCCATGGACGAGAGCGCGAAGCTCGTCGACTCGCTGCGAGAGCTCCTCGACGAGGGGCGTCACGACGAGCTCGCCGCGCGCCTGCCCGAGGCGCATGCGGCCGACGTGGCGCGGCTGCTGGCCGAGGCGCCGCAGGAGCGCCGCGTTCCCCTCTTCCGGCTGCTGACGCGCGAGCAGGCCGGCGAGGTCCTGCCCGAGCTCGACGACCAGACGCTGCTCGACCTCGTGCAGGCCCTGGAAGAGAAGGAGGTCTCGCACATCCTCGACACGATGACGCCCGACCGGGCGGCCGACGTCGTCGAGGAGCTGCCCAGCGAGCAGGCCGAGTCGATCCTCGACCTGATGCAGACAGAGAAGTCGGAGGAGGTGCAGGAGCTCCTCGACTATCCCGACGAGACGGCCGGCCGCCTGATGTCGCCCAACGTGGTGGCCGTGCACGACTCGGCCTCGGTGGCCCAGGCCATGTCCGACATCCGCAAGATGGCGCCCGAAGGCGGCAGCTTCGAGGTCTTCGTGATCGACGCCCACCGCCACCTGGTCGGCGTGGTGCCGCTGCGCCGCCTGCTCACCGCCGATCCGGCCAGCGCGGTGAGCGCCATCGCCAACGCGGACGTCGTCACCGTGGCGCCGGAGACCGACCAGGAAGAAGTCGCGCGCATCGTGGCCAAGTACGACCTCGTGGCCATTCCCGTCGTCGACCGCTCGAACCGGCTGCTCGGAACCATCAGCGTCGAGGACGTCGTGGACATCGTGGGCCACGAGGCCTCGGAGGACATCTTCCGCCTGGCCGGCTCGGACGCCTCCGAGCTCGACCGGCGCTCGCCGCGCCGGATCGCGCTCATGCGCCTGCCGTGGATCCTGGCCACGCTGCTCATCGAGCTGGGCGCGGGCGTCGTGATCCACTACTACGACGAGACGCTCAGCCGCGTGATCCTGCTCGCGTCGTTCATGCCGGTCATCCAGGCCATCTCCGGCAACACCGGTCTGCAGTCGGTGACGATGGTGGTGCGCGGCCTCGCCACCGGGCACATCCAGCTCCAGCGCTGGTGGGAGCCGCTCTGGCGTCAGATCCAGACGACGAGCATCATCGGCGTGGTGTGCGGCACGCTCATCGGGATCATCGGCGCCCTCTGGCACGGCACCGTGCTGTTCGGCGTGGTGGTGGGCGTGTCGATGTTCGTCTCGGTGAATCTCTCGGGGCTGGCGGGCACGGGGATCCCGATGCTCTCCAAGCGTCTCGGCTTCGATCCTGCGCTCACCGCGGGCCCCTTCGAGACCGCGCTGCAGGACGTGATCGGCGTCAGCATCTTCCTGTCGCTGGCGACCGCCCTCCTGCGCTGGCTGGCGTGAGACGGCGGCCTCGACGAGGCCGCCGTCTCCGCCAGACTCACGACTTCGTGACGTCCTCGGGCTTCTTCGCGT
>JBKPRI010000275.1:0-21030 GCA_046734515.1 Candidatus Methylomirabilota bacterium | reverse complement strand
CGGTCACCGAGGCGTTCATGACGGCGGCCTCGCCCGGCGTCATCGCGCACTTCCTCCGCAACGAGCACTACCCGAGCCGCGAGGCCTACCTGGCCCGGCTCACCGACGTGATGAAGGACGAGTACGACGCCATCGCGCGGGCGGGTTTCGTGCTGCAGGTGGACTGCCCCGATCTCGCCATGAGCCGCCACCTGGCCTTCGCCGAGCTGAGCACCGCGCAGTTCGTCAAGATCGCCGAGGCCAACATCGAGGCGCTCAACCACGCGCTGCGCGACATCGCGCCCGACCGCCTGCGCCTGCACCTCTGCTGGGGCAACTACGAGGGCCCGCACCATCGCGACGTCCCGCTGCGCGACATCCTCCCGGTGGTGCTGAAAGCGCGGCCGCACGCGATCTCGCTCGAGGGCGCCAACCCGCGCCACGAGCACGAGTGGGCGGTGTTCCGCGAACTGAAGCTGCCCGACGACAAGGTACTCATCCCCGGCGTGCTCGACTCCACCACCAACTTCATCGAGCACCCCGAGCTGGTGGCGCAGCGCATCGTGCGCTACGCCGAGGTGGTCGGCCGCGAGCGCGTCATCGCCGGCAGCGACTGCGGCTTCGGCACCTTCGCGCGCTCCAAGCCCCAGGTGGAGCCGGAAATCGTGTGGGCGAAGCTGGCCGCCATGGCCGAGGGCGCGCGGCTGGCGACGTCGATCCTCTGGCACTGACGTGACCTGTCGCGCCTGCGGCCGCGCGAATCCGGACGACGCGAGCTTCTGCGGCGGTTGCGGCGCGCGCCTGGAGCTGGTGTGCGCCGCCTGCCAGACGCCGAACCCGGGCGCCAACCGCTTCTGTCACAAATGCGGCGGCGCGCTCGACGCCGCCGAGTCTCCGTCGCCGCGCAGCTACACGCCGAAGCACCTCGCCGACAAGATCCTCACGGCCGGGAGCGCGCTGCAGGGCGAGCGCAAGCAGGTCACCGTGCTGTTCGTGGACGTCTCCGGGTTCACGTCGCTCTCCGAGCGGCTGGACCCCGAGGAGGTCCATCGGATGATGAACCGCGCCTTCGACCTGATGCTGGCAGAGGTCCACCGCTACGAGGGCACCGTGAACCAGTTCCTCGGCGACGGCATCATGGCGCTCTTCGGCGCGCCCATCGCCCACGAGGACCACGCGCGCCGCGCCGTGCACGCCGCGCTCGGTATCGGCCGCGTGCTCGAGGACTACCAGCGCGAGCTGGCCTCGCGCGGCATCAGCTTCCGCGCGCGGCAGGGGCTGAACACGGGCCTCGTGGTGGTCGGCAGCATCGGCGGCGATCTGCGCATGGACTACACCGCGGTCGGCGACACCACGAACGTGGCCGCCCGCCTGCAGCAGGCGAGCGAGCCCGGGCGCGTGACGATCTCGGAGGCGACCGAGCGGCTGATCGCCGGGTACTTCGACACGCGCCCGCTCGGACGGCTGCACGTGAAGGGCAAGGCCGAGCCCATCGAGGCCTGGGAGGTCGCCGCCGCCCACGAGACGCGCACGCGGCTCGAGGTCGGCGCCGAGCGCGGCCTCACGCCCTTCGTCGGCCGTGACCGCGAGCTGGGCGCGCTGCTCGATCTCTTCAGCCGCGCGCGGAGCGGCCACGGTCAGGTCGCGCTGATCGTCGGGGAGGCCGGCATCGGCAAGTCGCGGCTGCTGCTGGAGCTGCGCCGCCGGATCGGCGAGGAGGGCGACTGGCACGAGGGCCACTGCCTGTCGTTCGGCCAGGCGATGACGCTGCATCCGCTGGTCGACCTGGTCCGGCGCCAGTTCAGCATCGACGACGCCGACGACGACGCGGCGATCGCCGCCAAGGTCGAGCGCGGCGCGGTCTCCATCGACCCCGGCCTGCGCTCCACGGTGCCGTACCTGCGCGCGCTGCTGTCCCTGGACCCCGGCGACGCCGACGTGCGCGCGATGAGTCCGGCCCAGCGGCGCGGTGAGACGTTCGACGCCCTGCGGCGGCTGCTCGTCGGCGCCGCCGAGCGTCGGCCGCAAGTGCTCGTGATCGAGGACCTGCACTGGTGCGACAGCGCGACCGAAGAATTTCTGACGGCGCTGATCGACAGCGTGCCGGCCCTGCGCGCGCTCCTCGTGCTGACGTACCGGCCGGGTTACGCCAGCCCGCTGGGCGAGCGCACCTACATCACGCGCGTCGTGCCGGCGGCGCTGTCCGCGGTGGACAGCGCCAGCATGGCGGCGGCCGTCCTGGCCGGCGGCGCGCTGCCCGAGGAGCTGCGCGCGCTCGTCGTCGGCCGGGCCGAGGGCAATCCGTTCTACGTCGAGGAGCTCGCCAAGTCGCTGGAGGAAGGCGCGGTCAGCGAGCTGGCCATCCCGGGCACGATTCACGACGTGATCGCGGCGCGCATCGACCGCCTGGCCGAGGCGCCCAAGCGCACCCTGCAGCTCGCCTCGGTCATCGGCCGGGAATTCACGCGGCGCCTGGTCGATCGCCTCGGCGAGATTCGCGAGCGCACCGGCGACTTCCTGCAGGAGCTGACCGCGCTCGAGCTGATCCACGAGCGCCGGCTCTTCCCGGAGCTGGCGTACATGTTCAAGCACGCGCTGACGCAGGACGTTGCCTACGCCTCCCTGCTCGTCCAGCGCCGCAAGGAGCTGCACGCCCTCATCGGCCGCGCCATCGAGGAGCTCTACCGTGACCGGCTCGCCGAGCACTACGAGATGCTCGCCCATCACTTCTCGAAGGCCGAGGACTGGGAGCGCGCGCTCGATTACATGCTGAAGGCCGCTGACAAGGCCACGAAGGCGTTCGGCTTGCGCCAGGCCATCGACCTCAATGGCCAGGCGCTGAGCGCGGCGGCGCGGCTCGGTGACCGCGTGACGCCCGCGGCGCTGATGGCGATCCATCGCGAGCGCTCCGAGCTCTGCTTCGGCGTGTTCGATCTCGACGGCGCCCGCGAGGCGGCCGAGGCGGTGGTGGCGCTGGCGCGCCGTCACGGCGACCGCGCGGCCGAGGCCGGCGGCCTGGCGCAGCTCGCCTCCACGCTGCAGTGGGCCGAGGAGTTCCCGCCCGCGCTGGAGCGGGTGGGCGAGGCCATCGAGATCGGCGAGGCGATCGACGCGCCGCGTCCGCTCGCCGCCGCGCTCTACGTGCGGGGCTACATCCGCGCGGTCAGCGGCGACCTCGATGGCGCCGACGAGGACGTCGGGCGGTCACTGCGCATCGCCCGGGCCCATGGCGACATCGGCCGCGAGGCGCTGGTCCTGTACCTCCACGCCCTGCACCACGGCTGGCAGGGGCGGTACGACGAAGGACTGGCCGCGGGCCGCGAGGGTGTCCGGCTCGCGCGCGAGCACCGCCTCGTCGTGCCCTTGCTGCGCTGCCTGTGGAACGAGGCGCTCGCGCTGAGCGAGCTCGGCAGCTACGACGCGGCCTTCGAGACGCTGCGCGAGGGCCTGGCCCTGGGCGAGAAGATCGGCGACGACGCCTTCATCCCGCGCTTCCTCAACACGCTGGGCTGGCTCTGCATCCAGTGCGGCGACTTCGCGCGCGGCATCGAGTTCTCGGAGCGCGCCTACACGGCCACG
Organism: Candidatus Methylomirabilota bacterium; assembly: GCA_046734515.1. GTDB lineage: Bacteria > Methylomirabilota > Methylomirabilia > Rokubacteriales > CSP1-6 > AR5. The sequence goes on along the minus strand of JBKPRI010000275.1, from coordinate 17,472 downwards.
ATGGCCTCGGCGCGCGCCCGCCACGGCAGCGGCGCCGAGCGCCGCGCGTTCATCCGCATCAACGAGGGCGACGCGTTCCTGGCCCAGGGCGATCTCGGCGCGGCCGCCGAGGCCCTCGCCGAGGCGCGCTCGATCGTCCGGCATCCGCCGGCTTCACGGTGGATGACCTGGCGCTACGGCATGCATTGCGCCACGAGCGAGGGCCAGCTCGCCCTCGCGCGGGGCGACGCGGACGCCGCGCGGCGCTTGGCCGAGGAGGCGCTCGAGGTCGCGGCGTCGAGCCGATCGCGGAAGTACGAGAGCTGGGCCTGGCGGCTCAAAGGCGAGAGCGCGCTGATGCGCCACGCGTGGAGCGAGGCGGAGGACGCGCTCACGCGTGCCCTCCGTCTCGCCGAGACGCGCGTGCCGTCCCAGGCGTGGCGAAACCAGGCCGCCCTCGGAGCGTTCCACGGAAGCCAGGGCCGGCGTGGGCCGGCGGCCGACCACTACACGGCCGCCCGGGCGGTGATCGAAGGGCTGTGGACGCGTACCACGGAGCCCGGACTGCGCGCCGGCCTCGGCTCGACCGCGCTGAGGGGTCCACTCGCGTGATCGGCGCGCACGTCCGCCGCAAGGAGGACGCGCGGCTCGTCACCGGCCGCGGCGCGTTCGGCGACGACATCAACCTGCCGGGCCAGGCGTACGCGGCGATGGTGCGCTCGCCGCACGCCCACGCGCGCATCCGGTCGATCGACACCCGCGCGGCGCTGAAGACGCCGGGCGTGCTCGCCGCCTTCACCGGCGCCGACGTCGCCCGCGCCGGCCTGCGGCCGATGCCCCATCGGCCCGTGCCGACGAACCCGCACGAGGTGCCGCTGACGAGCCCGGACGGCTCCGCGTTCTACGTGGCGCCGCACCCGGCCCTGCCCGTCGACCGCGCGCGCTTCGTGGGCGAGCCGGTGGCGATCGTCATCGCCGAGTCGGCGGCCGCCGCCCGCGACGGCGCCGAGCGCGTCGTGGTGGACTGGGAGCCGCTGCCCGCGGCCGTCACCGCGGCCGAGGCCAGCGCGCCGGGCGCAGTGGCGCTGTGGGACGAGCACCCCTCGAACGTGGCCGGGCAGACCGAGGCGGGCGACGCGGCCGCCGTGGACGCGGCCTTCGCGCGGGCCGCGCACGTCGTGCGGCTGGAGACGCGCATCAACCGCGTCACCGGCGTGCCGATGGAGCCGCGCACCGCGCTCGGGGTCTATGACGAGGCGAGCGGGCGCTACACGCTCTATTCCGGCTCGGGCGGCGTGCAGCGCGCGCGCTTCGATCTGGCCGGCACGCTCGGTGTGGACGAGAGTAAGGTGCGCGTGGTGGCGCGCGACATCGGCGGCAACTACGGCACGCGCAACAGCATGTACCCGGAGTTTCCGCTGGTGGCGTGGGCCGCGCGCGTGCTCGGCCGGCCGGTGAAGTGGACGGCCGATCGCCGGGAGGCGCTGCTCACCGACTACCAGGCCCGCGATCTCGTGTCTCACCTCGAGCTGGCGCTGGATGCTGAAGGCAACTTCCTGGCGCTGCGCGGCGTGAACACGAGCAACGTCGGCGCCTACAGCGTGTCGTTCATTCCGCTGGCCAAGGGCATCGCGATCTCCAGCAGCGTCTATCATGTGCCCGCCTCGTTCATGCGCGGCCGCGCCGTGCTCACGACCACGGCGCCCACCACGCCGTACCGCGCGGCGGGCCGCCCCGAGATGATCTTCGTCACCGAGCGGCTGATCGACCTGGCGGCGCGCCGCCACGGCTTCGATCGCGTGGCGCTGCGCCGGCGCAACCTCGTGTCCGCCTCGGCCATGCCCTATCGCAACCCCGTCGGCCTCGTCTACGACAGCGGCGACTACGCCGCCGCCCAGGATCGCGCGGTGGCCATGGCCGACTGGGCGGGCTTCGAGGCGCGCCGCGCGGAAGCGCGCCGGCGCGGTCGCCATCGCGGGATCGGCATCGCGAACTACATCGAGCTCAACACCGGGGATCCGCGCGAGCGCGCCGACATCACCGTGCGCGCCGAGGGCCGCGTGGACGTCGTGGTGGGCACGCTGTCGGCCGGCCAGGGCCACGAGACCAGCTTCGCCCAGTGCGTGGCCGAGTGGCTCGGCGTGGGCTTCGAGCAGGTGCGCGTGATCGCCGGCGACAGCGACGTGGCGACCTACGGCGGCGGCTCGCACTCCGGACGCTCGATGCGGCTGGCCGGCGTGGTCATGTCCAAGGCGACGACGCAGGTCATCGAGCGCGGGAGGCGGTTGGCCGCCGCGATGCTCGAGGCCGCCGAGGCCGATCTGGACTTCGGGGCCGGGCGCTTCACGGTCAAGGGCACGGACCGCGGTGTCGGCCTCTTCGAGATCGCGGCGCGCGAGCCGCTGGCCGGCGCCTGCCAGGAAGTGAACAGCGTGCCGTCGTATCCCTACGGCTGCGCGGTGTGCGAGGTCGAGGTGGACGCCGAGACCGGCGCGGTCGAGATCGTGCGGTGGACGTGCGTGGACGATGTCGGCCGCGCGGTGAATCCCATGATCCTGCACGGCCAGACCCACGGCGGCATCGCCGCCGGCGTCGGCCAGGCCCTGATGGAGCTCTGCGCCTATGACGCCGGCGGCCAGTGCCTGTCGGCCAGCTTCATGGACTACGCACTACCGCGCGCCGACATCTTTCCGCCGTTCAGCACCGAGATCAGCGAGGTACCTTCCACGACCAACCCGCTCGGTCTGCGCGGCGGCGGCGAGGGCGGCACCACGCCGGCGCTCGGCGCCCTCGTCAACGCCATCGTGGACGCGCTGGCCGAGCTCGGCGTCGAGCACCTCGACATGCCGGCCACGCCGGAGCGTGTGTGGCAGGCGATCCGCGCGGCGCGACGCGCATGACCGGCTGGGTCGGGCTCGCGCTCCTGCTGCTCCTCCTGACGCCCGCCGGCGCGGGGGCGGCGGAGGCTAAGCGTGTCCTCATCGTGCACTCGTTCGGCAGCACCGCACCCCCCTTCACGACGCATTCGACCGCGTTCCAGACCACGCTGACGAAGGAGATGGGCGAGCGCGTGGACATGGACGAGATCTCGCTCGACATGGCCCGCTACGCGCAGCCGGACATGGAGGGCCCCTTCGTCGAGTTCCTGCTGGCGCGCCTCACGAAGTGGCGACCCGACCTGGTCGTGCCGATCGGCTCGCCCGCCGGCCGCTTCGTGCTGAAGTACCGGCACCGGCTTTTTCCACGCGCTCCGATTCTCTATACCGGGATGGATCGGCGCACACTGCCCGACGACGCGTTCGACGGCAACGCCACCTTCGTCGGCGAGTCGTTCGACATCGCCGGCCTCGTCGAGGACATCCTGCAGCTGGCACCCGACACGGAGCACATCGCCGTTGTGATCGGGGCCTCCCCGCTCGAGCGCTTCTGGACGAAGGCCTTCCAGGAGGCGTTCCAGCCCTTCACGAGCCGCGTGCGCTTCACGTGGTTCAACGACCTGTCCTTCGACGAGATGCTGCGGCAGGCGGCCACGCTCCCCCCGAAGTCCTTCATCCTGCTCGCCCTCCTCCTGCGCGATGCCTCCGGCGTGACCCACAACCAGGACGACGCGCTCCAGCAGCTCCGCGCCGTGGCGAACGCTCCCATCAACGGCCTCTACCAGAACCAGCTCGGCCTCGGCCTCGTCGGCGGTCGCCTCTACCAGGCGGAGGCGGAGGGCGACGAGTCGGCCCGCGTGGCCGTTCGCGTGCTGCGCGGCGAGCCGATCTCGACCTTCCCGCCGCGGATCATCGGCACCGAGCAGCACCCGCGCTACGACTGGCGCGAGCTGCAGCGCTGGAAGATTCCCGAGGCTCGCCTCCCGGCCGGCAGCCTCGTGGAGTTTCGCCAGCCGACGGTCTGGGAGCGCTATCGGTGGTGGATCGCCGGCGTCATCGCCATCGGGCTGCTGCAGGCGGGCCTGATCGTCCAGCTCGGCAGCAACCTGGTCAAGCGGCGGCGGGTGGAGCGGGCGCTGCGCGAGAGCGAGGAGCGGTTCCGGACGGTCGCCGATTCGGCGCCGGTCTTCATCTGGATGGCCGGCGTGGACAAGCGCTGCACGTTCTTCAACAAGCCCTGGCTCGACTTCACGGGACGGACGCTCGCACAGGAGACGGGCACCGGGTGGATCGAGGGCGTGCACCCCGACGACGTCGAGGCCTATCTGAAGGACTCCGGCGAGGCGTTCGATGCCCGCCGGGCGTTCTTGCTGTTCTATCGCCTCCGCCGTCACGACGGCGAGTACCGCTGGATCTCGGCGCACGGCGTGCCGCGGCTCGACGCGATCGGCCGCTTCGCCGGGTACATCGGCTCCTGCTCGGACGTCACGGAGCGGCGGCGCGCGGAGGCCGAGACCCAGAGTCTTCGCACCGAGCTGGCGCACATGTCGAGGGTCGCCACGATGGGCGAGCTCACGGCCGCGATCGTCCACGAGCTCAGCCAGCCGCTGACCGCGATCCTGTCCAATGCCCAGGCCGGCCTGCACGTCACGAGCGCCGGCGACGAGGAGCAGGCCCACGTGCGGGAGATCCTCGCGGACATCGTGGCCGACGACCTGCGCGCGCGTCAGGTAATCCAGAACATGCGCGCCCTGTTCCAGAAGCACACCGAGGAGCGCCGGCCGCAGGGCCTCAACGCGCTGATCCACGACGTGGCGTCGATGGTCGTCACCGACGCGCTGCTGCGCCACGTCTCCCTCGCCCTCGATCTCGCCGACGACCTGCCGGCGGTAGCGGGCGACCGGGTCCAGCTCCAGCAGGTCGTGCTCAACCTGGTGATGAACGCGTTCGATGCGGTGTCCGAGACGCCGGGGCGTCCGCGCAGCGTGCGCGTGCGGACGCGCTCGCTCGAGGGGCGCGCCGTCCAGGTGGACGTGATCGACACCGGGCCCGGGATCGCGCCCGATACCCTGCCGACCATCTTCGAGCCCTTCGTGACCACCAAGCGGACCGGGATCGGGATGGGCCTGTCGGTCAGCCGCTCCATCGTCGTCGCGCACGACGGCAAGATCTGGGCGGAGAACAACCCCGGGGGCGGTGCGACCGTCTCCCTGGTGTTGCCCGCGATCCAGGGCTGACGAGGTCGCCGAACGCTATTTCGCGCGCGAAGGGTACACGACGATGAAGTTGGCCTGGTTGGGCATCTTCACCTTCGGCAGCGTCTGCGCGTTCATCTCGTCCTGCTCGCCGATGATCCCGTTGATCTGCAACAGGTACGCGGTGACGGCATAGACCTCGTCGTTGCTGAGTGATTGCGGCTGGATGTAGGGCATGGCCCGGCGCACGTAGTCGAAGACGGTCGTGGCGTACGGCCAGTAGCTGCCGATCGTGCGCACCGGTGTCTTGCTGGCCAGCGTCCCCTGCCCGCCGACCAGCCGGTCGTTCGGCTGCCCGGCGCCCCTGGCCCCGTGGCAAATGAGACACTTCTGCTCGTACACCATCGCGCCCGCGGCCGGCGTGCCACGGCCCGGCGGCAGCCCGGCTCCATCGGGCCCCACGCTGATGTCCCAGCCGGCGATCTGCGCCGGGGTCGCTTCCCGTCCGAGATTGGGGCCCTCGACCGCGCCCGGCCCGGCGCTCGTGCTCGCGCACCCGCCGACCAGGAGCGCGAGGGCGAGGCGCGCGAGCTCACGCGTAGACATGCTTCACCTCGCCGTTCGCTGCCACGCTCCAGGCCTGGATGCCGTTGAAGTGGAAGACGGCGTTGTTGCCGTGCTCGCCGATGAACTTCTCGCGCTCCGGCTGGACGGCGCCGGTGTCGTCGATCGCGCGCGACTTCAGCACGGTCGCCGTGCCATCCCACTTCCAGGGCAGCCGGAAGCGCGTGATGGCCCGCGGCAGCACGGGTGCCACCAGCGGGGCTTCCCCCCACGTCTTGCCGCCGTCCGTCGACACATCGACCCTCTTGATCGTGCCGTTGCCCGACCAGGCGATGCCGGAGATCTGGTGCAGGCCGGCGCCGGCCAGCGTCATGCCGTGCGAGGGACGCGTGATGACGGATTTCACTTCCATCGGGTACGTGAACATCAGCGATTTGCCGTCGGCCTGCAGATCGGTGTAGCGCGAGGTCTCGTCCTTGGTCATGACCGGCGCGGCCACGATCTTGAGCCGCCGCAGCCACTTCACGCTCATGTTGCCTTCCCAGCCGGGGAGGAACAGCCGCACGGGATAACCGTTCTCCGGGCGCAGCCGCTCGCCGTTCTGGAACAGCGCGAGGATCGCATCGTCCATCGCCTTGGCCATCGGGATGCTCCGGCTCATGGCGGCGGCGTCCGCGCCCTCGGCGAGAAGCCACTGGGCGCTCCGATCGACGCCGGCCTCCTCCAGCAGGATCCGCAGCGGCACCCCGGTCCACTCGCTGCACGACACCAGCCCGTGCGCCTGGCCCACGGTGAGGTTCGGCGGCGTGGGCTGGTAGAGGAGCTGGCTGTTGCCCGCGCACTCCATGAAGTGGATGCGCGAGATCATCGGATAACGGATCAGCGCGTCCATGCTGAAGATCAGCGGCCGCTTCACGAGGCCGTGGATGAGCAGGCGGTGGCGCGCCGGGTCGATGTCGGGCACGCCGCTGTGGTGGCGCTCGAAGTGCAGCCCGCTCGGCGTGATCATCCCGTCGAGTGACTCCAGCGGCGTGCGCGAGGCGCCGCTGCCCGTCGTACCGGGCTGCGAGCGGATGAGCGTACGCGTGACCTTGCCTTCGTACTTGGCCGGGGTGCCGTACTCGCTCATGCCGGCGCCGGGCGCCTTCATCGAGGGCGCGACGTCCGGCGGCTCGACCGCCTCGGTGCGCTTGGCCCCGCCCGTCACGAGGCCGCCGGCCGCGAGCAGGCCGACGCTGCGTTTGAGGAAGCGACGCTTGGATTCGTCCATGGCGGACCTCCTCTACATGGCCAGGAAGCCGCCGTCCACGGGCAGCTCCACGCCCGTGATGTAGGACGCTTCGTCCGAGGCCAGGAACAGCACGTCGTGGGCGACCTCTTCAACGCGGCCCTCGCGCTTCAGTGGGACGGCGCGGATCATCTTGTCGCGCCACGCGGGGTCAGCGGAGCCCTTCGAGCTCTTCATCGGCGGCAGCATCCCCGGATGTACGGAGTTCACGCGGATACCGTCCTTCGCATACTGCACGGCCGCCGACTTCGTCATGGTGCGCACCGCGCCCTTGGAGGCGTTGTACGCCATGTGGATGCCCAGCTGGCCGACCACGCCCGAGATGGACGAGATGTTGATGATGGAGCCACCGCCGGCGCGCTGCATGGCGGGGATCGCGTGCTTCATGCCGAGGAACACGCCCTTGGCGTTGATCTCCATGAGCTTGTCCCACGCGGAGGTGCTCAGCGTGTCGGGGTCGAACGTGCCGCTGATTCCCGCGTTGTTCACGAGGACGTCCAGCTTGCCGAAGGCGTCCACCGTCGCCTTGATGGCCTTCTCCCATTCCGCCTCGTTGCCGACGTCGAGCTTGATGAAGATGGCCTGGCCGCCGGCGGCCTTGATCTTGTCCGCGACCTGACGACCTTCTGTCTCCAGCAGATCGGCGACCGCCACCTTGGCGCCCTCGCGGGCGAAGATGAGCGCCTCGCTCTGGCCCATGCCGTTGGCGGCGCCGCTGACGAGCGCGACCTTCCCGTTGAGTCTCATGGCTACTTCCTCCCCGGGAGCTCGAACGTCTTGACGTAGACGCCGGGCGAGCCCGCCGCATGCCGCATGTAGTTGCGCATCGTGGTCGAGACCGGCACCGCGTCGCGCTGCGCGTTCCAGGCATCGGTCTCCGAGACCTTGGGGTGCTCGAACTCGTAGTACGTCAGGTATGTCGGGTGGCCGACCACCGCGCGATAGCGGCGACCGCGGATCACGCCCGGCACCTTCTCGTAGTTCGGCACGTAGATCGTGCTGTACCACTCGTTCCACTCGGCATCGACCGCGGCCGGCACGTCCATGCGGCCGATCTGCAGCGCCGGCGCCATGCCCGCGGCGGCCGCCGGGGCGGGCAGCGCGCGCGGATGGATCATCTCGTAGATGTTGCGGATGAACGTCGTGGCGATGGCCTGCGGCCCGCTGCGCTGGGTCCACGGCGTCGGGTTCGCCTGCACCTTCTTGTACGCCGGGCTCTCCATGACCGCCGCGTTCTCCAGCTCGTACACGGCCAGGTGCTTGGGCCCGCCCTTCACCGCCTCGTAGCGGGCGCCGCTCAGGAAGCCGGGGATCGCCAGCCGCTCGGCCAGGTGCTCCTCGTTGTACCAGCGGTTGAAGTCCGGCTCCTTGTCGGCCGGCACGTCCGCCCACACCATCAGCAGTCCGCTACCCTTCCGGTTCGCCATCGTCGTGCTCCTCTCTGAGGCGTCGATCGTAGAACAGCCTACCTGCGAGTGCTATAGTCCGTGCGTTCCGATCGGTCGAGTCCGCTTCTCCAACGAAGGAGGCCGTTTCATGCGCCCCATGCTCGCTCTGCTCCTCGCCCTGTCGCTCGTCGTCCCCGCGGTCGTGCCGCCCGTGGCCCACGCCGCCGAGGATGTGAAGATCGCCCTCGTGGCGCCGCTGTCCGGCCGCTGGGCGCGCCAGGGCCAGCTCAAGAAGATGGGCGCGGAGATGGCCATCGAGGAGATCAACGCGCAAGGTGGGATCAAGGCGCTCGGCGGCGCCAAGATCGTGCTGCGCGAGGCCGACGCCGGTGACAGCGTGGAGAAGGCCGTCAGCGCGGCCCAGCGCGTGCTCACGCGCGAGAAGATCAGCGCGGGCATCGGCTCGTGGCTGTCCTCCTTCACGCTGGGCGTGACGGAAGTGGCCGAGCGGCTGCAGGTGCCGTGGCTGTCACTCTCCTACGCCGACTCCATCACCGAGCGCGGCTTCAAGTACACCTTCCAGACCTCGCCGGTGTCGTCGCTACAGGCCGAGCAGGCGCTCGATCTGGTGACCGACCTGGCCAAGAAGAACAACCGGCCGATCAAGAAGGCCGCCATCGTCGGCGACAACACCGCCGCCACCGTGTTCTTCTTCAAGCCGCTGCGCGAGAAGCTGCTGGCCGCCAAGGGCATCGAGCTCGTCGTCGACGAGGTGTGGACGCCGCCGCTGGCGGACGCGACGGCCATCGTGCAGAAGCTGCGCGCCACGCAGCCCGACATCGTCTTCTATGGCGCCACGAACTTCCCGGACTCCGTCCAGGTGCTCCAGAAGGTGAAGGAGTTCAACGTGAAGTCGCCGATCCAGGGCGTGGGCGCCTGGCTGGTGACGCCGGAGTACGTGAGCACCGTGGGCAAGGAGACGCTCGACAGCATCCAGACCGTGGTGGCGGCGCACCCGGTCAAGGGCCAGGAGGCCCTCGTCAAGAAGTTCGTCGAGCGCACCAAGGAGCCCTTCATGACGCAGGATCCGCTGTGCACGTACTCGCACGTGTGGCTCATCAAGGAGGCCATCGAGCAGGCGAAGTCGGCCGATCCGAAGGCCATCCGCGACGCGCTGGCCAAGATCGACATTTCTTCGGGGCCGGCGGTGGCGGCCTTCCAGCCGCCGCGCGTGAAGTTCGACGAGCGCGGGCGCCGCATCGGCGCCACGCCGCTGATCGTGCAGTGGCAGGGCGGCGAGCCCTTCACCGTGGTGCCGCTCGCGGCGGCCACGCGCCCCGTCACCTGGCACAAGTAGCCGGCGGCGTCCGGCGGCGGTGATCGCCGAGCTCGTCCAGTACGTCGCCACCGGCCTGCTCGTCGGCGGCGTCTACGCCCTGATGAGCATCGGGCTGGGGCTCGTGTTCGGCGTCATGCGCGTGGTCAACTTCGCGCACGGCGACTTCATGATGCTCGGCATGTACCTCACCTACTTCTACGCGGTGAGCGGCCACGTCGATCCGCTGCTGGGCGCCGTGCTCACGCTGCCGCCGTTCTTCCTGCTGGGCGTGCTCGTGCACCGCACGGTCCTCGGCCGTGTCACCGGCGGCGGCGATCCGGCGCGCCAGCAGGACGCCCAGCTCATCGTCACGCTCGGGCTCTCGCTCATCATCACCAACGCGACGACGATGATCCTCACGCCGACGCCGCGCGGCATCCGGACCACGTATGCGACCAAGGCCTTCGCGCTCGGTCCGGTCCTGCTCAACCAGGCGCGCACCTACGCGTTCGTGATGGCGCTGGTGCTGGCCGCCGCGGTGTACCTCTTCCTCACGCGCACCGACCTCGGCAAGGCGCTGCGCGCGGCGGCCGACGATCCGGAGGCGGCCGGCTACCAGGGGATCGACGTGCGCGCGATGCACGGGCTGGCCTTCGGCACCGGCATCGCGCTGGTGGCGGCGGCCGGCGGTCTGCTGGCGACGTATCACCCGATCGAGCCCAACGTGGCCGTCAACTTCATCGTGCTGATGTTCGTGGCGGTCGTGCTCGGCGGCCTCGGCAGCATTCCAGGCGCCTTCGTGGGCGGCATCGTCATCGGCCTCGTGCAATCGCTGACGCTGCTGGTGCTGCCCTTCCAGCTCCAGAACACCGGCGTCTTCATCGCGTTCCTGCTCGTGCTCTACCTCCGGCCCCAGGGACTCTTCGGGCGCCGCCTGCGCACGGTGTGACGGTGAGCGCGCGCGTGCGGGGCTGGCTCGGCATCGCCGCCGTCGTCCTGGGGGGCCTGGTGATCGCCTTCGCGGTGCAGGACCGCTATTACCACCGGGTCGTCACGCTCGTCTTCCTGTGGGCGGCGATGGGGCTGGCCTGGAACATCATCAGCGGTTACGCGGGCCAGATCTCGTTCGGCCACCAGGCGTTCTTCGGTATCGGCGCCTACGTCACGGTGCTGCTCGTCGTGAAGGCCGGGCTCACGCCGTGGCTCGGGATGGTGGCGGCGATGGCGGCCGCGGTGCTCGCCGCCGTCCTCATCGGCATCCCGACGTTCCGGCTGGCCGGCATCTACTTCGGGCTCGCCACGCTCGCCTACCCGCTGATCTTCCGCATCGTGATGGACTGGCTCGGCTATCAGGAAGTGTCGATCCCCATGCAGCGCGAGCGGCCGGGCTGGTTCATGCAGTTCACCGAGCCGCGCAGCTTCGACCTGCTCGCCCTCAGCGTGCTCGCCGCCACGCTGGCGCTCTCCCGCGTGATCGAGACCTCGCGCCTGGGCTATCGCCTGCGCGCCATCCGCGAGAACGAGCAGGCCGCCGAGGCGATGGGCGTCAACGCCTTCCGCGTGAAGATGATCGCCTACGTCCTCAGCGCGGCGCCCGCCGCGGTCATCGGGGCGGTCTACGCGCACGCGATCCTGTTCATCGTCACGCCGGACGCCGTCTTCGGTGTGCTCGTCATCGTGCAGACGCTGACCGTGTGCCTGGTGGGCGGAACCGGGACACTGTGGGGGCCGCTCATCGGCGCCGCGCTCATGGTGCCGGCCAGTGAGCTGCTGGACACCACGCTCGGCGATCGCCTGCCCGGCATCCAGGGCGTGGTCTACGGCGTCGTGCTGGTGCTGATCATGACGTACGCGCCCGAGGGCCTGTACTGGCGCGTGCGCCAGGCTTTGCGCGGCCGCGAGGGCGAGCGTGGCGAGAGCACGCCTCGCGCGGCCGAGCTGACCACGGCGGCCGCCGCGCCGCCGCCTGCGCCCGGCGACGTGCTGCTGGACGTGCGCGGCGTGTCGAAGTCGTTCCTCGGGCTGCAGGCACTCACGGACGTGAGCTTCGAGGTGCGCGAGCGCGAGATCCTCGGCGTCATCGGTCCGAACGGCGCCGGCAAGACGACGCTCTTCAACGTGCTCAACGGCTTCCTCGTGCCGGAATCCGGGGAGGTGCGCTTCCGCGGGGCGCCGGTGACGGGCCTGCGTCCGAGCGCGCTCTGCGCGCGCGGGGTCGGCCGCACGTTCCAGGTCGTGCGCACGTTCCCGCACCTGACCGTGCTGGAGAACGTGATGGTCGGGGCCTTCGTGCGCGCCGGCAGCGTGGAGGTGGGCCGCGGCATGGCCCGCGCGGCGCTCGCCGAGGTGGGCCTGGCCGGGCGCGCCGACGCGCTGCCCGCCGGGCTCACCACGCTCGAGCTGCGGCTGATGGAGCTGGCGCGCTGCCTGGCTACCGGCCCGCGCCTGGTGCTGCTCGACGAGCCGCTCGCGGGTCTGTCCGGCGACGGCGTGGCCGTGATGATCGAGGTCATCCGCGGCGTGCGTGTGCGCGGCATCGCCGTCGTCATCATCGAGCACACGATGCAGGCGCTGCTGCGCCTGGCCGATCGCCTCGTCGTGCTGGACCAGGGCCGGCGGCTCGCCGAGGGCCTGCCCGGCCAGGTGACGCAGGAGCCGGCGGTGATCCAGGCCTACCTCGGCAAGCGCTGGCTCACGCGGGCGGGCGCGCGCTGATGCTCACCGTGGAAGGCCTCGGCGTGACGTACGGCGGCCTGCGCGCGCTCGACGGCGTGGCGCTCGACGTCAACGAGGGCGAGTTCGTGACGATCGTGGGTCCGAACGGCGCGGGCAAGACGACGCTGCTCAAGGCCATCTCCGGCGCAGTCCCGGCGGAGGCGGGCCGCGTCGTCTATCGCGGCCGCGATCTGGCCCGTCTGCGGCCGAGCGAGCGCGCCGCGCTCGGCATCGCCCACGTGCCCGAGGGCCGCCGCGTGTTCCCCTCCCTCACGGTGCTCGAGAATCTCGAGCTGGGCTCCTACCGTCGCGCCGCGCGCCCCGATCGCGCGAAGGAGCTGGCCGCCGTCTTCGCGCTGTTCCCCATCCTGAAGGAGCGCCGCACCCAGCTCGCCGGCTCGCTGTCGGGCGGCGAGCAGCAGATGCTGGCGCTCGGCCGCGGCCTCATGGCCAAGCCGGATCTCTTGCTGCTCGACGAGCCCTCGCAGGGCCTGGGCCCGCGCATCGTGGAGCTGATCTTCGAGACGATCGACCGCATCCGCCGCGAGCGCGGGCTGACGATCTTGCTGGTGGAGCAGCGCGTGGTGGAAGCGCTCGAGCTCTGTGACCGCGGCTACGTGCTGGAGACCGGGCGCGTGGTGCTCGCCGGCCCGCGCGATGCGCTGCTGGCCGACTCGCGCGTGCAGCGCGCGTACCTGGGCGCGTAGGCCTTCGCGAGGTCGCCTAGCGCGCGACCTCGCTCTGATCGCGCCGGGGCGCGTAGGGATACGGTCCATCGGGCGATCTCCCCGTCGCGAATCGCGCGAGGCTGAAGGGCTCGATGTCCACGGTCTTCGCGCGGCCGTCCAGGATCAGCTCGGCCATGCACATCCCGACCGCGGGCGCGATCTTGAAGCCCGAGCCACTGAACGCCGTGGCGAGGTAGAGCCCGTCCACCCCGTCCACCCGGCCGAGGATCGCGTGGCGATCCTGGCTGTAGCAGTCGAACGCGCGATAGCCCCGGGCCAGCGTCGCGCGCTCCATCGCCGGGATCCGATGGCTCAGAATCTGGGCGCCGACCGACGGCGCCTCCGGCGGTAGCGCCATCGGTCCGTCGGGATCGATGTCCCACACCTGGCACGGCACTCCGACGATCGTGAGAATGCCGCTCTCGGGCCGGAAGTAGCTGCCCTGGACGTTGTCGATGAAGACCACGTGCGGGCGCGCGAGCTCCGGCGGCCGCGTCACCACCACCGTGTCGATCCCCTTGGCGCGGGCGGGAAGCTCGAGGCCGATCTGCCGGCAGAGCCGCGGCGCCCACGCGCCGGCTGCCACCACCACGGCGCCGGCCTCGATTCGCCCGGTGCTGGTCTCCACGCCGACGACCCGGCTGTCGCGGAGCACGAGCTTCGTGACGGGCGTCCACTGGCGGATGCTGGCGCCCAGCTCGGTCGCGCGGCGGCGCAATCCCTCGACGGTATCGGCCGGGCTCGCGTAGCCGCTCTCCGGCTCGTACGCCGCGGCGCCGATGTCGTCGACGTTCGCGGCGGGCTGCAGGGCCTTGAGCTCCGAGGGGGACAGCACCACGGTGTTGACCCCGATCCGGCGCAGCATCTCGACGTTCTTCCGGAGGTTGTCGGCATACGGTGGCGCCACGGTGTTGACGAACCCCGTGTGCGTGAACACCGGCGGCCCGCCGCCCATGACGTCGGTCCAGTTGCGGAAGATGGGAAAGCTGGCGAAGGCCAGCCGCGCGTCTGTCTCGTTCGTGTAATGCATCCGCACGAGCGCGCTCGAGCGGCCGGACGCGCCGCTGGCCAGCGCACCCTGCTCGCACAGCACCACGCGCGTGCCCCCGCGCGCGGCCAGCGCCCACGCGATGCTGGCCCCGTTGACGCCTCCGCCGATGATGACGACGTCCGCCGTCTCCGTCATGCCTGTCCCCCTGAGCGCACGTGGCGTGGATCGAGCGCGTCGCGCAGTCCATCGCCCAGGAAATTGAAGCTCGCCACCGCCACCGTGATCATCAGGCCCGGAAAGATCGCGACCCACGGCGCCGTGGCGAAGTAGCTCTGGGCATTGTTCAGCATGTTGCCCCAGCTCGCCAGCGGCGGCTGGATGCCATAGCCGAGATAGCTGATGTAGGACTCCAGCAGTATGGCGCGCGCCACCGCCAGCGTGGCGGCCACGGCGACGATGCCGACGGTATTGGGAAAGAGATGCCGGGCCAGGATCCGCGCCGGCCGGGCGCCGAGGGCGCGCGCGCCCTGCACGAAGTCGCGCTCGCGCAGGGTCAGGATCTGGCTTCGCACCAGGCGCGTCACGTCCATCCACGACGTCACGCCGATGATCACCGTCATGGAGGCCAGTGACGGGCGCACGAACGCCGCCAGCGCCAGCAGCATGAAGATGGGCGGAAACGACAGCATGGCGTCGGTGAGCCGCAGCAGCACCGTGTCGGCGAGCCCGCCCCAGTACCCCGCCACCGAGCCCACCGCGGCGCCGACCACCACCGTCACTGCCATCGCGGCGAGGCCCACCGCCAGCGAGACGCGTCCGGCGTGGAGCAGCCGGCTCAGCACGTCACGGCCGAGCTCGTCGGCGCCCAGCACGTGGCCGCCCGTCAGCGGCCGCGCGAACTTGTGCGTGAGGTCGATGTACACGGGGTCGCGCGGGCTCACCCGGCCGGCGAAGACGGCCCCCAGCCCCAGCAGCACGATGAGCGCGACGCTGACGACGGCGGGACGATGCCGCGCGAAGCGCTCGAGCGCCAGGGTGGCCGGCGTGCTCATGCGTGCCGGATACGCGGGTCGATCGCCGCGTACACGAGATCGGTGACGAGGTTGCCTACCACGACCAGCGCCGACGTGAGGATCAGGAGGCCCATGAGGACGGGATAGTCACGGTAGCCGATCGAGTCGACGAACAGCCGTCCCATCCCGGGCCACGTGAACACGGTCTCGGTCACCAGGGCGCCGGAGAAGATCAACGGCAGCTGCAGCCCGGCCAGCGTGACCAGCGGCAGCAGCGCGTTCTTGAGAGCGTGCTTCAGGATCACCACGCGGCCGGCGACGCCCTTGGCCCGGGCCGTGCGGATGTAGTCCTCGCCGATGACTTCCAGCATGGAGGCGCGCGTGTAGCGGCTCCAGGTCGCCACCATCACCAGGCCCAGGGTCGCCGCCGGCAGCGCGAGATGCCGCAGGCGGTCGGCCAGGGAAAACGGCGCGCCGATCGTGCCGATGTTACCGGGTGGCAGCACGCGCAACAGCTCGGCGAAGACGTAGATCCCCATGAGGCCCAGCCAGAACGTGGGGATGGACAGCGCCACCATCGCGCCCAGGGTCATCGCGTGGTCGAAGACCGAGTACTGGCGCACGGCGCTCACGATGCCGGCGGCCAGGCCCAGCACGATGGCGACGACGAACGCGCTGAGCATCAGCACGAGCGTGGCCGGGATCCGGTCGGCGATCACCTCGCCGACGGTACGCCCGTCGCGGTACGAGCGTCCCCAGTCGGCGGTCACCATGCCCTTGACCCACTTCGTGTACTGCACGTGCAGCGGCTGGTCGAGCCCCAACAGCCGCGTGAGCCGCTCCACGTCCTCGGCGCTCATGGTGGGGCTCATCGTGTAGATCGCGATGGGCCCCCCGGGCGCCAGATGCAGGACGCTGAAGCCGCCCAGCGAGACCAGGAACAGCACGACGAGCGACTGAACGACCCGTCGGGCCAGGTACGCGCACATCGCCCGGTCGCGCTACGCCCTCCAGCCCCACTCGTGCATGTTCCACGTGTTGTGGAGCACGTTGCTGTTGGGCTTGTAGTTCAGCATCCCCTGCTTCACGCCCTCGATCCGGACGTAACTGAAGATCGGCAGGTAGGCGAGATCCGCGCGAATCACCTCCTGAAGCTTCATGTAGATCGTGCGCCGCTTGGCCCGATCGACCTCGCGCACACCGTCCTCGAGCAGCTTGTCGACCTGGGGATTCTTGTACTGGGAGACGTTGCGGCCCGAGCCCGTCTCGGCCGCGATGTACTTGGAGTGGATCCGGTTCAGGCAGTCAGGGTCGTCACCCACCGAGGCCTGGATGCCAACCAAGAGCGTGTCGAACTTCGACTTCACGTAGAACTCGCCCCAGATGACCGCCGCCGGCATGTTGTTGATCTGCATGTCGACGCCGACGGCGCGCCAGTTCTGCTGCAGCAGCGCCTGCGTCTGTTCGCGCAGCTTGTTGCCCGCCGTCGTGGAGTTGGTGAAGCTCAGGCGCACGCCCCCCTTGGCGCGAATGCCGTCGGCGCCAACCTTCCAGCCCGCCTCGTCGAGGATCTGGCGGGCCTTCTCGGCGTTGTACTCGTGCTTGGGCAGGTCCGCGTTGTACGCCCACGACGTCGAGGGCAGGTAGCCCTCGATGGGCTTCGGCACACCGTAGTAGACCTGCTCGATGATGGCGCGCTTGTCCATCGCGTGGTAGAGCGCCTGGCGCACGGCCCGCTCCTTGAACCACGGCTTGCCGTGATTGAAGTAGATGTACTCGACCGAGGGCGAGTGGTGCAGATGCAGCGCCACACCGGGCAAGCTCTTGGCCTCGCCGTAGAACTCCGCCGAAATCCCCTGCATGCCGGTCACGTCGACCGCGCCCGTCTTGAACTGCGTATAGAGCACGGTGAGATCGGGGATGTACTTGAAGATGATCCGTTCCAGCGGCGGCGCCCCGCCGTGATATGCGGGGTTTGCCGCCAGCACCAGATGATCGCCCGCCACGCGGCTGGCGAACTTGAAGGGGCCGGTGCCGATCGGGCTCCGTGTGTTGAACTCCGCGGTGTTCGGATCGGCCGCGCTCTCGAGGACGTGGGCCGGCACGATCCAGGCGTCGCCCCAGGCGGTCAGGAACGGCGCGAACGGCTCCTTGAGCTTGAAGCGGACCGTCGCGTCGTCCGGCGTCTCCACGGCCGTGATCACGTCGTAGCCCACCTTCGTGTAGGCCCCGAACTTCGGGTTCATCACCAGGTCCCACGTGAACTTCACGTCCCGCGGGGTGAACGGCTTGCCGTCATGCCAGGTGACGCCCTTGCGCAGGCGCACCGTGTACTCGAGACCGTTCTTCGAGATGCCGCCGTTCTTGGCCGAGGGAATCTCCACGGCGAGGTTGGGCAGGAACTGCCCCTTCTCGTC
>JBKPRI010000274.1:0-7902 GCA_046734515.1 Candidatus Methylomirabilota bacterium | reverse complement strand
GAACACGGGGTCCTGCGCGACGTAGCCGACCCGCACGCCGCCGCGAACCGCGCGCGAGCCGGCGTCGGGCTCGAGGAGACCAGCCAGGATCTTCAGCAGCGTGGACTTGCCGGAGCCGTTGGGGCCGACGAGACCGGCCTGGTCGCCCTCGAACAACCCGAACGACAGGTTGTCGAAGAGCGACCGGGCCCCGTACGACTTGCTGACGGTCTCGCAGCTGAGCAGGAGCGAACCGGGCAACGCTACTTCTTCTCCTTCTTCGGCTTCTTCTTTTCCTTCCGCATCCCCGTTCCCTTGGCCACGAGCTCACCCCCTCTCACGACGCACGCGCGTAATGGACAGCCCAAGCAGCGCGCGACCATCGCAACGCGAACATTATAAAGGTGTGACGCCGGAACCACGAACGTCCGCGCGCCGCGCAATTCGACGGAGGCATCGGCGCATCGGCGCCACCCCCCGTCATCGAGAGCCTGCGGGCCGAAGTGAAGATCGACGGCCGGGTGTCCGTGGAGGGCCGCGGACTCCTGCTGTTCTGCGGATCGGGGGCGACGGCCACGGTCCATCAATCCGGCCTCGTGGCGCTGGAGCCCAACGGCGACTTCCGGATCGACGACGTGCTCGCGCCGGTGGCGCCGACGACGGCCGCCACGCCCGCGGCGCCCTGCACGTCGCCGGCGCTGTTGATCGTCAGCGGCGGCGGCAACTGGTTCGCCGCCGGCATTCTGAAGTAGACCGCGTGGCCGGCCGGGGGCGTCGCGGGACGCCCTCGGCCGCGCGAGATCAGCGGCCGCGGAAGGTCGGCTTGCGCTTCTCCCGCCAGGCGGCGTGGCCTTCGGCCTTGTCCTCCGTCAGCTCCAGCGTGGCGAAGCGGTAGAGATCGACGAGCGCGGCGTCGGCGACGTTCGGGATGTCGAGGCCGCGCAGCAGCGACTCCTTCACCAGGCGCGCGGCCAGCGGCGGCAGCGCGGCCACGCGGTCCGCCACCTCGAGCGCGGTGTCCATCAACTTCGCGTGCGGCACCAGCCACTGGGCGAGGCCGATGCGATGGGCCTCCTCGGCGCCGAGCGGAAAGCCGAGCGCCACGCGCATGGCGTGGCCGCGGCCCACCCAGCGCGCCAGGCGGACGGCGCCGCCGTAGGCGGGCAGGATGCCGAGGGCCACCTGCGGCAGCCGCCACTCCGCGCGGTCGGAGGCCACCAGCAGGTCGCAGCAGAACGTGATGATGCAGCCGATGCCGACGGCATAGCCGTTGACGGCGCCCACGATCGGCTTGGGAAAGTTCCCCAGCACCTCGAACGCGCGCTCGCGGCGCTTGGGCAGCGATTTGACGAAGTCCGCGGCCGAGGCCATCGTGTGCGTCTTCGGGTCCTTCAGGTTCGCGCCGGCCGAGAAGGCGCCGCCCTGCTCGTCGCCGGTGAGCACCGCGCAACGGATGTCGTCGTCGTCCTCCATGGCGGCGAAGTGGCGGGCGATGCCCTCGTTGAAATCGGCGCCCCAGGCGTTGCGCGCGCCCGGACGGCTGAGCGTGACGATGCCGAGGTGACCCCGCTTGTCGTAGTGGACGGGCATGTGCCGTATCCTAGCGCGAATGCCCGCGCTCGAACTGTCGCTCTTCCGGCTGCGGGACTTCCGCAGCCTGGCCGCCGCGGTGGTCTTCAACTCGGTCGGCATGATGGGCGAGAACGTCGTGCTCGGCTGGCTCACGCTCACGCTGACCGACTCGCCGCTGATGGTGGGCGTGGCGATGGGCATGCGGATGCTGCCGCTGTTCTTCGTCGGCGTGCCCGCGGGCGCGCTGGCCGACCGGCTGCCGCGCCATCGCCTGCTGCTCATCACCGGCGCGGCTCAGGCGGTCACCGCCTCGTCGATCGGCGTGCTGACGCTGCTCGGCCGCATCACCCTCGCCCAGGTGCTCCTGCTGACGCTGGTGGCCGGCACGCTGCGCGCCGTGGAGCACGCGGCGCGACAGAGCTACACGCACGACGTCGTCGGCGGTCCGGCGCTCGTGCACGGCTTCGCCATCCTGGGCGTGATGATGCGCACGGGCTGGCTCGCGGGCTCGCTCGGCACCGGCGCCGTCATCGCGCACCTGGGTATCGGCTACGCCTACCTGCTGGTGGCCGGCGGATTCCTGCTCGGCGGCCTCGCCCTCGCCGGCGCCTCGGCGCCGGCGCCGGCACCGCCGTCGGAGGCCGGCTCGCTCTGGCGGGGCGTCGTCGACTTCCTGGTGGCGATGCGCACGGACCGCACGCTGCTGATCTTGATGATCCTCACGGCCGCCGCCGAGATCCTCGGCTTCTCGCACGCCGTCCTGCTGCCGAGCCTCGCGCGCGACGTCCTGCAGGCCGGGCCGGAAGGGCTCGGCGTGCTCAACGCCGCGCGCTCGGTCGGCGGCATCCTCGGGCTCATCGTCGCCTCGCTGCGCGGACCGATCCACGGCGGCGGCACGCTGTTCCTCGCCGTGCTGCTGGCCTTCGGGGTGAGCCTCATGGGGCTGGCGATCGCGCCGTTCGTCGTCGGCTTCGCCGGGGTGGTGGTGATGGTGACGGTAGTGAACAGCGTGGGCGCGCTCGCCGATCTCTTCGCGCAAAGCCTGCTGCAGCTCAGCGTGCCGCGCCACCTGCGCGGTCGCGCCGGCGGCGCCTGGGTGGTGGCGATCGGCCTGGCCCCGCTCGGTCAGCTCCAGATCGGCGCGCTCGCCTCGGCCTTCGGCGTCGGCGTGGGCTTCGGCGCCAGCGGCCTGGCCCTGGCGCTGCTCGCGCTCGCCGCCGCGCTCCTCGCGCCGCGCTCCCGGAGACTCTGATTCACATGGGGGCCCCGATACGGCCCCCAAACCCCCAACGTTCCGCGCGCCCCGGCGGAGCCGTGGCGCGCCCTCTAGACCCTGAAGGTCGCGCGGTCGACGGTCCAGCGCTCGAGCAGCTCGGGGTCGGGCTCCTGCTCGATGCCGGGCACGCGGGAGGTCGCCATCGAGCCGTCGCGAACGACGAGCTCGGGCTTGCCGAGGTCGTTGTCGTAGAAGTACGACGACGGGAAGATGTCGCCCGCATAGGTGAAGTTCGGCAGCGTGGCCAGCTCGGCGCAGATGGCGCCGCCCACCGCGGTCTCCAGCATGCCGCCCACCCAGCAGGGGATCCCGTGCCCGGCGCACAGCGCCTGGATCCGCCGCGAGGCCTCCAGCCCGCCGACGCGCGCCATCTTGATGTTGATCACACGGCACGCGCCGAGGCGGATGGCCGCCTCCACGTGGGCCACGCTCAGCGCGCTCTCGTCCAGACACACCGGCGTCTCGAGCTTGGCCTGCAGGTCGGCGTGGTTGACCAGGCTCATGCCGTCATCGGCCAGCGGCTGCTCGATCATCGCCAGACGGTACCGGTCGAGCGCGCGAAACATCTCGGTGTCGGCCGGCGTGTAGGCGGCGTTGCAGTCGACGTGGAAGGGAAAGTCGGGGAACGTCGAGCGCACGGCCGCCACCATGTCGAGCGCCCAGCCCGGCCGGTACTTGAGCTTGATGCGCGGAAAGCCGGCGTCGATCGCGGCCTGGATCTTTCGCATGAGCTCGTCGAGCGAGTCCTGGATGCCGAAGTCCGCGCCGCACGCCACGCGCTCGCCCTTGCCGCCGAGCGCCACGTGCAACGGCACGCCGCGGCGCCGGGCGGCCAGCACCCACCAGGCGATCTCGAGCGCGGCGCGCGCGAACTGGTTGCCCTTCACGAAGTCGAGCCGGGCGAGCAGGTCGTCGACGGTCGGCACGTCCTGCCCGATCACCTTCGGCGCCATGTGCTCGCGCACGGTGTGGTAGGTGGCCACCGTGTGCTCGGCGGAGTAGTTCGGCACGTAAGGGGGGCAGCTCTCCCCCCAGGCGTGGACGCCACCGCTCTCCATCCGCACGAGAATCGTGTCGGTGTGGAACTGATCGCCGTAGGACGTCTTCCACACGAACGCCAGCGGCACCTTCACCCGGTAGACGTCGATCCGCTCGATGATCATTTCGCTTTGACCTTCAGATCCTCGTAGGGCGCCGAGTACGAGAAGCCCTTGATGTGATCGACGGAGGCATCGCCGTCCACGCGCGGGCCCACGCCCCACAGGAAGGCCAGCTCGTAGATCGGCACGTGCATGACCCGGTCGTGCATGATCTGCTGGATCTGGTGCAGGAGCGCCTCGCGCTTCTTGCGGTCCAGCTCGCGCGCCTGGCGGGCGAAGAGATCCTCGATCTCCGGCACCACGCCGGACGAGTAGATGCCGTTCTTGGTCACGTAGACCTCGACGCGCGTGGCCGCGTTGCCGGCCGGCGCGCCCAGGCCCATGATCACGCCGCGGAGCTTCTTGTCGCGCCAGGCGGCCAGGAACGCCGCGCGCTCCATCGTGCGCAGCCGCGTGCGGATGCCGACCGCCTGCAGGTAGTTCACGAGACCCTCGGCCATCGAGAAGAACGGCGGGAACGGCGTCAGGTCGCCGGCGTCGAACCCGTTGGGATAGCCCGCCTCGGCCAGGAGCTGCTTGGCGCGTGCCGGATCGTAGGCCGGGGGCTCGTACACCCTGGCGAAGTCGAGCACGCGCGGAATGAGCGCGCCCGTCGGGCGCGACAGTCCCAGCGTCTCGGCCTGGTTCAGCCCCTCGCGATCGATCGCGTGGCTGGCGGCCAGCCGCACGCGGCGATCGTGCCACGGTGACTTGGGATCCCACTGCTCGGGCAGGTCGAGATACGGCACGCCCGGCGGCCTGGCGGCGAGCAGGCGCAGGCCCGGCGTGCGCTTGACGTCCGCCGCGGTGGGACCGCTCAGCAGGTAGACGATGTCCACGTCGCCGGCCTTGAGCGCGGCGGCACGGGTGGTCTCGTCGGGCATGCTGCGAAAGACCAGGCGCTTGACCGACGGCGTCTTGCGCCAGTACCCCTCGTACGCTTCCATCGTCAGGTCGATACCCGGGTTGAAGCTCACCACGCGATAGGGGCCGGCGCCGATCGGCGACTTGAGGAAGCCGTCATCGCCGACCTTCTCGACGTACTTCCTGGGCACGATCCAGGCGGCGCCCGTCGCGGACGTGCCGTAGAACGTCATGAAGTCGGGCCACGGCTCCTTCAGGTGAAAGCGCACGCGGCCGGGGTCCACGATCTGCACTTCCCGCACGCGCTCCTTGAGGAGCTTGGCGGCGGCGCCGCGATAGCGGTCGAAGGAGAACTTCACGTCGTCCGCGGTCACCGGATCGCCGTTGTGAAATTTCACCCCTTTGCGCAGCACGAACTCGTACGTCAGGCCGTCCCTGGACTGCGTCCAGGATTCGGCCAGGGAAGGCGTGTTGTCGCCGCCCGGCATCGGCTTCACGAGGGCGTCGTGGATGGCGTAGAGCACCATGAACGGGTTGATGAACGCCTCGGTGTCGGCGGGGTCCAGCCACTTCGCAGCCAGGGTCACGTGCAGGCCCCAGGTCAGCGTTCCCTCGGGGGCGGCCACGGCCGGTGCGACCGGGATGACCGTGACAGCCAGCACAGCGAGCAGAGCGACGATCCTCATGAGGGCCTCCGGTGCCCGTCATAGTAGTCCAAGGCCTTGACAACGTGGAGCCCGTGGCGCAGTTTGAGGCCCGCCCGAGGTGACCGGCGCGCCATGTCGCGCGCGGAGAGAGAGGATGCGCATGAGCCAGCTCTGGAAACGACCGTTGACCTGGGCCCTGGTCGCCACCATCACCGTGACCACGGTGCTGGCCGGCGCCGGCGCCTTCACCGCCCGCGCCGCCGACCCGATCAAGATCGGCTTCGGCATGGCGCTCACCGGCGGTCTCTCGGCCAACGGCAAGCCAGCGCTGCTCGCCATGCAGATCTGGAAGGACGACATCAACAAGAAGGGCGGGCTGCTCGGGCGCCCGGTCGAGCTGGTCTTCTACGACGACCAGACCAACCCGGCCACGGTGCCGCAGATCTATACCAAGCTGCTCGAGGTGGACAAGGTCGACCTCATCGTCTCAGGCTACGGCACCAACCTCATCGCGCCGCTGCTGCCCATCGCCATGGACCGTAAGCTCACGCTCCTGGGCATGTTCGGCCTGGCTAACAACGAGAAGTACCAGTACCCGAATTATTTCCAGATCCAGCCGGCCGGTCCCGACCCGCAGACCTCGACCGCCATCGGCTTCTTCGAGCTGGCCGCCAAGCAGACCCCCAAACCGCAGACGGTGGCCATCGTCGGCGCCGACGCCGAGTACCCGCAGAACGCGATGGTCGGCGCCCGCGACCTCATCAAGAAATTCGGGTTCAAGACCGTCTACGACAAGAACTACCCGCCGAGCACGGTGGACTACACGCCGATCGTGCGCGCCATCAAGGCGACCAACCCCGACATCGTCTTCATCGCCTCGTATCCGCCCGATTCGGTCGGCATGCTGCGCGCCGCGCACGAGGTGGGGCTGGAGCCGAAGATCATGGGCGGCGGCATGGTGGGCCTGATGTTCACCACGGTCATGACCAGCATGGGCTCGCTGCTCAACGGCATCGTGAACTACGACTTCTGGGCGCCGGAGCCCACGTTCATGGCGATTCCCGGCGTCAAGGAGTTCCTAAAGGAGTACCAGGTCCGCGCCGAGAAGGAGAAGGTGGACCCGCTCGGCTACTATCTGCCGCCGTACTCCTACGCGCTGATGCAGGTCCTCGGGCAGGCCGTCGAGGCCACCAAGGGGCTCGACCAGCAGAAGATCGCCGATCACATCCGCAAGAGCGAGTTCAACACGATCGTCGGCAAGATCAAGTTCGGCAAGAATGGCGAGTGGGCGGCGGGGCGCACGCTGATGGTGCAGTACCAGAAGATCAGCGGCAACTCCATCGAGCAGTTCCGCGGCCCCGGGAAGAAGGTGGTGCTGTACCCGGACGAGTTCAAGTCGGGGACCCTCATCTACCCGTACGCGGCCGCCAAGAAGTAGCGCGAGCGCTCCCTGTTCTCCTGGGATCTGCTGGCCAACGCGGTCGTGGCCGGCCTGCTGCTCGGCGGCTTCTATGCCGCCGTCAGCCTGGGCGTGTCGCTCATCTTCGGCCTGCTCGACATCGCGAACATCGCGCAGCCGGCGTTTCTGATCGCCGGCGCCTACGCCGCCTACGTCGCCAATAGCGAGTACGGGCTCGACCCGATCCTGGTCGGGATCGCGCTCACGCCGCTGTTCTACGTGATTGGCGCCGGCGTCTACCGCGTGTACTACGCGACCTTCGAGCGGCGCGGCGACGAGGCGCTGCGCGGGCTCGTCTTCTTCTTCGGCCTGCTCTTCATCATCGAGGTCAGCCTCAGCATGCGTTTCGGCGTGGACTATCGGCTCGCCCAGGCCGCCTACACGGGCAAGTCGATCGACCTCGGCGGCGGCGTCGGGGTGGCCTTCCGCTATCTCGTGCCGTGCGTGGTCGGCCTCGTCATGACGCTGACGCTCTATCTCTTCCTCGGCCGCACGTTCTACGGGCGCGCCATCATGGCGGTGTCCCAGGACCAGGGCGCGCTCCGCCTCATGGGTGCCGACCCCGTCAAGATCAAGACCATCGCGTTCGGCATCGGGATCGCCGCCGCCAGCCTCGCCGGCGCGCTGCTGGTGACGATCGCCCCGGTCATTCCGTCCACTGACCGCGACTACATCGGCCGCATGTTTGCCATCACCGTCCTCGGCGGCATGGGCTCGATCGGCGGCACCCTCGTCGCCGCCATCGTCCTCGGCGTCGCCGAAACCATGATGGCCACCTTCTTCGGCCCCTCCTGGTCCCTCGCCGTCTCCTTCGGCATCCTCCTCCTCGCCCTCGCCGTCCGCCCCGCCGGCTTGTTCGGCCGCTGATGATGGACTGCCCCAACTCCCGCGCGCCACTGGTGGCCCCCGCGGCCCGCGGTGCCGCCGGCGGCCGGGCGGGTGGGCCGCGGGCGCGCCGTCGTGGCG
>JBKPRI010000273.1:0-5731 GCA_046734515.1 Candidatus Methylomirabilota bacterium | reverse complement strand
GTGGCGGACGTGATCAACGTCGAGCGCGTGCGCGGCCTCTGACGGCGGGGCCGCTCCAGTCACGCGTGTAACATCCCACTCATGACCCGCCGGCAGTTCGAAGCCCTCGTCGAGAAGTCGCTGCGCAAGCTGCCCAAGCCCTTCAAGGAGAAGGTGGCGAACATCGCGGTGGTCGTCGAGGATTGGGCGGACGACGAGACCCTGGCGGAGATGGGCATCGAGCCGCCCGACACCTTGTACGGGCTCTACCAGGGCGTCGACATCACGCACCGGGACTCGACGTACGGCAACGTGCTGCCGGACGTGATCACGATCTACCAGGGGCCGATCGAGGAGGACGCCGCGGACGAGGCGGAGATGGCGGAGATCGTGCGAGAGACCGTCATGCACGAGCTCGGGCACTACTTCGGCCTCGACGACGACACGATGCACAAGATCGAAGACGGCGAGGTAGACTAGGCGCCTTCATGGAGCTCTCGCTGAAGGGACAGAACGCGCTGGTCACCGGCGCCAGCTCGGGGATCGGCGAGGGGATCGCGAAGGCGCTGGCCGCGGCCGGGGCCGCCGTCATCGTGAATTACGCCGGCAGCACCGACAACGCCAACCGCGTCGTGGAGGCCATCAAGACGGCGGGCGGCAACGCGCGCGCGATCCGCGCGGATGTCTCCAGGGAGCCCGACGTCGAGGCGATGTTCGCCGAGATGCTGGCGGCGTGGGGCCGGATCGACATCCTGGTGAGCAACGCAGGCGTCCAGAAGGACGCGGCCTTCGTCGACATGACGCTCGAGCAATGGAACACCGTGCTCGCCGTCAATCTCACGGGCACCTTCCTGTGCGCGCGCGCGGCGGCGCGGGCCATGATCCGCCAGGGCGTGGTGCCCGGCGTCTCGACGGCGGCCGGCAAGATCGTCTGCATCTCGTCGGTGCACGAGATCATCCCGTGGGCGGGGCATGTGAACTACGCCACGTCCAAGGGCGGCATGCGGATGTTCATGCAGTCGATGGCGCAGGAGCTGGCCCCTCATCGCATTCGCGTGAACTCGATCGCGCCGGGCGCGATCCGGACGCCCATCAATCGCGCCGCGTGGGAGACGCCCGACGCGCTGACGTCGCTGCTCACGCTGATCCCGTACGGGCGCATCGGCGTGCCGGAGGACATCGGCCAGGCCGCGGTGTGGCTCGTCTCCGATGCCTCCGACTACGTGCACGGCCAGTCCATCTTCGTCGACGGCGGGATGACGCTCTACCCGGAGTTCTCGCACGGTGGCTGACGTGAGTCTCGACTGGGGACGCGAGGTCTGCGGCAACCTCGAGGCGGCCGAGCAGCGCGAGTGGCTCGTCGCCAACGGTCTCGGAGGCTTCGCGTGCGGCACGCTGACCGGCACGCTCACCCGCCGCTACCACGGCCTGCTCGTGGCCGCCCTGCGCCCGCCGCTCGGCCGGCGTCTGGTGGTCACCAAGATGGAGGAGGACGTCGACTACGCCGGGCGCGCGTTCGCGCTCTCGACGGACCGCTGGGCCGACGGCTCGGTGGCGCCCCAGGGCCATCGTCACCTCGAGCGCTTCCATCTCGACGGCACCACGCCGGTGTGGACCTACGCGTGCGCGGACGCGCTGCTCGAGAAGCGCGTGTGGATGGAGCCCGGCGCCAACACGACGTACGTCCGCTACGCGGTCGTGCGTGCCTCCGCCCCGGTGGCGCTCTCGCTGCGCGTGCTCGTCAACCACCGCGATTACCACAGCACGACCCGAGGGAACGGCTGGCAGATGGGCGTGACCCCCGTCGACCACGGCCTCCGCGTGGACGCCTTCGACGGCGCCGCGCCCGTCCTGCTGCTGGCCGCCGGCGCCGAGGCGACGCGGGCGCACGAGTGGTACCAGGGCTTCACGCTGCCGCGGGACGCCGAGCGGGGTCTGGACGCCCACGACGATCATCTCCATGCCGCCACGTTCCGCGCCACCCTGGGCGCGGGGCAGGCGATCACGGTCGTGCTGTCGACCGAGGCGGCGCCGGCG
Organism: Candidatus Methylomirabilota bacterium; assembly: GCA_046734515.1. Lineage (GTDB taxonomy): Bacteria > Methylomirabilota > Methylomirabilia > Rokubacteriales > CSP1-6 > AR5. Next base: position 3,715 of record JBKPRI010000273.1, on the reverse strand, counting down.
ACCGACGGCGAGCGCGCGTGGAAGCGTCGCGAGAAATACGAAGCCGACCTGCTGGAGCGCTGGGCGCGCGGCTGGTCCGGCGCCGCCACCGCGCCCTCGTGGATCCGACAGCTGGCGCTCGGCGCCGACCAGTTCGTGGCGCGCCGTCCGCTGCCCGACGAGCCCGCCGGCATGACGGTGATCGCCGGATACCACTGGTTCGGCGACTGGGGCCGCGACACGATGATCTCGCTGCCCGGCCTCGCCCTGGCGACCGGCCGTCCCGAGCTGGCTGCGCGCGTGCTCCGCACCTTCGCCCGCTTCGTCGACCAGGGCATGCTGCCCAACCGCTTCCCCGACGAGCCGGACACCCCGGAGTACAACACGGTCGACGCCACGCTCTGGTGGTTCGAGGCCGTTCGCGCCACCCATGCCGCCACCGGCGACGACGGCCTGCTCAAGGATCTCTTTCCCGTCCTCGAGAACGTGGTCGAGTGGCATCGCCGCGGCACCCGCTACGGCATCGGCGTGGACCCCGTGGATGGCCTGCTGCACGCGGGCGAGCCGGGCGTGCAGCTCACCTGGATGGACGCCAAGGTCGGCGACTGGGTTGTCACGCCGCGCATCGGCAAGCCGGTGGAGATCAATGCGCTCTGGTACAACGCGCTGCGCGCCATGGCCGGCTTCGCGCGCAGACTCAAGCGCCCGGCCACGGACTGGGACGCGGCCGCCGACCGTGCGCGCGACGGCTTCGACCGTTTCTGGAACGAGAAGGCCGGCCACTGCTATGACGTGCTCGAAGGCCCGCACGGCGATGACCTCTCGCTGCGGCCCAACCAGATCTTCGCGGTCGCGCTGCCCGAGAGCCCGCTGTCGCCCGAGCGCCAGCGCCGCGTGGTCGACGCCTGTGCGCGTCACCTGCTGACGTCGCACGGTCTGCGCAGCCTGTCGCCCGCCGATCCCGCCTACCGCGGTTTCTACGGCGGGCCGCAGATGGAGCGCGACGGCGCCTATCACCAGGGCACGGTGTGGGGCTGGCTGCTCGGGCCCTTCGCGCTGGCCCACGCGCGGGCGTACGGCGACCGCGCGGCGGCGCGCGCGCTGCTGGAGCCGCTCGGACGGCATCTGGCCGACTACGGCGTCGGCTCGATCGCCGAGATCTTCGACGGCGAGCCGCCCTTTGCCCCGCGCGGCTGCGTCGCGCAGGCGTGGTCCGTCGCCGAGACGTTGCGTGCCTGGCAGACGCTCAGCGGCGGTGCCGCCGGCGCTCGTCCGGCGCCCCCCAAGGCCGCGAAGACCCCGCGGCGCTAACCCCCCGACACGACGGAGGCCCCACGTGGATCTCAATTACTCGGCTGAAGAAATCGCCTTTCGCGACGAGGTCCGCGGCTGGCTGCGTGAGAACCTGCCCACCGAGCTGCGCGACAAGGTCCTGAACTACCGCGAGCTGACCAAGGACGACCTGCTCGGCTGGCACAAGATCCTGGCCAAGAAGGGCTGGATCGCGCCCTTCTGGCCCAAGGAGTGGGGCGGTACCGATTGGACCGTGGTGCAGCGCTACATCTTCGAGGAGGAGTGCGGCGCGGCCGGCACGCCGCCCATCGTGGCGTTCGGCGTGCGCATGTGCGCGCCCGTGCTGCTCCGCTTCGGGACCGACGCCCAGAAGCAGAAGTTCCTGCCGCGCATCTACAACGGCGAGGATTTCTGGGTGCAGGGCTACTCCGAGCCTGGCTCCGGCTCCGATTTGGCCTCGCTCAAGACGCGCGCCGTGCGCGACGGGGACTCGTACGTCGTCACCGGCCAGAAGATCTGGACCACGCTCGGGCACTACGGCGACTGGATCTTCTGCCTCGTGCGGACCGACACCAAGACGGAAAAGCGGCAGGACGGCATCTCCTTCCTCCTCGTGGACATGAAGACGCCCGGCATCACCGTGCGCCCGATCATCCTCATGGACCAGGGCCACGAGGTGAACGAGGTCTTCTTCGACGAGGTTCGGGTGCCGGCCGCGAACCTCGTGCACGAGGAGGGCAAGGGCTGGACGGTCGCCAAGTACCTGCTCGGCTACGAGCGCATGGGCACCGGCAACATCGCGGTGTCCAAGCGCGAGCTGGCACGCGTCAAGGCGATGGCCGGCCCCCTGCTGGACGACCCGCGCTTCCGCGACAAGCTCACGCGCGTGGAGGTCGAGCTGATGGCGCTGGAGATCACCAACATGCGCTTCCTCGACCAGCTCCGCGGCGGCCGCGCGCCGGGCGCCGAGGTGTCGCTGCTCAAGATCAAGGGCACGGAGATCCAGCAGGCGCTCACCGAGCTGATGGTGCAGACGGCCGGACCGTTTGCCCAGGCCTTCCGGCCGGTGAACGGCCCGCTGAACGAGCAGGTCGGCTTCGATCGGCTCACCGCCTCTCTGCTGCCGCGCTATTGCAACGTCCGCAAGGCCACCATCTACGCGGGCTCCAACGAGATCCAGCGCAACATCATCGCCAAGGCGACCCTCGGGCTGTAGGGGAGACCGACACCATGGACTTCGAGTACAGCGACGAGCAGAAGCTGCTGGCGGAGACGCTGCGCAAGTTCCTCAACACGGGCTACAGCTTCGATGCGCGTGCCAAGATCATGGCGGGGCCGTCCGGCTCCAGCGAGGACGTGTGGGCGGTGCTGGCGGAGATGGGCATCCTCGGCGTGCCGTTCGACGCCGAGCACGGCGGCTTCGGCGGGACCACGGTGGACATGATGGTGGTGATGGAGGCGCTGGGCGAGTTCCTGGTCGTCGAGCCCTACCTGGCGACGATCCTCGGGGGGCGCTTCGTCGCGCGGGGCGGTACTCGCCCCCAGCAGGAGCGCATCCTGCCGGCGCTCATCCAGGGCAAGCTCAAGATGGCGTTCGCCCAGACCGAGCGCGGCGCGCGCTGGGACCTCCGCCACGTCAGCACCGGTGCGGCCAAGGCCGGCGACGGCTACGTGCTGGACGGGGAGAAGGCGGTCGTGCTGCACGGCGGCGCCGCCGACGTGCTGGTCGTCTCGGCCCGCACCTCGGGCGCCGAACGCGACGCCAGCGGCATCAGCCTGTTCCTCGTGGAGCGCGGGGCGCCGGGCGTCAAGGTGAGCGAGTACCGCACGCTCGACAACCTCCGCGTCGCCGACGTGAAGCTCGCCGGCGTCCGCGTCGGCGCCGACGCCCTGCTCGGCCGCGAGGGCCGGGGCTTCGAGCTGGCCGACGAGATCGTGGACTACGCGACGGCGCTCGTGTGCGCCGAGGCGGTCGGCGCCATCAAGTACGCGCACGACGCCACGCTCGAATATCTGAAGACGCGCCGCCAGTTCGGCGTTCCCATCGGCACCTTCCAGGCGCTGCAGCACCGCATGGTGGACATCCTCATCAGCTACGAGCAGGCGCGGTCCATCGCGTGCCTGGCCTGCGTCAAGGTCGACGCCACCGACGCCGACGAGCGCCGCCGGGCCGTGTCCGCCGCCAAGATCAAGATCGCGGACGCCTGCCGGCACGTCAGCCAGGAGGCCGTGCAGCTCCACGGCGGCATGGGCATGACGGAAGAGCTCAAGATCAGCCACACCTTCCGCCGGCTCACGAGCATCGCGCAGGCCTTCGGCGACGCCGAGCACCACCTGGAGCGCTTCGCGCGACTGGGGTAGGAAGTCGCGCGCGCCGGCCGCAAAACCGGCCCGGCGCGCTCTCTCCCGCAGGGTGCGCTCGCGTCCTGCCCCGGATACAACC
>JBKPRI010000272.1:0-2839 GCA_046734515.1 Candidatus Methylomirabilota bacterium | reverse complement strand
ACCCTCGCGGCTGTCGAGCGCGACGGCGATCACCACGAAGCCGTGCGCCTTCAGCTCCTCGTACAGCGCCTGCCACACGGGCAGGTCGCGACGGCACCCTCACCACGAGGCCCACGACACCAGCAGCACCTTCTTGCCGCGGTGCTCGGCCAGTGAATGAAGGCGGCCGCTGCGATCCGGAAGCGAGAAGTCCGGCGCCTGCAGCGAGCGCAGCGACGCGGCGCGGTCGGCAGCGGCGGTGCCGAGCACCCAGGCGCGGCCGTCCTCGCTGTGGACGAGCGGCTGACCCAGGTGCCGCCAGAGCGCGGCCACGTCGATCTGGCCGTCGCGCATGAGCTCACGCTCGCGGCCCGGGGGGACCGGGACGCAGACGCTCCCTCGGCAGAAACCCTCGGGCCGGTGCGACCACCCGGTGGCGGCCCCCAGCTCGGCGGCGGTCAGCCAGAGTCGCTCGCCCTCGGCCCGGGCGTCGGGAACCATGGTCTCGGCGGTGTCGGTCAACAGGATGGCCATGCCACGAACTGTATACTGTCGCGGCCGGGAGGGTGAAGACCGATCATGCGCGAGAACACGCTCAAGCAGCGGCTCTACGCGGGCAAGGCGGCCTTCGGCGTCATGTGCACCTTCCCCTCGCCGGCCGTGGTCGAGATGCTGGGCCACCTGGGGTTCGACTGGATCCTGCTCGACAACGAGCACGGCTCGATCACGGTGGACACCGCCGAGGCCTGCATCGCGGCCGCCGAGCTGAGCGGCCTCGCGCCCATCGTGCGGCCCGTCGGTAACAAGCCCGAGATCATCGCGCCGTTCCTGGATCGCGGCGCCTGGGGCGTGCAGGTGCCGCACGTCAACACAGCGGATGAAGCGCGGGCCGCCGTCGACGCGGTGAAGTACGCGCCGGACGGGCACCGCGGCATCTTCAGCGGCGGCCGGCCCGCCGGCTACGGCTTCAAGGGCTCGACGGCGGACTACGCGAAGGACGCCAACCGCCAGACGCTCGTGTGCCTGATGCTCGAAGAGGTGGAGGCGATCGAGAATTTGCCGGAGCTGGTGAAGGTGCCGGGCGTCGACGTGTTCTTCATCGGCGCCGGCGACCTCTCGCAGGCGATGGGCTACACCGGTCAGATGACGCATCCCGATGTGCAGGCGATGGTCGAGCGCGGCGTGAAGACGATCACCGGCGCCGGGCGCATCGCGGGGTGCAGCTGCCCCGACACCTTGATCCCCAAGTTCCTGGGGCTCGGCGTGCAGTACTTCCACAGCGGCGTGAACCGGCTGCTCCAGCAGAGCAGCGAGGCCTATCTGAAGACGATGCGTCAGGCCGCGGCCGACGCCGGAAAGTGACCCCATGGCGCGCATCCCGCTCGCGACCCGAGACCAGATCGCCGACAAGGACCAGCCCGCGTACGACGCGTTCATGGCCGGCCGCGCCGGCCGGCCCAACGTCGGACCGTACTCGCTCCTGGCCCACATGCCGGACATGGCGCAGCGGCTGGAAGCGTTCCGGCTCTACCTCCGTGACGAGGCCAGCCTGTCGCAGAAGCTCCAGGAGCTGGTGATGATCTCCGTCGCGCGGGAGATGGGCTGCGCCTTCATCTGGTACGCGCACGCCGCGCCTGCCAGGCACGCCGGCGTGCGCGCCGACGTCGTGGACGACATTCGCGAGCGGCGCCCGCTGAAAAACCTCGATCCCGAGGAGCAGACCGTGGTGGACTTCACCCGCGAGCTCCTGCGCGACCGCAAGGTCAGCCGGGCGACGTTCGACTCCGCCACGAAGCACTTCGGCCAGCGCGGGACGATGACGCTGACGAACCTGATCGCCTGCTATGCGGTCTTGGCGTACAACATGAACACGTACGAGCTGGAAGCCCCGGCGCATCCCACGGAAAAGGCGTTGACCCCATGAGCCACGAGGCGCTGCGCACGATTCTCCCCGTCGCGGGCTGGGACGCCGACCGCGCCAAGACGGTCGACATCACGAGTGCCGCCGATCCCATCCTGCCCACGTCGTTCCGCATCGGCGAGACGGCGGCCGCCGCGCTCGGCGCCGTCGGCCTGGCCGTGTCCGACCTGTGGGAGCTGCGCACCGGACGGCGGCAGGGCGTCGCGGTCGATACGCGGCAGGCCACCGCATCGCTGCGCAGCGGGCACTACATGAAGATGGAAGGCGCGCCCGTCTCCACCGAGCGCAACACGATCATGGGGACCTATCCCGCGAAGAACGGCCGCTGGAGCTACCTGCACTGCAACTTCCCGAACCACCGCGCCGCCGCGCTGAGCGTGCTCGGCGTGCCCGAGGACCGCGAGGCGGTAGGCAAGGCGGTGGCGAAGTGGGACGCGCTCGAGCTGGAAGAAGCGATCATTGCGGCCAAGGGCGCCGGCGGCATGGTGCGCACGAGCGAGGAGTGGGCGAAGCACCCGCAGGCCGCCGCCATCGCCTCGCTGCCGCTGCTGGAGATCGTCAAGATCGGCGCGAGCGCGCCGGAGAAGCTGCCCGACGGCGACCGGCCGCTCTCCGGCATCCGCGTGCTCGATCTCACCCGCGTGCTCGCCGGGCCGACCTGCGCGCGTACGCTCGCCGAGCACGGCGCCGACGTGCTGAAGATCACCGCCGCGCACCTGCCGAGCCTCGGCCACCAGGAGTTCGACACCGGCCACGGCAAGCTCTCCGCCCAGCTCGACTTGCGCGAGCCGAAGAACGTCGAGACGCTGCGCGGCCTCGTCCGCGAGGGCGACGTGTTCTCGCAAGGCTACCGGCCGGGCACACTCGGTGAGCGCGGCTTCTCGCCCGAGACGCTGGCCACGCTGCGCCCGGGCATCGTCGTCGTCTCGCTCTGCGCCT
>JBKPRI010000271.1:0-5440 GCA_046734515.1 Candidatus Methylomirabilota bacterium | reverse complement strand
CGCCGGCCGTGGCCGGGCCGCCCTCGCAGGCGCCCGGGAAAGTCCGGCACTTCATCGACGACGTGAAGTCCGCGCGGCTGTTCGACCTGACGTCGCTCTGGGACGAGAACTCGCCCATCGCCGCCGTGAACCCGACCTACTCGATGGCGCTCGAGGCCACCCACGCCGGAACCCGCGGCGCGTTCGGCGACGGCGGCAAGCTCTCGTTCACCTCCGAGGTCCAGCACTGGAGCGGACAGCACGGGGCGCCCAGCATCGACGCCATCGGGCATATCGGGCACAACGGCCTGCTCTTCGGCGGCGTGGACGCGGCCGCCTCGACGTCGGACCCGCGCGGTATCGGGCGCAGCGGCGTGGGCGCGCACCTGGACATCGCGCACTATCCGCTCGACCTCCTCGTCAACCGCGGCGTGCTGCTCGACGTCGCCCGCTTCGTGAACGGCAGCGCCGTGCCACTGCCGTCACAGTTCGAGATCACGGCCGCCCACCTCGAAGGCACGGCGCGCGCGCAGCGCGTGTCGCTGGAGGCCGGCGACACCGTCCTGATCCGGACCGGCTGGGGCCAGTACTTCAGCGCAAACCCGGCGCTCTACAAGGGCGACTTCTCACCGGGACCGGGCGTGGAGGGCGCGCAATTCCTCATTGACGCGGGGGCGCGCGTGGTCGGCAACGACACGCTGACGTTCGAGCAGCGGCCGCCCATCCTGGGCACGCCGGGCACGCCCGGCTTCCAGGTGTTCCCCGTCCACATGCTGCTCATCGCCGATCACGGCATCAACATCATCGAGAACTACTTCCTGGAGGAGCTGTCGGCCGCGCGCGTCTACGAGTTCCTGCTGGTGGTTCCGCCGCTGAAGATTCGCGGCGGCACCGGCTCCGCGCTGCGCTCCTTCGCGCTCGCGCCCTAATCGATGGGGGTTCCCGAGATGGCCCCCCAAAACCCCCCGACGTTCGGGGCGCCCCGGCGGAGCCGGGGCGCCCGTCTGGAACCGGGCGCACCTCCGGAAGTCACGTGGTGCTCCTCTGGAACCGGGTGCCGCTCTGGAATCTAGGGGAGGAGGGAAGCGACGCGGATGCGGGCGCGGGGCGCGGCGAGCGGCGTGACGAGCGCGTTGCGGCGGAGGACACGGACGGAGTCGTACTTCCACTCGTCGCCGGCGCGAACGGGCTCGCGATAGATCTCCAGGACCTTGGCCTTGAGGTTCACGACCCAGTAGTCCTGGATCCCAGCGCGCGCGTAGAGGGTGCCTTTGCGCATCCGGTCGAGCTTCAGTGAGCTCTCGGCCACCTCGACGATGAGCAGCGGACGCGCCGGATGTCCTGTTGTGAGATGGTCTCGTGGGCGGCCGCGCACCACGACGAGGTCGGGTTCAGGCTCCGAGAGATCGTCCAGGGCGATCGGTTTTTCCTCGCGGACGTAACAGGATCGCCCGAACGCTCGTTCGAGGGCGCCGCGAATCAGCGTGACGACGATCGCGTGCCGATTGCCCTGAGGCTCTCGAGCGACGAGCAGGCCATCCAGCAGCTCGACCTGGTCTTCGGGCCCCAGGATGCCAGCCTCGACCATCTGATCGTAACGCGCGCGCGTCAGGCGCCACAGCGGAAGCGGCGACATCTCCATGAGCGGCACGCTACGTCGGTCACGTCGCATCTTCAATATGTCTCAGCTTGGATACACCAACGATCACGTCTGCAGGTCGCCCACCGCGTCGGCCAGCGCGTCGAGCTCGGCGCGCCAGGAAGTGGGCGCGGCGATCGGACGCAGCACGAACTTCGAGAACCCGACGTCGATGAAGCGCTGGAGCTTCTCGCGCACGGCCGGCAGGCCGACGGGCGTCAGCTCGACCGAGCGCGGGCGGCGCGCGGTCATCGTGCGCGCGGTGGCGGGATCGATGGGCGCCGTCGCGTAGCCGATGCTCATGCCGAAGTGCTCGCGGCTGATGGCGCGTCCGGCCTTGTCGGCGGCCTCGTCGATGACCGCGCGCCCGGCCGCCGCCTCCTCGGGCGTGCAGAGCGACGGCAGCCAGCCGTCGGAGAGCCGGCCGCAGCGCTCGAGCGCGGCGGGCGCGGTGCCGCCGAGCCAGACTTCCAGCGGCTGCTGCACGGGCAGGGGCGACAGGCGGACGTTCTGGAAGGTTCCGACCGCGCCCTCGTGGCTAACGGTCTCGCCGGCCCAGAGCCGGCGCAGCAGCGGCAGCGCCTCGTCGGTCACGGCGCCGCGCCGCTTGGGCTCCACGCCGATCGCCTCGCGCTCCGGCGCGTACGTGAGTCCCGGCACGAGCGTCACCAGCAGCCGGCCTCCGCTGAGCGCGTCGAGGCTGGCGAGCTGCTTGGCCAGCCGCAGCACGTTGCGCCCGGGCAGGAGCATGGTGGTGCCGACCTTCAGCCGCGGATTGCTCGCCGCCGCCCAGGCCAGACCGACGGCCGGATCGATCACGGGCCCGGTCAGCACTTCCGAGAGCCACAGCGAGTCGAAGCCGAGCTCGTCGATGCCGGTGACGATCTCGGCCAGCGTCGCGGGATTCGACGACGCGGAGGCCACGCCGATGCCGATGCGGATCTTCATGAGACGTCCTTTTCCGCGGTGACGGCGGCCGGCAGCGCGGCCAGCGTCTCCCGCAAGCACTCGCGCAGGCGGGTGATGGTGGCCTCGGCCCGGTCCGGCACGCCGCCGCGCGTGATGAGCGCGATGAGCTCCTCGCGGCTGGTGGTCATCAGCAACGATGCGTTGATCTCGAGCTGGAGCGCGTGGACACCGGCGTGCGGCCGGCCGTACGTGGCCACGATGTTGCCGCCGGTGTAGCCGCTGACGTTGTCCGCCACACGGAAGCCGTGGCGGCTGAAGATGGCCGCCACGGTGCCGGTCAGCGCCGGCGCGCACGTCGAGGCGCGGCACGTGCCCAGGATGACCTCGTGATCGCCCATCCGACGCGGGCTGCCGGTGTGGGCGTCGAGCAAGATCGCGTAGCCGTGCGACGCGCGGACGTCGTCGAGGAGCCGCTCGAGCGTCGCATAGTAAGGATCGTAGAGGGCGCACAGGCGCGCCTCGAGCGCGGCCGGCGTGAGGGGACGGGCGAAGATCGCCACGTCGCGCATCGTGTGCGTGCGCACCACGCCGCGCTTGGAGCACACGGCGCCGTCGCGCTGCTCGAAGTCGTCGCGGCGGCGGTTGACGTCCACGAACATGCGCGAGTACGGCGTGGCCAGCACGGTGGCGCCGTGCGCGTGGAGGTCGCCGTAGAGATCGCAGGCGAAGGTGTCAGCGAAGCCGTAGGCGAAGGTCTCGAAGCGCGGCTCGCAGTAGTCCTCGCGGGTGACCTGCGGCAGCGCCTCGGTGCCGTAGTGAGGCACGCTCACCACGATCGGCGCGCGCGCGCCGGGCGCGGGCGGCCTGACGATCGGGAAGGGCTCACGCATCGCCCATAGTATCTAGTATCTTGCGAGCCTGATGCGGATCGGCGTGAACCTCCTCAACTTCGGGCCCGGCGTGAGCCCGGAGAGCCTGGCGGGCTGGACCCAGCTCGCCGAGACGCTCGGGTACCACTTCGTGATGATCTCCGACCACGTGGCCATGACCCCTGACGTGGTCGCGCGCTACCCGGCACCGTTCTACGATCCCTTCGTCACGCTGGCGTGGCTCGCGCGCGAGACGCGCCGCGTGGAGCTCGGCACGACCGTGGTGATCCTGCCGTACCGTCATCCGCTGCACACCGCCCGGCTGGCCGCCAACATCGACCGGCTCTCGGGCGGCCGGTTCATCTTCGGCGTCGGCGTGGGCTGGGCGCGCCAGGAGTTCGAGGCGCTCGGCCTGCCGTTCGAGCGGCGCGGCGCGATGTCCAGCGACTACCTGGCCGCCATCAAGACCGCGTGGACCAGTGACCCCGCGTCGCACGCCGGGCCGTTCGTGACGTTCCGCGACGTGCGCACCGGCCCACCGCCCGTGCGCACGCCGCACCCGCCGATCTGGGTCGGCGGTGCCAGCGACGCCGCCATGCGTCGGGCCGTGCGGCTCGGCGACGCCTGGCATCCCATCCGCATCCGGGTGCCGTGGCTGCGCGACACGGGCCTGCCGCGCCTGCGCGAGATCGCGGACAAGGAGCGCCGGCCGCCGCCGTCGCTCTGCCCGCGCATCCGGCTGCGCATCACCGAGAGCGCGCTCGCCGAGGACGGACGCATCGCCGGCGATGGCAGCCTCGACCAGGTGCGCGCGGACCTCGAGGCGCTCGCCGCCCTGGGCGCGTCGTACGTGCTGCTCGACACGTACACGGACGACGCCGAGGCCACGCGGCACCACGAGCCCGCGTGGCGCATGCTGGCCACGCTGGCCGAGCGCGTGCTGGACCTGCCACGCGAGACGCTGCGGTGACGGCGGGCCCGGCCGGGTCGCGGCGCGAGGCCGCGGAGCTGGCGCGCATCGCGCGCTTCCTGACCGAGACGCTCGACACGGCCACGGTCGGGCGGCGCGTCGTGGAGAGCGTGTGCGCGCTGTTCGAGGCGCCCGGCGCCGGTCTGCGGCTGCGCGAGGCCGACGACGCGCTGGTGCTGGTGGCGGCGGCCGGCGATGGCCCTTACATGCCGATCGGCCACCGGGCCCCGGCCGACTTCGGGATCTATCGCCTGGTCGTCGACTCCGGCCGCCCGTTGCGCGTGTCCGACCTGCTCGACGAGCCCGCGTTCACCCTCACCGACGAGCTGCGGCAGCGCATGCGCGGCTCCCACGTCCGCGCGCTACTGGCGGTGCCGCTGCGTGTGCAGGAGCGGATCATCGGCGTGCTGTCGATCGCCGCCGAGGTCGGCCGGGTCTTCTCGGAGGACGACGTTGCGCTGCTCCAGGCGTTCGCCGACCAGGCCGCCCTGGCGCTGGAGAACTCGCGCAACCACGCCGAGGTCGTGCGGCGCGGCCAGGAGCTGGAGGCGCTGGGGCGCGTGGCCGCGCTCGTGAGCGAGACGCTCGATCTCGCCACGGTGGGCGAGCGCATCGCCACGGGCGTGCTCGGGCTGCTCGACGTCGAGAGCTCCGCGCTCCGGTTGCTGCAGGCCGACGGCCAGCTCGTGCCGCTGGCGCTCGGCGGCCGTGCGCGTGATTACGCGGGCGCGCGCGGCGTCGTGCGGCTGGGCGTCGGGCTCATCGGCACCGCGGCGCAGGAGGGCCGCGCGCTGTGGACCGCCGACTTCCGCACCGACGCCCGCTTCGTCACGAGCGCGGAGATGCGCGAGCGCAACGCCGTCTCGGGCACCGTGGCCGGGCTCGCGGTGCCGCTGCGCGTGGCGGGCAAGGTCACCGGCGTGCTGTCGGTGGGCGGCGCCGAGCCGCGGCGCTTCACGGAGCGCGAGGTCGCGCTGCTGCAGGGGTTCGCCGACCAGGCCGCCATCGCCATCACCAACGCCCAGTCGCAGGAGGCGCTGGCCAAGCAGGCCGAGCGCCTGCGCATCCTGCACG
>JBKPRI010000270.1:0-15562 GCA_046734515.1 Candidatus Methylomirabilota bacterium | reverse complement strand
CCGTGAACGCAGGCGGCCGGTCGAAGATCTTGTCCGCCTCGGGGATGATCGAGATGGACGACAGCGCCAGCAACAGCGTGTAGCCGTCGGGCTTGCTGGTGGCCACGTACTGCATGCCCACCGCCCCCGCGGCGCCCGTCTTGTTGACGACGCCGACGGGATTCTTCAGCACCCTCTCCATGGCCGCCGCCACCGGGCGCGCCGTCAGATCCGCCACGCCGCCGGGCGGAAACGGCGCGATCAGCGAGATGGGACGCGACGGGTAGGCTTCCTGGGCGGCGGCCATCGGCGCCGCCAGGGCGAGCAGCACGAGGACCCCGAGCGCATGTCTCATTGGACTTCCCCCTTTTCGGCGAGCGCCATCCGGGCGCGCCAGTCCACGGTGCGGCGCGCGACGGCGTACAGGTTCAGAAGCACGAGCGCGGCGCCGACCGCGAGCAGCGTGGCGGCGATCGGGCGCTGCACGAAGATGCCGTAGCGGCCGTCGGACATGGCCAGCGACTGGCGCAGGCTCAGCTCGAGCAGCGGCGCCAGCACCACGCCCAGCACCACCGGCGCCGTCTCGAAGTCGAGCTTGCGCAGGATCCAGCCGAGCACGCCGGTGACCAGCATGATCCACACGTCCACCACGCTGTTGTTCACGGCGTACACGCCGAGCGTGGCGAACACGAGGATGGCCGGGTACAGGTACGGGTACGGCACTCGCAGGATGTTCACGAAGAGGCCGACCAGGGGCAGGTTCAGGATCAGCAGCATCACGTTGCCGACGTACATCGACGCGATGAAGCCCCAGAAGAGCTGCGGCTGCTGCTGGATCAGGAGCGGGCCCGGCGCCACGCCGTGCACCATGATGGCGGCCAGCATCACCGCCGGGATCGGCCCCGACGGCACGCCCAGCGCGAGCATCGGCACCATCGCGCCGGAGGTCGCGGAGTTGTTCGCCGACTCGGGGCCGGCCACCCCCGCCACCGCGCCGTGGCCGAACTCCTCCGGCCGCCGCGAGACGCGCTTCTCCACCGCGTACGACACGAAGCTCGAGATGATGTGCGCCGAGCCCGGCAGGATCCCGATGAAGAACCCCAGCACCGTGCCGCGCCAGATCGGCCAGTTCGCCTCGCGCCACTCCTGGCGCGAGGGCAGCAGCTCGCGCAGCTTCGGCTTGATGACGGTCGGCGGCGTCGGCTGGCCCGCAGTGGCCAGGATCTCCGCGATCCCGAAGAGCCCGACGGCGACCGGGACCACGCCGAGGCCGTCGCCCAGCTCGACGACCCCGTAGGCGTAGCGGAAGTAGCCGGTCATCTGGTCGATGCCGATCATCCCGAGCAGGAGACCGAGCGCGGCCATGGCCAGTGACTTCAGCATCGAGCCCGAGGACATGTAGGCCAGCACGAGGAGCCCGAGCACGTAGAGCGCGGTGTATTCGGGCGGGCCGAAGCGCAGCGCGAACGCGGCCAGCGGCGGCGCCAGCAGCATGAGCCCGACGATGCTCACGCTCCCCGCGATGTAGGAGCCCACGGCCGCGATGGCCAGGGCGGCACCCCCGCGGCCCTTGCGCGCCATCGCATAGCCGTCGATACACGTCATGACCGAGGCGGCCTCGCCCGGGATGCGCATGAGGATGGAGGTCGTGGAGCCGCCGTACATGGCGCCGTAATAGATGCCGGCCAGCATCACGATGGCGCGCGTGGCGTCGAGGCCGAAGGTGGCGGGCAGCAGAAGGCTGATGCCGGCCAGCGGCCCCACGCCCGGCAGCACGCCGACCAGCGTGCCGATGACGCAGCCCACGAACGCGTAGAAGAGGATCGGCGGCGAGAGCGCGACCGAGAAGCCGGCCGCGAGGTTGCCGAGCGTCTCGAGCATCAGAACCCGAACGGCCCGCGCGGCAGCTGCACGCGCAGGAGCGTGTCGAAGAGGTAGTAGGTGCCCAGCGCCATCGAGGCGGCGAAGATCAGCGCGGGCGCGGCCGCCTTGCGCTCGACCAGCGAGAGCAGGAGCACGCAGGCGATGGCGACCGTGAGGCGATAGCCCAGGCGCTCGAAGGCCAGGGCCATGAAGGCGCAGACGCCGACGATGGCCGCCGCGTGTCGCCACTCCTGCCAGCCGACCGCGCGGAGCCCCGGCGCGCCGGCGCCCTGCACGGCGATGATGACGCCGGAGACGAGCAGCGCGACGGCGAGCACCGCCGGGACGTACGCGGGCCCGGGCATGGCGACGGAGCCGAGCGGCAGCCGCGAGCGCCAGCTCTCCTCCAGGATGATCGCGGCAAAGAGCGCGAGGCCGATCCCGGCGACGCGATCGGTCGTCATGACGCGGAGATCTTCGCCCAGAGTTTCGCAGGCGTGAGCGGCATGTCCACGTGCGTGACGCCGAGCGGCGCCAGGGCGTCGACCACGGCGTTGACGACGGCCGGCGGCAGGCCGATGGTGCCGGCCTCGCCGAGGCCCTTGGCGCCGAGCGGGTTGAAGGGCGAGGGCGTGTCGTGGTGCAGGATCTCGGCGACGGGCACGTCGTCGGCACGCGGGATCGCGTAGTCCATCAGCGTGCCGGTGAGCAGGTGCCCGTCGCGGTCGAACTGGATCGCCTCCATCACGATCTGGCCCCAGGCCTGCGCGAGCGAGCCCTCGAGCTGGCCGTCGGCCAGCAGCGGGTTCACGATCGTCCCGGCGTCGTCCACCCACACGATGCGCTCGGGCACGATCACCCCGGTCTCGCGCTCGACGCGGAGGGCCACCACGAACGCACCCGAGCTCCACACCTCGCCCGGCGCCTCGAAGAAGCGCGTGGCCTCGAGCCCCGGCTCCATCCCCGCCGGCAGCGCGCCCATGCGATAGGCGACGTCGGCCACCGCGCGCCAGGCCACCTTGCGGTCGGCGGCGCCCACCACGTGAAAGCCGCCGTCCACCGCCACCACGTCGTCGGCGGCGGCCTCCAGCATCGCCGCCGCCACCCTCCGGCCCTTCTCGCGCACGTCGCGCGCGGCGAGCACCAGCGCGCCGCCACCGAGCGCGGTGGAGCGGCTGCCCGCGGTGCCCGAGCCCTGCGGCGCGCCGGCGGTGTCTCCGTGACGAACCGTGACGAGATCGGGCTCGACGCCGAGGTGCTGCGCGACGACCTGCGCGAACGTCGTCTCGTGCCCCTGCCCGTGCGGGCTGGAGCCGGTGATGGCCGTCACGGCACCGGTGCGCTCCATGCGCACGACCCCGCTCTCCCAGCCGAGTGCGGCCGGCTCGACGTAGAGCGAGATCCCCACGCCGGCCAGCTCGCCGCGCTGCCGCCGCGCGGCCGCGGCCCGGCGCAGGCCGGCATAGTCGGCGGCCGCCAGCGCGCGGTCGAGGACAGCGACATAGTCGCCGGAGTCGTAGACCTGGCCGGTCGCCGTCGTGTACGGGAACGCCGTCGCGGGAATCGCGTTGCGCCGGCGGATGTCCGCGGGATCGATGCCGAGCGCTCGCGCGCCCTGGTCCATCAACCGCTCGATGAGGAACGCGGCCTCCGGACGGCCGGCACCGCGGTAGGCACCCACCGGCGGCGTGGTCGTGAACGCGCCCGTCACCTGGATGTCCACGTCGCGCACCGTGTAGGCGCCGGGCAGGCAGCGCGCGTGGTTGCGCGGGTTGGTCGACGCCGAGAACGACAGATACGCGCCGAGCGGCGCCTGGATGCGCGCACTGAGCCCGCGCACGCGGCCGTCGGCATCGAGCGCCAGGCGGCCGATGGCGCGCGCACCGCGCGAGTGCTGCGTGGTGAGCAGGTCTTCCTGGCGCGTCGAGATCCACTTCACCGGCCGCTTGAGGCGGCGCGCCAGCCAGGCCACCAGCGGCTCCTCGCGATACGGCCCGCCCTTGACGCCGAAGCCCCCGCCCACGTCCGGAGCGATCACCCGCACGCGCCCCTCGTCCAGGCCCAGCATGCGCGCGATCTCTGAGCGCACGCGAAACGGCGCCTGCGTGGAGGTCCACACCGTGAGCGCCTCGCCCACGTCGTCCCAGACGGCGAGCGCGCAGCGCGGCTCCATCGGCACACCGGCGACGAGGTTCTGCTCGACGGTGAGCTCCACCACCCGCGCGGCGCCGGAGAACGCGCCCTCGGGATCGCCCGCGCGCCAGGTCTGGCCGAGCGAGCGGTTGCCGGGCGCGTCGTCCCAGATCTTCGGCGCGGTGTTGCCGAGGGCCACGTGGGCCAGGGCCACGCCGGGCTCCGGCGCGTACTCCACGCTGACCAGCGCGGCGCCGTCCGACGCGGCCTCGGGCGACTCCGCGACGACCGCGGCGACCGGCGTGCCCTGCGCGTGCACGCGCCCGGCCGCGAGCAGCGGCGCCGCCTTCACGATCATGTCACGGAACAGGCGGTTGACGGGCAGCGGCTCGGTCACGTCGAGCTCGTCGGCCGTGAGCACCGCCAGGACGCCCGCCGCGCGGCGCGCGCGCTTGACGTCCACGCCGACCACGCGCGCGTGCGCGTGCGGGCTGCGCACGAGGGCCAGGTGCAGGACACCGGCGGGCTGGAAGTCGTCGACGAAGCGCCCGCGTCCCGTCAAGAGCGGTGCGTCCTCGCGCCGCCGGAGCGGCTTGCCGATCCAACCTAATGGGGGCCCCGACATGGCCCCCATACCCCCATAGACTCGGAAGCACCCCGGCCAAGCCGGGGCGCTCCTCGATACGCGTTCAAGTCAGCCCCAGGAAGCGGCTGGCGGCGAGGCTCTCGATCTGCGCGCGCGCGGCGGCCGGCAGGTCAGCCTCGGCGAGCGCGCCGACCGGGTCGTCGGCGCCCATGTCGAAGGGATAGTCGCTGCCGATCACCACCCGCTCGGCGCCGAACTGCTCGACGATGAACCTCAGATTCGCCGCGCTGAGCGTCAGCGAGTCGAAGTACAGGCGCCGGGCGTACTCGCGCGGCGGCTTCGGGATGGCCGCCGGCCCCTCGGGACGCACCTTCCAGCCGTGGTCGAGGCGCGCCAGCGTGAAGGGAAACGCGCCGCCGCCGTGGGCGAAGCACATGCGCAGATCGGGCAGGCGCTCCAGCGCGCCGCCGAAGATCAGCTTGGAGATGGCCAGCGCCGTCTCGAGCGGATTGCCGACGATCAGCGGGAAGTAATACTTCGTCAGGCGATCCTGACCCACCAGCGGGTTGGCGGGGTGCACGAAGATCGCCACGTCGAGCCCGGCGCACGCCTCGAAGAACGGAAAGAGGGCGGGATCGTCGAAGTCGCGCCCGCCCGGGAAGGTGCCGATCTCCACCGCCGTGAGGCCGAGCCGCTCGCGGCAGTGGCGCAGCTCCTTCACCGCGAGATCCACGTCCTGCAGCGGGACCGTGGCCATGCCGGTGAAGCGGGCCGGGTGGCGCGCGGCGACGGCCGCCACGTTCTCGTTCTGCACCCGCGCGAACGCGGCGTTGGCGCGCGCGTCGGCCCAGTAGCAGAACATCACCGGCGGCGGCGAGAGCGCCTGGCGGTCGATGCCCAGGCGGTCCATGTCCTCGAGGCGCCGCGCGGGGCTCCACGAGCGGTCGTCGATGTCGCGGAAGAACTTGTCGCCCGTCATGATCGTGGCGCGGCAGGCGTCCTTGCGCACCAGCCGCGGCCACTGCGTGCCGCCGAAGCGCGCGGCCCAGTCCTCCCAGCCCTCGGGGATCAGATGCGTGTGGAGATCGATCCGCACCGCTACTTCTCCTCGACCTTGCCGATGCGCTTCACGACATCGGCCAGCGAGTGCGCGTCCTTGTCCCACCACGCCTTGAACTCGTCGGCATCCTGGTAGGCGATCGGCGTCTGCGCCTTCTCCATGGCCGATTTGAACTCGGGGTCCTGCACGGACTGCCGCACGGCGTCGCGCAGCGCCTTCACCACGGCCGGGGGCGTGCCCTTCGGCGTGAAGAGCCCGGCCCAGAGGTAGTACTCCACGTCGTAGCCCAGCTCCTTGAGCGTGGGCACGTCGGGGAACGCGGCCAGGCGCGCACCGCCCCACGTGGCGAGCACGCGCATCTTGCCCGCCTTGACGTGCGGCAGCGTCAGCGCCGGCGGCGAGGCCCAGAGCGCGGCATGCTTGCCGAGGACCGCCGTCGTGGCGGGGCCACCGCCGGTCGTCGGCAGGTGACGCATCTTCACGTTCCCGGCGGACTGCAGGAGCATCTCCATCGGCACGTGCGAGGCGCCGTAGATCCCCGACGAGGCGTACGTGATCTCGCCCGGCCGCTTGCGCGCGTCGTCGAGCAGCTCCTTGACCGACTTCCACGGCAGCTCGGCGTTGACCGCGAGCACCGGCGGATCGGCGTTGAGCCGCGCGATGCCGACGAACTGATCCCGCGTGTAGGCCGGCTTCTGGCCGAAGAGCAGGTCGCGCTCGGGCAGCAGCGAGATGCTCACCAGCCCCAGCAGCAGCGTGTAGCCATCCGGGCGCGCGATGGCCACCGACTGCGTGCCCACGCCGCCGCCTGCCCCGGCCTTGTTGGTGATGACGACCGGCTGCTTGACCAGCCGCTCCATGGCCGCGGCGAGCGGCCGCGCGGTGAGATCCGCAATGCCGCCCGGCGGGAATGGCACGACGATCGTGATCGGCCGCGTGGGATACGGCTCCTGGGCGGTCACGGGCAGCGCGGCCAGGAGCAGGGCGAGCGCGAGCAGGGCGGTCCGGCGCGTGGTCATGCGGCTCTCAGTACGCTGGAGACGGTCGCCGTGTCAACTTCCAACGCCCGCGAGGGCTCAGCGGTCCGAGCGGTAGCCGACCAGCTCCAGCAGGTTACCGTCGGGGTCGAGGAAGTAGAGGCACTCGTGGTCGCCCCAGTCGATCGGGGCATGATGCGGGATGTCGCGCTCGCGGAACACGCGCTGCGCGTCGGCGTAGTCCTCCCACGACACCTCGAACGCGTGATGACTCTTGCCGAGCGGATTCTTGACCTGGTCCAGGCCGCCCGGCGTGCGGTCGGGCTTCAGGAACAGCGCGCAGCTTCCCTCCCCGTAGGACAGCAGGACCTGGTCATCCAGGCGCATGCGCACCGTCATGCCGAGGACGCCCGTATAGAAGACCTCCGCGCGCGCGAGATCCGCGACGTCGACGCCGAAGTGATCGAGCCGCCGGACCCGCATGGCCTAAGGATAACAGCCGTGCGGATCCGGCGGCCCGTTACGACTCGTTCTTAGCGGTTGTCCGCGTGCTGCTTGCCGCCCTGCTGCTCGCGGTTGGGCATCTGCTGGCCACCCTGCTGCTGGCCCTGCTTCTGCTCGCCCTGCTTACCACCCTGCTGCTCCTTGTCGAGCTGCACGGGCTCGCCGCTCTTCTGGGCGTCCTTGTTCTGGTCCTGGTTCTGCTGCTTCTGGTCCATGGTTTCGAGCTCCTTTCGCGTGCACACGACTTTGTGCGCAGGCGAAAAGTATTGGTGCAACCAATATGCCTTCGTGGCTTTTTGAAAAGACGCGCATCGCGAGCGGTCAGCGCGGCATGTCGCCGAGACGCTGAAGGGCCCACGCGGCGGCGTCTCTGACGCTCTCGTCGGGGTCCTCGAGCGCCCGGCGCAGGGCCGGCGTGGCGGACCGCTGGCCGCGGTTGCCGAGAATCAGCGCGGCGTTGCGCGCCAGCCCCGCGCGCTTGGCCCGAAAGAGTGCGGTGCCGCGAAAGCGCGCGCGGAAGGTCTCGTCGTCGAGCGTCAGGAGAGTCTCCAGCGGCTCGAGCGGCGTGCGCGGAGCCAGGGCGGGCTCGCGGGCCGGCGGCGCCTTGCGATTCCAGGGACAGACGTCCTGGCAGATGTCACAGCCGAAGAGCCAGTCGGCCACATGCGGCTTGAGCTCGTCGGCGATCCGACCGCGGTGCTCGATCGTGAGGTAGGCCAGGCAGCGGCGCGCGTCGAGCACCCACGGCGCCGGGAATGCCTGGGTCGGGCAGGCGTCCAGACACGCCGTGCAGGTGCCGCAGTGATCGGCGACCGGGCCATCGGCCACGAGCTCGGCCGTGGTGAGCACGGTGCCGATGAAGAAGTACGAGCCGGCCCGCGGCCCGATGAGGTTCGTGTTCTTCCCGATCCAGCCGAGACCGGCGGCCGCGGCCAGGTCGCGCTCGAGTACCGCGCTGGTGTCGAGTGAGGCGCGGGAGTCCGCGCCGGCAGCCTCGATCAGGTAGTCGCGCAGGACGTGCAGGCGCGGCCGCATGACGTTGTGGTAGTCGGCGCCGCGCGCGTAGCGCGAGACGATGTCCCAGCTCGGATCGTCCTCGCGCGGCCCGTAGTGCAGGGCGACGACCACCGCGGACTTCACGCCGGGCAGCAGCCGGGCAGGCTCCAGCCGGATCTCGCGGCTCTCGGCGAGCCAGTCCATCCCCTCGCCGTACCCAGCCGCGAGCCACTCCGTGAATTGCTCGGCGTGGGCGACGGCGTCCGCCGGTCCGATGGCCACGCGCTCGAAACCGAGGGCAAGCGCGCGCGCCTTGACGGTCTCGGTGAGCGCGAGCGCGGTGAGCTTCATACGTCCGCATCGTACGCGATGCGGCGGCGCCGGGTGGCGCCGGCGGTCAGGACGACGACAGCGGGGATTCGCGCCGACGCCCACCCTGGATCGCCGCAAGCCGCGGCGGCTCGCCCGTCCAGCGAACGCGCGAGGCCTTGCCCCGTGCCGGCGGCACCAGCGCGGCGATCGCCAGTCGCGTCAGGCCTTCTCCCACCAGGCTCAGGAGCGAGCGACTCGCCACCCGCGCGGGAGCCGCCGCGGGATCGTAGAGCGCGAGCATCGGCGGCCGGCCGCCGCAGCGCTCCGCGACCTCGGCCCACGCGCGGTCACACGCCTCCTCCAGGTTGCGCCGCACGATCGCGCTGACCTCGCGCTGCAGTCGACGGCCACGGAGCTGCTCTGGCGTGGGCACGATGCGGAGGGTGGTCGGGCGTTTGGTCATGCGCCCGGAGGAACGCAACCGATATACCAAGCCGATCGGGAGGCCAAGTGCGCGTCGGAGAAGGCATGGCCGAGATGGCACGGTGTGACATCGCGGATGATTCTTGATCGCCGCGCCAGCCTGGCGCGCACTCTTCACCCGGGCCGGCGCGCGCTCACGATCAGGTGGCTGCGCGTGAGCGTGCGGCCGCCTTCCTCGAGGAACTTCAGATAATTGAACCAGCGCCCGTCGGAGCGCCACCGCTCCTGGAGGCCGATGGCGGCGGCCAGCGCCTCTTCCACGCTCCCGAAGCGCTGCACCTCACGCTCGATCTCGAGGTGCTCGATCGCGAAGCCGTGCGCGAGCAGCAGGGCGCGGAGGGCCGGCTCGTCGTACGCGAAGCGCGAGCGGCGGCCGGTCTCCTGCCATTGATCGGCGTGGAAGGCGACTGCGGTCAGCGCGCCGCCGGGCGCCAGCGCGCGGGCCGCACGCTCGACGAGCGCGTCGGAGAAGTACAGATGCGCGGTGACGAGCGACGGCCGCGCGCCGGGCACGAGCTCCCCGAGCTCGATCTTCTCCGCGTCGGCGGTGACGAACTCGACGTTCTTCAGTCCCGCCGCGCGCGCATGCTGGATCGCCTCGGCGATCGCGTCGCCATCCCGGTCCACCCCGACCACGCGGCCTGCAAGCGGCGCCACCGCCAGCGCCACCCGCCCTCGCCCCGTCCCCACATCGACCACTGTCGCCCGCGCCAGTACCTCGGCGACCACAAGCCGCCAAAAGGTCGGACTCACACCAGCCGGCCGCGAGCTAACCTGATCCACCGCTGGGGGGAGGAGTTAGCTTGTGACCGCCCCTTCGGACGCGCTCGAGACCAACCGGGCGTACTTCACCATCACGCCGCTGGTGTAGCGCGCCTTCGGCTTCTTGACCGCCCTCAGGCGCTTCTTGATCTCCGCGGCCGAGAGTTCGACGTCGAGGCGGCGCTTCTTGATGTCGATCACGATCGTGTCGCCGCTCTTGAGCGCCGCGATGGGGCCGCCGTCCGCTGCCTCCGGCGTGATGTGGCCGATCATGAAGCCGTGGGTGGCGCCGGAGAAGCGCCCGTCGGTCATTAGCGCAACGCTGTCGCCGAGCCCCGCCCCCTGGATGGCGCCGGTGACGTGCAGCATCTCGCGCATGCCGGGACCGCCCTTCGGACCTTCCCAGCGGATGACGACCACGTCGTTGGGCTTGATCCTGCCGGCCTTGACCGCGGCGAAGCAGTCCTCCTCGCGGTCGAAGACGCGCGCGGGACCGCGGTGCACGTCCTTCTTCTGGCCTGACACCTTGGCCACGCAGCCGTCGGGCGAGAGGTTGCCGCGCAGGATCACGAGACCGCCCTCGGGCTTGATCGGGTTCGACAGCGGGCGCACGACCTTCTGGCCGGATGTCTCCTTGGCCGCGCGCGCTTCCTCGCCGATCGTCCGGCCGGTCACCGTCTTCTCGTTCTCGAACAGCAGGCCGGCGTCGAGCAGCCGCCGCGCCACCACGCCCATGCCGCCCGCGTCGTGCATCTCGGGCGCCGTGTAGTTCCCCCACGGCTTCATGTCGGCGAGCAGCGGCGTCTTGCGCGAGATCTTGTCGAACTCGTCGATGGAGAGCTTGACGCCTGCCTCGCGCGCGACGGCCAGCAGATGCAGCACGCCATTGGTCGAGCCGCCCGTGGCCATGATGCCGGCGATGGCGTTGTAGAGGGACTTCTTGGTGATGATCTGGCGCGGGCGCAGCCCCTTGCGCAGCACGTCCATGACCAGGCGGCCCGTCTGGAAGGCGATCTCCTCCTTCTGCGGATCGGGAGCCGGCACGTCGTTGAAGCCCATGGGCGACACGCCCAGCATCGCGAACGCCGTCGCCATGGTGTTGGCGGTGAACTGGCCGCCGCAGGCGCCCTCGCCGGGGCACGCCGCGCACTCGACCGCGTGCAGCTCCTTGTCGTCGATCTTGCCGGCGTTGCGCGCGCCGATCGCCTCGAAGATGTCCTGCACGGTCATGCGCTTGCCCTTGTACTCGCCGTACATGATCGAACCGCCATAGAGCATCACGCTCGGCAGGTCCAGGCGCGCCATGGCCATCACCATCGCCGGGATCGTCTTGTCGCAGCCGGACAGCGTGACGAGGCCGTCCAGCAGGTGGCCCCGCGCGACCAGCTCGACCGAGTCGGCGATCCAGTCGCGGCTGATGAGCGAGGCCTTCATGCCCTCGGTGCCCATGGCGATGCCGTCGGTGACGGAGATCGTGTTGAACTCGATCGGCGTGCCGCCGTTGGCGCGCACGCCCTCGGCCACCTTCTGCGCGAGCTTGCGGTGGTTCGAGTTGCACGGCGTCAGCTCGATCCAGCAGTGGGCGATGCCGACCAGCGGGCGCGCGAGGTCCTCGTCGGTGAACCCCACCGCGCGGAAGTACGAGCGCGCGGCGGCGCGATCGGGTCCGTCCAGCAGCGCGCGAGACTTGTGACGTGGGTCAAACGCCGCCATGGCTCAGGCCTCCAGGTTGATGGCGGAATGGACGCAGTTGGAGATGACGTCCATTCGCTGGCTGTGCCAGGGATCGGGCACGCGGCTGTTGGTCAGGTACGCGAACGACACGCCGGAGTCGGGATCGGCCCAGCAGTAGGACGAGCCGACGCCGCCGTGGCCGAACGTGCGCGGCGAGGCCAGCGAGCCGAGGCCGCGAATGGTCGGCGTGGTGCCGCGCGAGTGCGGGCCGAGGCCGCGGTGCATGGGCATGCCCATGTAGCCGTCCACCATGTCGCCGCTGTGGTTGCGCGTGACGTACTGCACCAGGCGTGGCGAGAGCAGGCGCACGCCGTTGAGCGTGCCGCCGGCGGCCAGCATCTGGTAGAACGCCGCCATCGCGCGCGCCGTCGCGTAGCCCCCGCCACCGGGGGTGCCCGCCTTGCGGAAGGTGGCGTTGTTCTCCTCGGCGCGCCGGACGGTCTTGCTGCCGTCGGCCGACGGCTCGTGCATGTCCACCGCTCGCTTGCCTTCGACTTCCGGCAAGCCGACGAAGAGCTCTCCGGCCAGGCCGAGCGGCTCGACGATGTTCTCGCGGATGAAATCGCGGTAATCCTGGTGCGTCAGCGCCTCGATGAGCACTGCCGCCGTCCAGTGGGCGGCGCGGCCGTGATAAACCATGCGGCTGCCCGGCGTCCACTCCAGGCGGAAGTCGCAGACGACCCGGCGGAGGAGCTCGTGATCGGTCCACGCCTCCTTCGGTACGTCCGCACTCGGATAGCCGCCCTGGTGGGTCAGCACCTGGTAGAGCGTGATGTCCGCCTTGCCGTTGGTCTCGTAGCCCGGCACGTGCTGGGCGATGGGGTCGGTGAAGCGCAGCAGGCCGCGCTCGACCAGCAGCCACACCGCGCATGCCGTGATGACCTTGGTGTTCGAGTACAGCAGCCACAGCGTGTCGTCGGCGGCCGGCTGCCGCTGCGGCTCGAGCGTGGCGTCACCGAACGTCTTCACGAGCGCCAGCTTTCCCTTGCGGGCCACCGCGATCTGCGCTCCCGGGTAACGGCCGTCACGGATGTGGCCCTCGATCATGCGGCCGAGCTGGTCGATTCGGACCTGGTCGAAGCCGAGCGCCGACGCCGTGGACGAAGCGAGCGGGAAATTCATGGAATCCTCCGGTGGAGTGGGAGTCTAGCACCGGAAGGGGGGCGAAGCCCCCCCGGGCTTAGCCCCCGGCTTTGAGCTGGCCCTTCAGCGCCTGGACGACCTGCCCCTGCGCCCAGTCCATCGCACGCTTGGTCGGCATGCCGTTGATGGCCTTGGCCACCATGTCGGGCAGGACGTAATTGTTCTCCACCCGGCGCACGGCGTCGTTCGGCCGTGACGGCCAGCCGCGCGCGTGCGCGTGCTCGGCCTCGCTGGGCAGCATCTTGAACTTCGGGTTCTGGGCCCAGATGGAGTGCTTGGCCAGGTCGCGCAGCGGCGCCATGTTGAACGCGTTGCCGGCCACGATGAAGGCGTCGTAGTTCTCCTTGCGGAACAGGAACTGGATGAACTCCTTGGCGAGGTCGACCTGCTTGGAGAACTTCCAGATGCCGACGGCGTTGATGCCGGGGGCGTTGTGCACGCCGCCGGCGCCGCCGGGCGTGAGGTGATGGTTGAGGTCGTCGGCGATCGGCATCTTCTCGCGCACCGCCGCCACGTAGGCGCTGATGGGGTTGTGGATCCACGAACACTTGCCGGCGATGAGCGCGCGGTTGTTGGAGGCATCGTCCCAGGAGAGGACCTCGGGTTCCATCGCGTCCTTGTAGAGCTCCTTGTACCACTCGATGGCGCGAGCCGTGTTGTCCGAGACGATGGCCGGCGTCTTGCCATCGGCCTCGAGCACCTTGCCGCCGAAGCCCCACAGGATGGCCCAGAACGTCGTGTTGGCGTCACCGGTGTGGCTGATGGCGATGCCGACCGGCGTCCCCTGCTTCTTGAGGATCTTGCCGGACTTGAGCAGCTCGTCCCACGTGCGCGGCGGCTCCTGGGCCGCCTTGCGAAACTGCGCCATGTTGTACGAGGCGGGGAACGACACCCAGTACCACGGCACCGCCTTCCAGCCGGTGGCGGTCTGCGCGGACTCGGCGGCGAAGGGATACCAGCCGCCGTACTGCTTGCCCAGGGAGTCGACCAGGCCGCCCACGTCCACGAGCTGGTTCTCGAAGAGATAGGGATCGGCGTGGCTGAGGAAGACGAGATCGTGGCCCGCCTGAGCCTGCGCCTCGGCGGCGCGCTTGGCCGGAAGCTGCAGGCCCGCGATCGTATCGACCCGCACGGTGACGCCGGCCTGCTTACCGAATGCCTCGGCTTGCCGGCGCAGGTCGTCGTCCGAGGAGGGCACGAAGTGGTTGACGCTCAGGAACGTCAGCTCCTTCTTCTGGGCCAGGGCCGGCGCCCGATCGATCGCAAGCGCCACTCCGGTCACCGCCGCTGCCGACAGGAACTCCCGTCGCGTCGTCCTCGCCATGATCGACCTCCCTAGCCCTTCACCGCGCCGGCGGTGAGTCCCGAGACGTAATAGTCGAGGAAGAAGACGTAGCAGGCTACGACGGGCACCGAGGCCAGCACGGCGCCGGCCATCAGCGAGCCCCAGTAATAGATATCGCCGCGGATGAGATCGGCCGTGACGCCGACGATGGCGGTCTTGTTGGACGACTGCGAGACGAACGTGAGCGCGTAGATGAACTCGTTCCAGGTCAGCGTGAACCCGAACAGGACCACGCACACGATGCCCGGAATGGCCATGGGCAGGGCGATGCGCGTCAGCGTCTGCATCCGGCTGGCGCCGTCGACCAGCGCGCACTCCTCGATCTCGCGCGGGATGGTCCGGAAGTAGCCCATGAGGAGCCACGTCGAGAACGGGACCAGGAAGGTCGGATAGGTCACGATCAGCGCCCAGATGGTGTCCGAGATACCCAGCCAGTTCACGACCTGGGACAGCGGCAGGAACAGCAGCGTGGGCGGGACCAGGTACGTGATGAAGACCGCGGTGCCGAACGAGCCGACGCCGCGGAAGCGGAGACGGGCCAGGCTGTAGCCGGCCAGCACGGCGATCACCAGCGAGATGCCCGTCGCCGTCACGCTGATGATGAGACTGTTCCCGATCCACGTCAGGAACTCGGTGCGGCCGAAGAGATAGCGGTAGTGGTCCACGATGGCGCCGTTCTGGATCCACAGCGGAACCGACTTCAGGCTGTAGAGCTCGGCGTTCGATTTGAACGAGGTGATGAGCATGAAGTAGAACGGGAACAGCGCGAAGAACACGAACGGCACCAGGTTCGCGTAGCCGAACATCGTCGAGCGCGCCCGCGCGCCGCGGCTCCGGACTCCCGTGATCATCGTCACTCCCTCCTGATGTACCGGAGCTGGAAGAACACGACGAGACCGAGCAGCGGGAGCATGAAGAGCGAGATGGCGGCTCCCTGCCCCAGGTTGCCGCCGGCCAGGCCGGTCTGGTACGCGAGCGTGGCGAACAGGTGGGTGGAGTTCACGGGGCCGCCGCGCGTCAGCACGTAGACGATGTTGAAGTCGTTGAACGTGAAGATGGTGGAGAAGAGCAGCACCACCGCCAGCACCGGCTTGAGCAGCGGCAGCGTGACGTGCCAGAAGCGGGCGAACGACGAGGCACCGTCGACCTCGGCGGCCTCGTAATACTCGCGCGGGATCGACACCAGTCCGGCCAGCACGGTGATGGCGAAGAACGGCAGCCCGCGCCAGACGTTCACGGTGATGACGGCGGCCATGGCGTAGCCCGACATCCCGAGCCAGTTCGGGCCGGGGGCCGAGATCAGCCCCGCGTTGATGGCGGTCCAGTTCACCACGCTGTAGAGCGAGTCGAACATCCACTGCCAGCCGAGCGTGGACAGCGCGGTCGGGATGACCCACGGCAGCAGGACGGCGCCGCGCAGGATGCGCTTGCCCTTGAGGTTGCGCGCGAGCAGCACGGCCAGCCACACCCCCAGCACGGCCTTGCACGTCAGCGCGATGACGGTGAAGACGAACGAGTTCTGCACCGTCTGGCGGAAGACCTCGTTGCCGAAGATCTCGCGGAAGTTGGCGAGGCCCACGAAGCCGCCGGGCGAGCCCACCCAGTAGTCGGAGAGGCTGAAGTAGATCGCCATCCCGAACGGATAGGCGACCAGGCAGGTGATCAGCACGAAGGCGGGCGTGATG